>DASRFZ010000145.1:0-38093 GCA_035651275.1 Mycobacterium sp. | reverse complement strand
ACCAGGAAACCGGGATGCGCCTGCGCGCGGAGATGGTCCGCGAAGACGGACGCTACAAGATCGCCAAGCTCGACCAGGTGATGACTTGACGGCTGTGCTCCAGGAAGCGCACACGGAGGCGGTCACCGAGCAGGTCGAGGATTGCGCCTTGGCCTTGTGGGCGTCGCGCGCGGGCGCGTTCGCGATCGACGTTCTCTTCGGCCTTGCGGTGATTGCCGCGCTGGCGCTTCTCGAGCTGTCGGCGACCCCTTATGGCGGGCTGTGGTGGTGCTCGATCGTCGCTGCCGCACTGGTGATCCTCGCGATCCTGGTGAACCGGCTACTCGCGCCCGGTGTCACCACATGGACTCTCGGTCGGGCGCTGTTCGGCATCGCCGTGCTACGTCCCGACGGAACGCGACCTGGCCCGTGGCGGCTTCTGGTCCGGGATTTGGCGCACCTGCTCGACACCCTCGCCGTGTTCGTGGGATGGCTTTGGCCGCTGTGGGATTCGCGCAACCGCACGTTTGCCGATCTTCTCCTTCGCACTGAGGTTCGTCGGGTCGACCCGCCGCGGATCGATATGCGTCGCGTCGTCGGCACGGTGTTGGCGGCCGGTGTCGTCGTCGCGGCCGCGGCGACCGGACTGACCTACTGGACGGTGTATCGGCACGAGCAGGCCGTCGATTCCGCCCGCTCCGAAATCGCCGATCAGGGCCCGCGAATCGTCGAGCAGATACTGACCTACAACGCGGGCACGCTGAAGGACGACTTCGCCCACGCGCAGAGCCTCGTCACCGCCAACTACCGCGACCAATTGGTCAAGGAACAGCAGGTGGTGGCGAAAAAGGCGGCGGCCAGCAACGAGTACTGGGCGGTGACCAGCTCGGTGCTGCCGGGCGTGACCGCGGACAAGGCGACGATGCTGGTGTTCCTGCAGGGCCAGCGCCAGGCCCAGCAGCAGGACGTCAAGTTCATCACCGCCACCGCGCGCGTCAGCTTCGAGAAATCCGACGGAAAGTGGCGGGTGTCTGATCTCAGCGTGCTGACGCAGCCCGTGATGCCGAAGGCCTCGCCATGAGTCCGCGGCGAAAACTGGACGCCGATTCGCGGCGGTTCGGCGAGGAGCCCGTTCTCGCGGTCAAGCACGACCGGTGGGGTTGGGTTCGCGGCCTTCGAGGTCTGCCGGGGCTCGGCGTGGTCGCCACAGTGGTCGTCGCGGTGGCGATCGGGCTGACCGGGCGCATGCTGTGGTCGCATGAAAAGGACGAGAACGCCAACGCGAAAGACGCAGCAGTGCTCGGCTACGTCGGCCAGTTCATGGCCGATTACACGACGCTGGATCCGTTCCACGCCAACGCCTATGGGGACCGAATCCTCAAGGACGCGACCGGCGATTTCGCCAAGGAGTTCAAAGACAAAGAGAACGAGATCCTGGTCCGGGTCGCCCGTGCCGAGCCGAGCAAGGGCACGGTCCTGGAAGCCGGCATCGAGAGGTGGCACGACGACGGTAGTGCGAGCGTGCTCGTCGCGACGAAGATGACCACGACAGTAGGCAATCCGCCGAAGCCGGTCGACAACGGAAACCGGTGGGTGGTGACAGCCGTCAAGGAAGGGCAGCAGTGGAAGATCAGCCAACTGACACAGGTGATCTGACCGACACCCACGACGTCGATGCCGACACGACGGCGTCGACATCCGCCACACCGGTCGGCAAGCGCGGTCGGCATCGGTCATTCCGGCCGCGTTCGGTGACGGGCTCGCGGACCGACACGGTCGAGTCGGCGGAACAGTCGGCCACCGAGACGACGGCAGAGGCCACCGATGTAGATACCGACGCTGTCGAGGAGACGAAGTCCGAGACGCCCACTGAGACGGTGTCAAAACCCAAGCGGCGCAGATGGTTCCGCGGCCACAAGCAGAACGATGCCGACACGGAGACAGCCGATGCAGAGGCGGCCGACGCGGTTCCAGGCGAAGAGCCCGAAGAAGCCGAAGCGCCGGTGCAACCCAAGCTCCGCATCCGGAAACCCGTCACGAGGGCGATGACTATCACTGTGGCAGTTGCCGCGGCGTTGTTCGTCGCCGCAGGAGCATTTGCAGGTGCGATGCTGCAGCCGTATCTCTCCGACAGAGTGGTGGTCGACACGAAGTTGGACATCGCGCGAACCGCGACCAAAGCGATCACGACGTTGTTCACGTACACCCCGGAGGACATGGACCAGCTCTCGGCGCGATCCTCGAAATTCCTGGGCGGCGATCTCAAGGACGAGTATGCAAAGCTCGTCGACGCGTCTGTTGCCGCAAACAAACAGCAGCAGGTTCACCGCACCGCGGACGTCGTCGGCGCCGCCGTCGTGTCGCTCAGCGGGGCGGACGCGACTGCCATGGTGTACGTGAATGTCACCTCGACCACCGCTGCGAGCAAGGGCATTCCGAAAATCAACCTCGTGACGTACTGGTTGAACATGAAGCACAAGAGCTCTCATTGGCTGATCACGAAGATGCTCTGGGTCACCTCGAAGGATTTGACGAAGGTCGGTTGATCAGATGCCGACGGTCCTTGTCACGGGCGCTTCGCGGGGTATCGGTCACGCCATCGCAACTCATCTCGCCTCGCGAGGATGGGACGTGACCGCCGGGGTGCGAAATCACGAAGACGCCGACCGCTTGCGCGCGGAGGGGATCGCGTCCGTCATCTTGGATGTGACTGACAGCAAAGACATTGCCGCACTGGGTAACTCATTGCCTGCGCAACTCGACGCGGTGGTCAACAATGCGGGCATCGTGGTCGGCGGTCCGATGGAAACCCTTGCGCCCGAAGAACTTCGCCGCCAGCTGGACGTCAATGTCGTCGGCCAGATCGCAGTCGCTCAAGCGGTGCTACCGAGGCTTCGCGCGTCGCGCGGGAGGATCGTGTTCATCTCCAGCCTCAACGGCAAGATCTCGTTCCCGTTGGTCGGTGCGTACTGTGCGTCCAAGTTCGCGCTCGAGGCCGCCGCTGACGCGATGCGGTTGGAACTCAAACCCTGGCGCATACCGGTAGTGGTCATCGAACCGGCGCAGACCGACACCGACATGTGGCGGACCGCGGACGCGATGGCCGAGGGTATCGCCTCCGCTCTGCGGTCGGACACTCGCCAGCTCTACGACAAACACATTGCCGGACTGAAGAAGACGATTCCGACGTCGCAGAAAATGGCCGTCCCACCGCAGAAAGTCGCAGCCGTCGTGGAAAAGGCGTTGACGGCGCGTCATCCGCGGGCCCGATACGTCGTCGGCGCCGGCCCCAAGATGCAGTTGGCGCTGATGAACCGACTGCCGACCGGTGTCCGTGACCGGGTGCTGCTGGCGGTCGCCAAACAGCCGGGGTGACTACCGAATTCGTCAAGCGTAATCCCGCTGCGCCACAAGGTTTCTTCGCCTGCGAGGCAGCAGGTCTGAACTGG
Organism: Mycobacterium sp.; assembly: GCA_035651275.1. Classification (GTDB taxonomy): domain Bacteria; phylum Actinomycetota; class Actinomycetes; order Mycobacteriales; family Mycobacteriaceae; genus Mycobacterium. Next base: position 34,665 of record DASRFZ010000145.1, on the reverse strand, counting down.
CTCGGTGCGGTCACTCAAGGCGTGCGCTGCGCGGAAGTGGTCCGTTACGACGAGACGAGTTTAACGCTGCGCCAACTGAACTCGGTCCCGCCTACCCGGGAGTCGGCATGGGACTTTGGCGCGCGGCTGGCGGTGACCCACGACGCCGGTGCAGCAGGGTTCGGTGCTGGACCGGACGGCTGGAGTGGACCAGGCTTCTTCGGGCCGCTCTCGCAGCCGTTGCCGATGACGCTGACACCGCACCAGTCCTGGGGCGAGTTCTACGCGGACGAGCGGTTGACGCCGATGGCGGAATTGGCCGCGCCGCGACTGTCACAGGACGCTCGGCTAGCCGTAGATACCGTCGTCAACCGTTGTGCTGCAGGTGATTTCGACACCGACGATCCGCCGTCACGGCTGCACGGTGATCTGTGGAGCGGCAATGTCGTGTGGACCGCCGACGGTGTGGTGCTGATCGATCCCGCGGCGCACGGCGGCCACCGCGAGACAGACCTGGCGATGCTGGAACTGTTCGGTTGCCCGCATCTGTCCGACGTACTGGCCGGATACCAATCAGCGCATCCGCTCGCCGAAGGGCATCAGCGTCGCACCGGTCTGCATCAGCTATACCCGCTCCTGGCGCATGTCGTGCTCTTCGGGGGCGGCTACGCGCGTCAAACCGAGGCGGCCGCGCGCGGCGCACTTAGTTGAACGCCAACCAACTTGGAAGCGCGCGCTCATGCGAGTCGCACAGCACCTCGCGAGTATCGCAGTTTCCGCGCGGCGACCCCGCACCCGACCACATGCCGCCGGTGTCGCGCCGCAGCACGATCGCCGATGAGCCGCCGCCGTCGAGCAACACCGCGTTGTCGGCGCCAAGACCGCGGAACAGGTCTTGCATGTTGTCGGGCGTGTAGCTGCCGCCCTGGAATACGTACATTTCGTCGGCCGCCCGGTTGTAGCCGATCGCGGTGCGCGCTGCACCCGGCCCGCCGTCGTTGAGCTGCCCGCCGGCCCCAGGGGCCAGCAAGCCGATGCCGCTCACTGCGACGAACCGTGCGTTCTGGTCGAGGAGCCGCTGAATTTCCGGAGAGGCGGCGTCGTAGTCGTCGTTGTTCTTCGGCATCACGACGTAGGGGGCGCCGCCGACCGGAAGAATCATGGTGGCCAACGCTTTCCAGCGCTCGTCGCCGCCCGAGAGGCCCTGTTTGCCGGCGTAGGCGAGCGTGCCCGTGATGGCGGCATTGGTGCGTCCGAGGCCGCGCGTGTTGTCGACGTACGCGCCCAGCGGCGAGCTGCAGCCCGTCTGCTTCCACGACCCGGCTTTCTGGGGACGGATGTCGAAGAAGTTCGCGTTGACCGCGATGATCGGCCGGCCGAGCGCCTGCCACGCCTGGACTGGCGAATAGGTCTCCGACGCCTGCACCAGTCCTTCGCCGGTGCGAGCGCCCGGTGTGCGTTCGCAGCGAGATTGATAGCCGCGGTGGCTGTCGGCGAGCAGCTCCGGGTTCAGGCGTGACGACGCGTTCTTGATGATCATCAGATGCCCGCCATTGTCCAGCGTGTACTCGTTGCCGGCGGCGTTGCGGAACGGCGCGGCGTAGGTGCCGCCGAAGTTATAGACCAGATACGAGCCCTTGGTGTTCGCGATCGCCGCGAGAAGCACACCGCGAGCGTCGTTTTCGGCATCGGCGAGCGGCGCAGTGGACAGCGTCGCGCCCAGCGTCACCGCGGCGATGGCCGCCGCAAGTCGCTGTAACCGCGCTGTGCAGCTCGGCACATCACCCCTTCGACAGGCATCACCAACATAATCACGATAGTCACAGCAACCTCACTGTCAACTTACATAACAGGCTTGTAACCGTTGAGTACCGGTCGAATTGCCTTGTGTCGCTTATCGTTACTCGCCACGGGACTAGGCGATGCGAGGCGGTTCTGGTTCGCGGCGCGGGCGGCGCGTCTGCGTCTGAGTGTCAACGCTGGAACCTATTGTCCCGGCTGCAACTGTTGCGCGAATTCCCGGGGATGAGCAACTGCCCGTAGACCTGCGCGGTGTCGAGCAGATATTCGGCTCCGGACGCCGACAGCACACGCACGTCGAACTTGTCCTTGGCGCTGCCCGCACCGAGACCTCCGGCAACCTGCGCACCGAGGGGCCGGGCGTCCTCATTGACGACTGCGAGTGCGAACGCCGCAAACTCGTTGTGGGATTGGGGACGCCGCCGCGGCAGAGCGCTGCCGATGCGTCCAGCAACCCTACAGAGATGACGGGGGCAGGCGCCAACAGCGAACCTGTCGTGTTGCGTTGCGAATTGCCGGCGCCGAGGGGACTGCGTGCCCGGGAACGATTGGGCATCTTCGGCTCCGGTTCGTCGGCGAACACTATGTCGAACCCGCGTGTTAGAGGAGACTCAAGTCTGGGAACCCGTTGACGTCGGCGTCACCTGGGCGCCGCTGACGAAGGAGCAGCAGAATGTTGTGGACCATTATCAGCGCAGTCATTGCTGGTCTTGTCATCGGCGTGCTGGCGCGATTAGTACTGCCGGGCAGGCAGAGCATCGGTATGTTGATGACGATCATCCTGGGCGTGCTTGGGGCATTGATCGGTTCGTGGATTTCGGACAAGCTCATCTACCACGAAGACACGACCGTCTGGCATCCGATCTCGTTCATCATCGGCGTAGCCGTTGCGGCCGTACTGATCGCGATCTACGCAGGGTTCACCGGACGCGGCAGCCGAGCGATAACGAGAACTTAGGTCAGCGACCCGACGGGGCTACCCGATAGACCGCGCCGGCGTAGTCGTCGGTCACGTACACCGCGCCGTCGGGTCCGACGGACGCGGCGACCGGGCGCCCCCACCGTGACCCGTCGCGCGCCTGGAAACCACCGACGAGTGTCTGCTGGTTTCCCAAAGTGCCGTTCTGCCAAGCGAAGAACGACACTTCGGGAGCGCGTGGTGGTTCCCGGTTCCACGAACCGTGCACGCCGACAAGTGCACCGTGAGAGTACGGTGCGGGTAGATCGCCGTCGACGAAGCTCAACCCGAGCGGAGCGGCGTGGGCACCGAGCGTCTGCTCAACGCGGGGCAGCGATGCGCAATTCAGTTTGCCGCCATCGGGATTCGTCTGCACGTCGCGCACCAGTGGGACGTTGCCGCCGGCGCCGTCGACATTGCAGTACGGCCAGCCGAGGTCTCGTCCTTCCGTCAACCGGGCCAACTCCTCCGGCGGATGGTCGTCGACGTAGCTCTGGATGACCTTGCCGTAGAACGGCCCGGGATTTGGGTCGGCGATGTTGTCGCGGCCGTTCACCGCCGTCCACACCGAGCCGTCCGGGGCGACCGCGAGTCCGGTGCCGTTGCGAACTCCACGCGCGAACGCCTGGTACGGACCGCCTTGCGGCGGAATCCGCATGATCGTCGCGCGTTCCGGCGTCGCAGTGCGGTCTGCGGCGGAGATGTTGCCGGTGGAGCCGATCGAGAAGTAGACGGTGCCGTCGTGTCCGATCGCCACGCTCTTCAACGTGTGTTCGTAGGCGCCCTTGAGTTCCGGGCTGCTGATGTCGGGCAGACCGGCCGCGATCACTTGGGGATTCGTTGCGGTGCCGTCGGCGTACCGGTAGGCATCGATCTGCGTGCTTTCCGCGACATACAGCGTCGAGCCGGCGAATGCGAGGCCGTGCGGTCCGGTCAGATTGTCCAGCAACACGGATTGCTGGGGCGGGTTCTGCGCGGTCAGCCGAATCACCTTGCGGTCGGCCGGAACTGACACCAGCAACGAGCCGTCGGGCGTCCAAGCGGCCAGTCGAGCCTTGGGGATTCGCGCCCACACCGACATGGTCCAGCCGGGTGGCACGAGGGCCTCTCGCGCAACATTGAACGGAGGCTGTGCAAGTGCGGTCGGCACGCTGACGGTCACGGACACGAGCCCCTCGGGTGCCTGCGCCAGAGGTGCCGGTTTCGATGTGCCGCATGCGGTCGCGAGCAATGCGACGGTCGCTGCGATCGCCGTGTTATGAACCCAGCGCCGCATGCATCTCCCACACCAGGATCTCGGAGGGGTCGGTGGCCGTCACCCGCTGTCCGCCCGAGTCGGTGAATCGAACCGCATCACCGTTGCTCAATGTTGTTGCGTCCTCGAGCATTACGGCACCGTGCGCTACGAACAGATGAAGGTACGCGGCGTCAGGTAGTGCGACTTGCTCTCCGGCGTGCATTCGAGCGCAGTACAGAGTCGCATTCCGGTTGTGGATCTTGACCGCAGCGTCCGGCCTCGTGCCCGAAGCGATGGCGACCAAGCCAGCGTCGAATTGGACGTCGGCCTGCTGGTAAGCGGGTTCGATACCCGCTTCGTCGGGCACCACCCACATCTGAATGAAATGCACTGGTTCACTAGGTGATTGGTTCTTCTCGGAGTGCAAAACGCCGGTTCCTGCTGACATCCGCTGGGCCTGTCCCGGTTGGATGACGCCGGAGTTGCCGGCGGAGTCGCGGTGTGTGAGCGAACCGCTCAGCACCCAGGTGACGATCTCCATATCGCGGTGCGGATGCATGTCAAACCCTGCAGCCGGTTGCACCCAGTCGTCGTTATTGACCAGCAGCAGGCCGTGATGGGTGTTGGCCGGGTCGTAGTAGTCGCCGAACGAGAACGAGTGCCTCGATTGCAGCCATGGCGTGGTGGTGACAGCACGGTCGGCCGCGCGCCGGACGTCTGGCCCCATGCGGCCCAGGGTAGTCGCGCTACCAGTCCGCTTCCTCGTAGCGGATGACGCCACGGATGTTGCGGCCGTCGAGCATGTCCTGGTAGCCCTCGTTGATGTCGTCGAGGCGGTAGGTGCTCGTGACCATCTCGTCGATTTTGAGCAAGCCCGATTTGTAGAGCGCAGCCAGTTTCGGCGTTTCGACATGACTGCTGCCGCCGCCGAAGATGTTGCCCTTCAACGTTTTCTGCAACATCGTGAACAGGAACAAGTTGAGCTTGACGTCGACGTCGGTCATCGCGCCCATGCCCGTCACCACGCAGGTGCCGGTCTTGGCGGTCAGCGTCAGCGCCTCTTCGACGTACTCACCACGCATGTCGCCGACCGCGATGATCGTCTTCTCGGCCATGAAGCCGTGGGTGAGGTTGATGACCGGCTCGATCGCCTCGGCCATCGATGGGTACGCGTGGGTGGCGCCGAACTTGATGGCCTGGTCGCGCTTGAACTCGACGGGGTCGATCGCGACGACGTTGCGGGCGCCGGAGATCACCGCGCCTTGCAGCGCGCTCATGCCGATGCCGCCGATGCCGATGACCACGACGGTCTCGCCGGGCTGGACCTCGGCGACGTTGGTGGCAGAGCCGAAGCCGGTGGGCACCGCGCAGCCCATGATGGCGGCCGACTCGAATGGGATGTCGTGATCGATCTTGACGACGGAGTCCTTGTGCACGGTCATGTACGGCGCGAATGTCCCGAGCAGGTTCATCGGCGACACCTCGGTGCTGCCGGCGTGCACGCGGCTGGTGCCGTCCGCGATGGCCTTGCCGCCGAGCAGGACGGCGCCGCGGTCGCACAGCGACCTATGGCCTTTGAGGCACGGCTGGCATTGGCCGCAGGCGGGGATGAACGCGAGGATGACGTGGTCGCCCTCTTCGATGCCGGCGACGTTCTTGCCGACTTTGGTGACGACGCCCGCGCCCTCGTGGCCGCCGAGGGCCGGCAGCGGGATCGGGGTGTTGCCGTTGACCAGGTGGTAGTCGGAGTGACACATGCCCGCGGCGTGCATCTTGATCTGCACTTCGTCGGCGACGGGGTCGCCGATGTCGATCTCGTCGACCTTGAACGGTGAGTTGAGCTCCCAGAGAAGAGCACCCTTGGTCTTCATGGGTGTCCAGCATAGAACACGTTCTAGATGAGGCGTGTCTGTGGCGCATTAGCTGGGCTAACGCGCCGCAGACCTCCTCATACGCCGAGCGGCCACTTGTGCGCGGCTTTTCCGCGTTTCGCGTGCCACAACTGGCCGCTCGACTGGTCCGTTGAGCGCCGATGTGCGTCGTAACTCGCATGGAGATCATGGACGAGCCGTTTCTGGGCACTGAAGCGTTGGCAGATGGACTTGTGACGAGGCGAGGGCTGGGTCGGTATCGCGCGATCTATCGCGATGTGTATCTACCGCCTGGCCAGAAGTTGACGGCGCGCACTCGTGCCGCCGCGGCGTGGCTGTGGTCGAACCGGGGCGCCACGGTGGCCGGACTGTCCGCGGCAGCGCTCCACGGCTCGTGATGGATCGATGCCGACCACCCCGCGGAGCTGTACCGCCGAAATGGCAAGCCGGTCGACGGCATCATCGTCCATCGCGACCAGTTGTCCGACGACGAAGTGTGCACGGTTCGTGGAATTCCTGCGACAACCGTGGCACGCACCGCATTCGACTTGGGGCGCCGAAAAGGATTGGGAACAGCGGTCATTCGCGTCGATGCATTGGCGAATGCGACCGGTTTGGCACCAGCCGACGTCGACGGTCTGATATCGCGGCATCGCGGTGTGCGCGGTTTGGTCCAGCTGCGGCAAGTCCTCGAGTTGATGGACGGCGGTGCCGAGTCGCCACAGGAAACCCGCACCCGCATGGTCCTCCTTGACGCCGGCCTGCCGAAGCCGCAGGCGCAGATTGCTGTCCACGACACCTCGGGGTATGCGTTTGCCCGCATCGACATGGGTTACGAGGAGTACCGGGTCGGCGTGGAATACGACGGACCTCAACACTGGGACGACTCGGCGCGCGCCTACGATATCGACCGGCACGCAAGACTGGTGGCCCTCGGCTGGCGCATCATCAGAGTCAGCGCGGACATTCTCCGATACAGGCCGCACATGATTGTCTGTCGCACATGCGATGCCCTCGCGCATGCGGGTGCCGAATGGCCAGTTATCGCACGCTTTTCGGCCTGAAGCGTGGCATAAGTGGCCACTCGGCGATCTACAAAGAGGCGGGCAATCCGAACTTCTCGAACAACGCGGTATCCATGAACGCGACCACATGGGCAATGCCGTCACTGGTGCAGTCGATGACGTGCAGTTGGAATGGCAGATGCTTGTCGCCGTCACGGAAATACATCGCCGCGGCCGGCTGGCCGTTCGCAATGGTCGGGACGAGCTTCATGTCGCCGGCCTTTTCGGCAGGGCATTTCTCGCGCGACAGCCTGCCGATGTCCTCCGGACCGACGTACCAGCTGTCGTACGGCGGCATCTCCCAGATCGCGTCGGCGGTGAAGAGTTCGACGAGCTTGTCGATGTCGTACGCCTCGAAGGCCGCGATGTATCGCGCCAACCGGTCTTGGGCCTCGGGCGAATCCGGCGGAGCCAGCTTTTCGTCGGAACTTGGTCCGACCGCATCGAGCTGTGCCCGCGCCCGTTGCAGCAAGCTGTTCACCGCGGCCGTCGACGTGCCGATCGCGTCGGCCACCTCGGCGGCCTTCCACTGCAGCACCTCCCGCAAGACCAGCACTGCCCGCTGCCGCGCCGACAAGTGCTGCAGTGCGGCGACGAACGCCAACCGCACCGACTCACGGCTTCCGACGATGTCCGATGGATCGTCCGGCAAAGGCTCGAGCCACGGCACCTCGCCGCGCTCGATGATGTCCTCGCTCGGGTCGGAACTCGGGCCGCCCAGCCCCGACGGCAGCGGCCGCCGCTTCTTGCCTTCCAGCGAGGTGAGGCACGTGTTCGTCGCGATCCGGTACAACCACGTCCGCAACGACGACTGGCCCTTGAATCCCGAATACGCTTTCCACGCCCGCAGATACGTCTCCTGCACCAAGTCCTCGGCATCTTGCAGCGAGCCGGTCATTCGGTAGCAGTGGGCGAGAAGCTCACGCCGGTGCGGCTCGGCCTGAACCAGGAATTCGTCGTCGGATTCGCGGGCGAGGACGCTCACCGCAGCGAGCTTACGCGTGGCTGTCTGCTCTTCGCGCAAGCGGCTCATCGGCGTCGTCTGCTCTTCGCGCAAGCGGCTCATCGGCCATCTAGTCTTCCCAGATGGCCGCTACCCGCACCGAGCACACGTTCGTCGGCACACGAGATGTACGCATCGTCTACGACGTCTGGACGCCCGACGCACCCGCGTGCGGCGTCGTCGTGCTCTCCCACGGTTACGCCGAGCACGCGCGACGGTACGACCACGTCGCGCAGCGATTCGGCGACGCCGGTTTGGTGACGTACGCCCTGGACCACCGCGGCCACGGCCGCTCGGAAGGCAAGCGGGTCTGGCTCAAGCAGCTGTCGGACTACACCGACGACTTCGCCACGCTCGTCGGGATCGCGGCTCACGATCACCCCGACCTCAAGCGCATCGTCGTCGGGCACAGCATGGGCGGCGGCATCGTGTTTGCGTACGGTGCCGAGCACCCGAATGACTACGACGCGATGGTGCTGTCCGGCCCGGCGGTAGCGGCGCAGCTCGAGGTGCCGAAGCCGCTCGCGGCGCTCGCTAAGGCGCTCGGGTCCACGTTTCCCGCCGCGAAAGTGCGCAACCTTCCCGTCGACGCCATCTCCCGCGACCCGGAGGTCGTGGCCGCATACGACGCGGATCCGTTGGTGTACCACGGGAAGTTTCCCGCCGGGATCTCCAAGGCGCTGCTGGAAGTCGGCGAAAACCAGCAACAGTTGGCGGCCAAGCTGACCAAGCCGCTGCTGATCGTCCACGGCGAAAACGACCGGCTGATCAACGTCGAAGGCAGCCGGATGCTCGTCGAGCGACTCGCTTCGAAGGACGTCACTCTCAACGTTTATCCGGGGCTGTGCCACGAGGTGTTCAATGAGCCCGAAAAAGATCGCGTGCTCGACGACGTCACGGCCTGGATAGAGTCTCATCTGTGACCCGGCTCGTGGTGGCCACCGACTACGGGGGCCCGGAAGTCCTTGCCGTGCAATCCCTCAAGCTCCCGCTACTCGAACTGCGGCAGGTCCTTATCGACGTGAAGGCCGCCGCCGCCAACCCCATCGACTACAAGCGCTATAGCGGCGCCTTCGGCCGCGACCCCGACGCGCTGCCGATGCCGATCGGGATGGAAGTCGCCGGGGTGATCTCTGAGGTGGATGCCGGGGTGTCCGGGTTCACCGGACGATTGCATGTCGGCGACGCCGTGATCGCCAGCGGGGTGCGCGGCGGGTATGCCGACCGGGTTCTGGTGAACGCCGCTGATGTCGGTCACAAGCCGGCGACGATGTCGTTCGAGCAGGCGTCGGGCCTGCTGCTGGCCGGCGGCACCGCGTGGCATCTGCTCACTGCCACCGGCGTCACCGATTCGGACACGGTTTTGGTCCACGGCGCCGCCGGCGGTGTGGGCCTGATGGTCGTGCAGCTCGCAGTCGCGCGCGGCGCGAAAGTGATCGCCACGGCGAGCCCGGCGCGGCACGAGCAGTTGCGCCGTTACGGGGCGCAGCCCGTCGAGTACGGCCCGGGCCTCGCAGACCGCGTGCGCGCCGAGGGCTCGGTCGACGTCGCTCTGGATCTTGTCGGCACCGACGAAGCGCTGGACACCTCGGTGGAATTGGTCGCCGACCGGTCGCGGATCGCGACGATCGCCGGCTTCGCTCGAGCGGCAGAGCTCGGTATCGCGGCATTGACCAGCGACGGTGACGGGGCGGCGATTCGGGCGGCGGCCAGACCGAAACTGGTGGAGATGGCCGCCGCCGGCGAGCTCAAGGTTTTCGTCGACAAGAAGTTCCCGCTCGAGAAAGCCGCCGACGCCCACCGCTACCTGCAGCAAGGGCACGCCCACGGAAAAGTCGTACTCGTCCCTTAACGTGGCGCCCATGACCGACGACAAGATGCTGGCGCGCATCGCCGCCCTCCTTCGCCAGGCCGAGGGGACCGACAATGCGCATGAAGCCGAGGCCTTCATGGCCGCCGCCCAACGCCTGGCCACCGCGACATCCATCGACCTGGCCGTCGCCCGATCGCATGCGGCGACTCGCACCAAAGCTCAGGACCCTGTGCAGCGCACGATCACGATCGGCAATGCGGGCACCAAGGGATTGCGCACCTATGTGCAGTTGTTCGCGGTAATCGCGGCCGCCAACGACGTGAAGGTCGACGTGGCCTCGAATTCGACGTTCGTGCTGGCGTACGGGTTTCCCGAGGACATCGACGCCAGCCACGCGCTGTACGCCAGCCTGGTAATGCAGATGGTGCGGGCGTCGGAGGCCTACATCGCCACGGGCGCACACCGGCCGACGCCGACGATCACCGCGCGGCTCAATTTCCAGCTCGCGTTCGGTGCCCGTATCGGCCAGCGGCTGGCGCAAGCACGCGACGAGGCGCAGCAGGAAGTTCGGGCGAAGTCACGGTCGGCTCCGGGAACCGCGATTGCATTGCGCGACAAGGAAATCGAACTCGGTGACTTCTACAGCCGCGAATCGACAGCCCGGGGCACCTGGCAGGCGCAGAGCGCATCGGCCGGATACTCGTCGTCCGCGCGACGGGCTGGCGACAGGGCGGGCCGTCGCGCGCGGTTGGGTCAAAGCGCCGAATTGCCGAACGGTCGCACGCGTCTCGAAAGGTGACTACGCGAGATACGCAGCGCGCCAAGGTGTATGCAGCCGAGACGTTCGTCCGCACACTGTTCGACAGAGCATCAGAACACAGGTCGCGCGCGATCGAATTCTTCGGTGCGCAACTGACGTTGCCGCCGGAGGCGCGGTTCGGCTCGGTCGAGTCGGTGCAGAGCTACGTCGACTCGGTGCTGAGTCACCCTGGGGTGCGCGATCTATGGTCACCCGGGCCGGTGTCGGTGCGTGCCCGGCGCGGTGCGTCCGCGGCGCATTACGAACTGGTCCAGGGTGTTGCGGTGATCGCAGTGCCCGAGCGCCACGACCGTTGGGCGCTAAGGGAATTGGTGGTTCTGCACGAGCTCGCCCACCACCTCTGTGACACCGCACCGCCGCATGGGCCCGAGTTCGTCGCGACGCTGTGCGCGTTGGCGGGCATCGTGATGGGCCCAGAAGTCGAGCACGTGCTGCGGGTGGTCTACGCGAAAGAGGGCGTCCGCTGAACGTCAGCGCTTGAGCGGCCAGATCAGCCGGATCGCGTCTTCTGTCGTCGGCTCGCCCGCGGCGGCGGCGAACTTATCCAATGCCGTCGCGAGCAGGTCGCGGTCGTCGGGGCTCATCTCGCGAAGCACCCGCGCGATCGCGGTGCGCCGGTGCTTGGTCACCCGGCCAACGAGCCTCCGCCCCTCCTCTGTGAGGGTCAGCGTGATGTTGCGCCGGTCCTCGGGCGAATCCCGGCGATCGAGCAGGCCTGCTTTGATCAACCGGTCGCAGGTGCGGCTGGCGTTGGACGGATTGACCGCCAGGCCGGCGGCAACCGAGGCCAGGTTCATCGGTCCACGGGTCTCCACCATCACCAGCACCCGCAACTGAGGCACGGTGACTACCTCGTCCACCTCGGAGATCGACGCCGCGGCGATGCCGACCAGAGCCCGGGATGCGCGCAGTACAGCGTCGATCTGGGAAGCCGCGGCTCCTTCAGCTTCCCGGCCGCGGACTGCGTCCATGCTGTGAATCTTTCCCCACGCGACTCGTCGACACAACGAATAACCGCGGAATGGCAAATTGATTGTATAGCCGCAATTATTGCGGGTAAGTTAGTCGTCGGCCGGTGAGCTCACCGGAAGGGCCTGGACGGCGCCGCTGCGCGTCGGGTCGGTCGTCTCGCCGTGGATTCTTTGCGGGGTGCAGCCAACGGCCCGACGATTCGGTCCCGCGTTGTCAGCGGCGCGCCTGGCCTGTCTGCCGCCAGACGGGGGAGGCGGCAGCGTCGCACTGTGCGGGCTGCGAGGCGGTGTGTGCGGGTTAGGTGCACACAGCGCCGACCGCGGCGGAGCCGACCAGCTTGACGTACTTGGCCAGCACGCCGGTGGTGTAGCGCGGCGGCAGTGGGGTGAAACCGGTTTGGCGAGAGGCAAATTCGCTGTCGTCGACCAGAACGTCCAGCGTGGCACTGGGCACGTCGAGACGCACGCGGTCGCCATCCTTGAGGAACGCGATCGGCCCGCCGTCGACGGCCTCGGGCGCGATGTGCCCGACGCACAGGCCCGTGGTGCCGCCGGAGAAGCGGCCGTCGGTGAGCAGCAGCACGTCTTTGCCGAGCCCGGCGCCTTTGATCGCACCGGTGATGGCCAGCATTTCGCGCATGCCCGGACCGCCCTTGGGCCCTTCGTAACGGATGACGACGACGTCTCCGGGCTGAATGGTGCCGTCCTCGAGCGCGTCGAGTGCCGCACGTTCACGCTCGAAAACCCTTGCGGTGCCTTCGAACACGTCGGAGTCGAAGCCCGCGGTCTTGACGACGGCGCCGTCGGGTGCCAGCGAGCCGCGCAGGATCGTGATGCCGCCGGTCGGGTGGATCGGGTCGGACAGCGCCCGCAACACCTTGCCGTCGGGGTCGGGCGGCGCGATGTCGGAGAGGTTCTGCGCCATCGTCTTTCCGGTTACCGTCAGGCAATCACCGTGCAGCAGACCGGCATCCAGCAACGCCTTCATCACCACGGGCACGCCGCCGATACGGTCGACGTCGAACATCACGTGCTGACCGAACGGCTTGACGTTGGCCAGATGCGGCACTTTCGCACCGACGCTGGTGAAGTCTTCCAGCGTCAGCTTCACCCCGGCCTCGTAGGCGATCGCCAGCAGATGCAGCACCGCATTCGTCGACCCACCGAATGCCATCACCACCGCGATCGCGTTCTCGAACGCTTCCTTGGTCATGATGTCGCGAGCGGTGATGCCGCGGCGCAGCAGCTCAACGACGGCTTGTCCGCTGCGGCGGGCGAAACCGTCGCGACGGCGGTCGGTGGCCGGCGGCGAGGCGCTGCCCGGCAGCGACATGCCCAGTGCCTCAGCCGCAGACGCCATCGTGTTCGCGGTGTACATGCCGCCGCACGCGCCCTCGCCGGGGCAGATCGCGCGTTCGATTGCGTCGACGTCCTCACGCGGCATCAGCCCGCGCGAACACGCGCCCACCGCTTCGAACGCGTCGATGATCGTCACGTCGCGCTCGGAGCCGTCGGACAGCTTGGCGCGACCGGGCAGGATCGACCCCGCGTAGAGGAACACCGCCGCCAGATCCAGACGAGCGGCGGCCATCAGCATCCCGGGCAGCGACTTGTCGCAGCCGGCCAAAAGCACTGAGCCGTCCAGGCGTTCGGCCTGCATGACGGTCTCGACGCTGTCCGCGATCACTTCGCGCGACACCAAGGAAAAGTGCATGCCCTCGTGGCCCATCGAGATGCCGTCGGATACCGAGATCGTGCCGAACTCCATCGGGTACCCGCCCGCGGCGAACACACCGTCCTTGGCGGACTTTGCCAGCCGGTCGAGTGAAAGGTTGCACGGCGTGATTTCGTTCCACGACGATGCGACGCCGATCTGGGGTTTGGCGAAGTCGTCGTCGTCCATTCCTATGGCGCGCAGCATGCCCCGCGCGGCGGCCTTCTCTAGGCCGTCGGTGACGTCGCGAGAACGGGGCTTCATATCGGCATCAGGCACCGTTCAAGTATGCGCGCCGGCCGTGTTCGATACCCCTCGGGGGTACCGGGACTAGACTGGTGAAATGAGGTCGGCGCGCAGTGCTCTGGTGGCGGCGTTCGCGGCGCTGCTCACTGTCGGGGTCCTGACAGCGTGCGGATCGTCAGACCATCACGCCGCGCCGTCGACCTCCGACCAAAGCACCGAGCAGTCACACAACGCCAACGACTTCGCGTTCGCGCACAGCATGGTGCCGCATCACGAGCAGGCAATCGAGATGGCGCAGATGGTGCCGACCAACACCAAGAACCAAAAGATGGTCTTGATTGCGAACCGCATCATCGCGACAGAGGCGCCGGAGATTCAGGCGTTACGGGTGTGGTTGATGCAGTGGCCGGACACTCAAGGGAACAACCCCTTCAGCCAATCGGCGCCGGGCACGGTGGACCCGGCCACGATGAACAGGCTGCATTCGTTGAGCGACGACGCCTTCGACCATTTGTGGCTGACCACGATGATCGCCCATCACAAAGGCGCGATCGCGATGGCGCAAGACGAAGTCGCACACGGCAAGAACGCCGACGTGATCTATCTGGCGAAGACGATCATCACCGAGCAGCAGGCTGATATCGACGCGATGAACCACATGCTGGGAGGATAAATGGCTGTGGCACAAGGATATTCGGAACGCAAGGACGATTACGCCAAGCGGCTGCGTCGTATAGAGGGCCAGGTGCGCGGCATTGCGAAGATGATCGACGACGACAAGTACTGCATCGACGTGCTCACCCAGATCAGCGCGGTCAACAGTGCCCTGCAGTCGGTCGCGCTGGGCTTGCTCGACGAGCACCTGGGCCATTGCGTTAGCAACGCGGTTGCGGCCGGCGGCGACGAGGCCGACGCCAAGCTCGCGGAGGCGTCGGCGGCGATTGCCCGGCTGGTGCGGTCTTGAGCGACCCCGACCGGGAATTGTTGGCTACTTCTCAGATGTAACGAATCCGCAGCTCAGGGAGATGACCTGGATAGTTGCCGACGGCCCGGGGACCGCTCGCTGGTCAAGAGTGCTCATTTCCCTGTGCCACACTGGATGGACTTATTAGGTCTGGAGGATTGATGAGTACCCGAACCGGAGCCGACAGGCGCTGGGCATCGTGGAAGTGGACAAGCCGGACGCTGACCTCGGCTTTCTGTGCCGGAGGAATGGTTGCAGCAGTCGTCATGGCGATGCCGTCCGCGCTGGCAGATCCGGATCAGGATCCCGGCAACCCGCCTCCGGCGCCGCCCGCAGCGGACGCCGCGGCGAACCCCGGCCAGCCGCCCGCGGTAGTCGCGCCCGCCCCACCGGATCCGAGCGTGCCGACGGCCGATGTGTCGGTCCCGTACCTGCCGCCGCCGCCTGCTGTTCCTGGAGCGGTCGACGCGACAGGGCCCGCCCCCGCGGCACAGACAACTGGTCCTGTGGCCGGTCAAGACCCCACCCCGTTCACCGGCACCCCGCCGTTCCGGCCGCCGACGTTCGACCCGCCCAACGGCGCAACTGTCGGCGTGGCCAAGCCGATCGTGATCAACTTCGCGGTGCCGATCGGCGATCGCGGGCTGGCGCAGTCGGCGGTGCACATCTCGTCGACACCGGCGGTGCCCGGTCACTTCTATTGGATGAACGACCAGCAGCTGCGCTGGCGGCCTGAGAAGTTCTGGCCCGCACACACCGCGGTCCACATCGACGCGGCCGGCACGGTGTCTAGCTTCACCACCGGTGACGAGCTGATCGCGACCGCCGACGATGCGACGCACCAGATGACGATCACGCGCAACGGGGTGGTCGAGAAGACGTTCCCGATTTCGATGGGCCAGCACACGCCCAAGCTCGCGACGGGCAACGGCACGTACTACGTGAGCGACAAGTACCCGAAGATCGTGATGGACTCGTCGACGTTCGGCATCCCGGTCGACTCGCCGATGGGCTACAAGGTCACGGTGTACGACGCCGCCCGGATCTCCAACACGGGCATCTTCGTGCACGCGGCGCCGTGGTCGATTTCCGATCAGGGCAAGCGTGACGTCAGCCACGGCTGCATCAACATCAGCCCGGAGAACGCCAAGTGGTTCATGGCGAACTTCAACAAGGGTGATCCGGTGATCGTGAAGAACTCGATGGGCACCTACAACCAGAACGACGGCTACGACGACTGGCAGCGGTAGCTGTCCACGCCGCCGAATGGCCACTTACGCACGGTTTGAGGCTGAAATCCGTGTGATAACTGGCCACTCGGCGAACTAACGCCAAGCGTTAGTCCAGATCCTGACCCGCTGCGATGGGTCCAGGTACAGCGCGTCGGAGCGCGTGACGTCGAACGCGTCGTAGAACGAATCGATGTTGCGGACGACGCCGTTGCAGCGGAACTCCGGCGGGCTGTGGGGATCGATGGCGAGCCGCCGGATGGCCTCGGCGTCACGAGACTTGGTGCGCCACACCTGCGCCCAGCCGTAGAACACGCGCTGCACACCGGTCAGCCCGTCGATAACAGGTGCCGGTTCTCCGCCCAGTGAGAGCTTGTAGGCCAGCAGCGCGATCGACAGGCCGCCGAGGTCGCCGATGTTCTCGCCGACCGTGAATGCGCCGTTCACGTGGTGCACATCAGGGAGTTGCCGCGGTGTGTACGCGTCGAACTGTTCGATCAATGCCTTTGTCCGGGCGGCGAATTCGGTGCGGTCGGCGTCTGTCCACCAGTCGACGAGGTTGCCGTCGCCGTCGTACTTGGCGCCCTGGTCGTCGAAGCCGTGCCCGATCTCGTGGCCGATGACCGCGCCGATACCGCCGTAGTTCGCGGCGTCGTCGGCCTCCGCGTCGAAGAACGGCGGCTGCAGAATCGCCGCCGGAAAGACGATTTCGTTCATCCCCGGGTTGTAGTAGGCGTTGACCGTCTGCGGCGTCATGAACCATTCGTCGCGGTCGACAGGCGTGCCCAACTTGGCGACCTCGCGATCGGAGTTGACGACGCACGCGCGCAACACGCTGCCGTACAGGTCGCCGCGATCCACGCGCAGCGCCGAATAGTCGCGCCATTTCGGCGGATAGCCGATCTTGGCGGTGAACTTGTCCAGCTTGGCGAGGGCGCGTTCGCGGGTCTCGGGTGTCATCCAGTCCAGCGACTCGATGCTGACCCGATAGGCCTCGCGCAGATTGCCGACCAGAACGTCCATGCGCGCCTTGGCATCTGGCGGGAAGTGCCGCTCGACGTAGAGCCTGCCGACCGCATCGCCCAGCGTGGATTCGACGAGCGAGACACCGCGCTTCCAGCGGTCGCGAATCTGCTCCGTGCCGCTGAGCAGCCGACCGTAGAACGCGAAACTCTCCTCGACCA
Source organism: Mycobacterium sp. (assembly GCA_035651275.1). Lineage (GTDB taxonomy): Bacteria > Actinomycetota > Actinomycetes > Mycobacteriales > Mycobacteriaceae > Mycobacterium. The sequence continues at coordinate 17,812 of DASRFZ010000145.1, read as the reverse complement.
AGTCGTCGGTGAGCAGCGACTCGCGAGAATTGATCAGCCGCCACCGCAGCCACTGCTTCCAGTCGTCGATGTCCTCGCCGGACCACAGCGCAGCGAACGCCGTCAGGTAATCAGGTTGGCGGACAACGACTTCGGCGGCCTCGGCCGGTGACGACCCCATTTCGGAGACCCAAGCCGCCCAGTCGAAGCCGGGCGCCTCGTCGGGCAGGTCGGAGAACTTCCGCAAGTTGTACGTCAGGTCGGCGTCTCGGCGCTTGACGACGTCCCAGTGCGCGGCAGCGAGCTTGGATTCCAGCGCGACGATCCGCGCCGCGGTGTCGGCGTGGTCGTCAGCACTACCGCCGTACACGAGAGCGAACATCGCGGCGATGTGGCGCGGATATGCCGCGAGGATCTCGGCGTGCTGTTCGTCGCGGTAGTAGGACTCGTCGGGCAGTCCCAGGCCCGACTGATGCAGGTGCAGCAGATACCGCGTCGAATCCTTGGAATCGGTGTCGACGTAGACGCCGACACCGCCGGCTCCGCCTGTGCGCTGCAATCGGCCGACAACCGCGGCGAGAGCGTCCGCGTCGGTCGCCTGGTCGATGGCGTCGAGTTCGTCGTGCAGCGGCGCTAGCCCGACTCGTGCGATGGTGTCGGTGTCCATGAAGGCTGCGTACAGGTCGCCGATGCGCTGCGCGTCGGTGTTGGGTTCGGGATTCGAGTCGGCCGCCTGTGTGATCAGCTCGCGCACCTGCATCTCGGCGCGGTCGAACAAGGTGCGGAACGCGCCGTCGGTCGCCCGGTCGGCGGGGATCTCGTAGTCGGCGAGCCAGCGGCCGTTGACGTGGCCGAACAGGTCGTCTTGTGGACGGATGGCCGAATCCTGGTACGAGAGGTCGATTCCGGAGTTGATCGTCACTGCATCCATCTTTCCACGCTGCGCGTCGACCGCTGGTCCGACGCAATGTCGGCCAGAACCGAACGCACATGTGGCCACGCGTCGCCGGCGACCGAACGCCACCGCCGTTCGATCTTGCGCAACGCGGCGTCGGTAGCTGCGGCGGCCGCCCGGCCCATCTCGGTGAGCTCAATCAGCTTGGCGCGCTTGTCAACTGGATCGGCGGCCCGTACGACGTAGCCGTCGCGCTCGAGCCGGTCGACAACGAACGTGAGGGCTTATCTTGACTATATGCGATGTCTCGTCGCGCTGTCGTGCGTGGTGCTGCTGCTGGTGTCGGGATGCGGTTTCCGTGCGACGGCCGGCCCCGGGGCCAAGGGGCAATTGCCGTTCGGAGGCGTCACGCGCACGTACGAATTGCACGTACCCGCGGGTGTCGCTCATCCGACCGGGCTGGTGGTGAATCTGCACGGCTCGGGCGGAACCGGGGCGGGCCAGGAGGCGCTGACGCATTACGACGCGGTCGCCGACGCGCACGGATTCGTCGTGGTCTACCCCGACGGCGTCGAACGAAGTTGGGCCGACGGGCGCGGCGCGTCGCCGGCTGACCGTCGCGGCGTTGACGACGTCGGGTTTCTCACGACGCTGGTCGCCAGTCTCGTCCGCGAGTACGGCATCGATCCCGGGCATGTGTTCGCCGTCGGGTTCTCCAACGGTGCGTTCATGGTCGATCGATTGGCCTGCGAGCGTCCGGACGTCTTCGCGGCGATCGCACCGGTCTCCGGGACCCTCGGCGCAGGCGTCGGCTGCACGCCGTCGCGGCCGGTGTCGGTTATCGAAACGCATGGCACCGCCGACCCGATCGTGCCGTTCAACGGCGGCCCGATGACCGGTCGCGGGGGCCGTAGCGTGATCGTCTCCGCGCTTGCGATGTCGCAGCGTTGGCGACAGATCAACGGGTGCCGCGACGAGCCGGCGGCGAGCGTGCTGCCGGGCGCGGACGGCCTCGACGTTCGTCGTTCGGAGGTCGAGCAGTGCGCCGGCGGCAGTGGCGTGGTGTTCATGCAAGTCGACGGCGGCGGCCACACCTGGCCGGGAGGGTCGCAGTACTTGCCGAAGGCGTTGATCGGCCCGACGACGCGGGCGTTCGACGAGTCGGAAACGTCGTGGCAGTTCTTCGCCGGGCACGCGAGGTGAGCGGGCCGTCGCCGCGGCGTCCAAGCGGTGAGTACCCTCACGTTCGTGTCAAAGGGCACTCGCGACGAACGCGAGGAAGAACCCCGGGAAGAAGATGCTGAGCTCGAACACCGCCCTTTGGTGTCCGCCTTCGGCGTGGCCTCCGCTGCCCTCGGGGTGCTCTGCATCGCCGCGATCGTCCTCGCGTCCCTGATCTGGTCGTCGCACCGAGAACAGAGAGACGAACTCGCCTACAAGAGTCGCGTGCTGCAGACCGCCGCCGACTGGGCCGGCGTGCTGATCAACATGAACAAGGACAACGTCGTCAGCAGTGTGCAAAAGCTGCACGACGAAACCGTGGGCACGCTCAACACCGAATTGGACAAGGTGCTCGCTCCGCTCACCACGCTCGTCAAAACCGCTGAGTCCAAGTCGACGGGTCAGATCAACGCCGTCGCCATCGAATCGGTGTCCCGCGCCCCCAACCGGCCGCCCGGAAGCCCGCCGCCGGATCCGACGCTCGGCGGGCTGGCTTCGCGCACCGACACCGTGCTGATCATCGCGACGCTGGTCGCCGAAAACAAAGGCGGCAAACGGCCACCTAACTCGCTGGACCTGCGGATCGCGGTGTCCGACGTGGGCGGCCAGCTGCTCATCTCCGGTCTGGATTTCCTGGGATGAGGAACGGCTGGCGGGTTTTCGTGTTCGACATCGCGGCGCCGCTCGCGGCGATCGCGGCGTTGCTCACCATCGGGTACGCGTTGGACTGGCGCGTGTGGTGGGTCGCGGTGTGCGCAGTGCTGTGCACGCTGATCGCCGAGGGCATGATCGTCAACTTCGTGCTGTTCCGCCGCGACCGGGTCACGGTGGGCACCGACGACGACGGACCGGGGCTGCGGCTGGCAGTCGTCGGCTTGACCACCGCCGCGCTGGTGGCCGCCGTGCTGGTCACCTACACGCAGTGGTATCGGCCCGACCGCCAGCTCAACACCGACATGGACGACGTCGTGCACATCGCGGTCAAGTTCGCCGAGTCCACGATGACGTACTCGCCTGCGGCACCGACCGCGGCCATCGACCGCGCCGCCGACCTGATGTCTCCCGACGACGCGGAGAAGTTCAAGACCAGCTACGGCGAGGAAGCGAAAAAGCAGACAGCGCAGAACATTTCGGCGGAAGCGCAGACGATATCCGCCGGCGTCAACGCGATCTCGTCGGACAACGCCATCGTGGCCCTGGTGCTGCGGGCCACGCGTCAGCAGCCGGGCAAGCCGCAGGAGAGTGCGACTGTCGGGTTTCAGGTCGCGCTGGCGCGGAAGGATGGAAACTGGCGGGTGCTCGACCTGATTCCGGTCAGCCCTGCGCCGCCCCAATAAGTCGGGCGTACTCGACCTTGAGGCAGCGGTCCATCACCACCTGCATCCCCGCCGTTTCGGCGTCGCGCGCTAAGCCTTCGTCCCACAAACCCTGTTGCAGCCAAATGCTTTTCGCGCCCACCCCGAGTGCTGCGTCCAACACCAACCGCAGCTGGTCGGCACGGCGGAACACGTCCACCATGTCCGGAACGACGGGCAACGAGGCGAGGTCCGGATACACGGCGGCGCCGCCGAGTTCGTCGATCATCGGATTGACGGGATACAACTCGTAGTCGGTCGCGGCCTCCAGGTAGCGGTACACGTCGTTGCTGGGCCGCATCGGATCGGCTGACACGCCAACCACCGCGATTGTTCTGGTGCCCCGCAGGAGGTCTCGCAGCGCGTCGTCGTCAGGTTCGGTCCACACCCGGCCATCGTAGGTGCAGTGCTACGTCACGAGCGCGACGCGCGGTGCGCCTTCATCCTCGCGAACCGGTCCGAGAGCCGGCGCATCCGAACCAATTGGGAGGCCGACGGACTGGCGGTGGCCTCCAGATACGTCGCAAGGTCCTCTCCGGATACGCCGGTGCGGGACGCGAATTCGCGGACCCCGAGCCCGGACCGCTTGATCAACGCACCGATCTCGCGGGCGACTTCCGCGCGTTCGTCGGCCTCGAGCGCCGCGCGGGCGCGAACGAGCACCTCGGCCAGCGCCTTGGACACGCCGTCGGACGGCATGCTCTCGAGCACCTCTTCGACCTGGCGTGCGGTACGGCCGAACGGGTCGCGCTTGAGCGCTACCACGATCCGCTGCCACACCGTCAGGTCACCGGTCTCGACGGCCAGGCGGATCGCGGCGGTGGGCCAGAACTCGACGGGCTTGCTGTCGTATGCGGCCAGCGGCGAAGGCTGTCCGGCGGCGGCCAGGCGGACCGTTGGCGCGGCGTCGTCGTGCGCTTCCAGAGCCAACGTCACCTCGCCTCCTCCAGCATCGCGACGGCCACTGACAGGCACCGCTGCTTTACTTGCGCCCAGTCCACGTCAGGGTCTACCTCGTCGTCCGAGGGCCGTGGGTCGGCCAGCCTGCGCACAAGTTGAGTCGCAACCCATTGCTTTCTGGATTGGTGCCCACAGTAGTACTTATCCATCCCGGCCAGCACGGTTGCAGCGGTTTGCACGTCCATCGTCTCGACCAATTCAGCAAACTCTGCGTAGTCACGGCTGCCGTTGCGGCACATCAACAGATAGCTCTTCATCCGTAACGTTTCGGCCCCGGTCGGGATTTGCAGCCGATCGCCCGTGGGCAACTGGACGTTGGTGGTTTCCACCGGGCTGCGGCGCTCGACGGGCGGGTCGTCGCTGTGGGCGTCGACGTGCAGCGCATCCAGCGCCACCGACAGCCGGCCGCGCCACATCGTGACGGGATGGACGCCGCGGCCGGTCCAGGGCAGCCGCATCCGGCTGGCGCTTCGGGGCAGCGTCGAGCCGTTGGGGCGGGCCGCCACCCGGGTGGTCGCGTGACCGTTCGTCACGGTCGACGATTCGTCGGCTTTGCGGCCACAGCCGCTGAACGCGAGTGGGTCTGCCACGCAAATCGCATCTGGCACAAGGGTTTTCAGCTTCGCAGCCGACTTGACCACCATGCGAACGTCGGCGCTGGGCGCGACCAGCGCGGAGATGTCGTCGGGAATCATGACGACGTCGCCGATGTCGACCTTCGGCAGTGGGCGCTCGAAGTCAACCGACGGCAGGATCCGCGCGAGCCAGCCGGGCAGCCACCAGTTCCACTCGGCGAACATCGCCATCAGCGCCGGAACCAGCACCAGCCGCACCACCGTGGCGTCCACCGCGATCGCCACCGCGCACGCGACACCGAGCTCGGCCACCAGCGGCATCCCGGCGAACGCGAACCCGATGTAGACGGCGATCATGATCAGCGCCGCGCTGGTGATCGTGCGCGCGCTGGTGGCCACGCCCCACGACACGGCGTCACGGGTGTTGTTGGTCTGCAGGAAGCGCTCGCGGATGCGGGTCAGCAGGAAGATCTCGTAGTCCATCGACAGGCCGAACGTGATGGCGAGCACCAGCGGCGGGACCGAGCTGTCCAGCGACGAGAGGGGCTGGAAGCCGAGGTCGGCCAGCCACCCCCACTGGAAGACCGCGACGATGCTTCCGTACGCCGCGGCGACCGACAGCACGGTCATCACAACGCCCTTGAACGCCAGGAACACCGACCGGATCGCGATGAGCAGCATCACGAACGCGATGCCCGACACGAAGACAAACACCCACGGCTGAGTGTCCATGACGCGGTCGTCGAAGTCCTTGATCAGCGCGGTCGGCCCGCCCACGTCGACGCGGGCGTCCTGCGCGCCCGGCACCTGCGGCAGGTTGTCGCGCATCCAGGTGACGGTGCTGCGGGCCGACATATCCTCGGGGTCAGCGGCCAGCACCGCCGAAAGCAGTGCGCTACCGCCGTCGTCGGCGAACACCGGCGGCTGCACGGTGACGACGTTCGGCGCCTCTTTCATCCGGAGGTCGATCGCGTCGACGAGCTGGCGGTCCGCCGGGCCGGACGCGTGACTGTCCGGGAACGTCACCAGGACGCGGACCGGGCCGAGCGCTCCGGGGCCCAGCGCCTCGGCGGCAGCGTGCACTCCGCCGCGAATCTCGTGGTTCGGCGGGAACTGACGCTGCATGCTGTTGGCCAACGTCATCGACAGCGCAGGGGCGGCCAGTGTGAGCAGCAGCGCCGATGCGGCCAGCGCCGACGCCCACGGCCGGCGCATCACCCAGCCGATCCACGTGGTCCAGAACGGCGACTGCGTCGACTCCGGACGCCGCGACCAGTGCAGCAGCGACGACCGCTTCGCCGCGGCCCGGCCGAACGTGGCCAAGATCGCCGGCGTCAGCGTGGCCGACGTCAGCACCGCGACCGCCACGGTCAGCACCGCGCCGGTGGCCATCGACCGCAGCACCGGGGTGTTGATCAGGTAGATGCCGCACAGCGATGCGATCACCGTCGCGCCGGACAGCACCACCGCAAGGCCGGAGGTGGCCATCGCGGCGTCGGTGGCCTGTTTCGCGTCGCGGCCGGCCCGCAGCTCCTCGCGGTAGCGCATCAGGATGAACAGCTAATAGTCGACGGCCAGCGCGATGCCGAACATCGACACCGTCGGCGTCACGAACACCGACATCGTGGTGTGCATCGAGAGCAGATAAACCACACCCATCGACACCGTGACGGTGAGGATGCCGAGGATCAACGGCATGGCCGCCGCCGCCAGCGAGCCGAACACGGCAAGCAACACGACGAGGATGATCGGAAGGTTCCACCGCTCGGCCTGGGCGATGTCGTGTTTGGTATTGGACTGAGCGGCCGCGCCCAGCGCACCCTGGCCGATTACGTAGAGATCGACCTTGCTGTTCGCGGTCTGCCCGGGCTTGTCATCATGCACGCCGACTTTGGCGCGAAGTTGACGGGCGACGTCGACGGCGCCGGAGTTGTTGAAGTCGAGCTTGAGCTGCACGACGTACGGGCGATCCGGCGACAGCGGCTTTTGCATGTTCGGTGCAACCGAGACGCTGCGTACTTCGCCGGCCTTCTGCTTGAGGAGCTCGACCGCGGCGGTCATGTCTTGCAGAGTCGCACCGGGCTGCGGCGCGGCGACGAGTGCGAGCGGCGACGCGCCCTGGTCGGGGTAGTGCTTCTCCAATTCACGCTGGACGTGCAGGGATTGGGAGCCTGCGACCTCGAACCCGCCGCCGGTCAGGTTGCTCGATTCGTGCAGCGCGATCAAAACGGCGGGCAGCAGGATGACCAGCCAGGCGATGAACACGGCCCAGCGGTAGCGGCGCAGGTTGCTGCTCAAGCGCATCATGAACTGCTGGATGGCTGGGCCCTGCCTTCCGCTCCTCGCGCCCTTTGCTCTTCGCGCAAGCGGCTCATCGCCGCCTTCTCCCGGCGTCGTGAGCCTACCGCAGCAACCTGTCCCTCACATGCCCGCTGACCTGCCGTGACACCTGGCGTTGGCGACCATTTGGCGGCGACCCCGGGCATTGACCACGCCGGCGCTCGGCACCGGTGTCACCCCAGGCAAGAAACTGCCAGCCAATTCTGCTTAGCTTAACTATGTCGGTAACCATCATTGGTTATCGAATTCACGACACGTGACGAAGGAGCTCTTCCATGTTGCTGTCCGGCCTTACCGCACGGCGTGCGGTCGCAGGCGCGATCGGCGCGGGCGCGATCGCCAGCGCGATGCTGATTGGCGCCAGCCCGTCGGCGCTCGCCGACCCGCCTCCCGGTTGCACGGCGGCCGACCTCGCGGGCGTCGCATCCGGCGTCTCCGCGTCCACGTCGGCGTACCTGTGGACTCATCCGGATGTGAACGCGTTCTTCACCAGTCTCAAGGGCCGGCCCAAGAGCGACATCAAAAACGACGTCAAGAACTACCTCGACGCCAACCCCCAGACGAAGGCCGACCTGCAGGGCATCCGCCAGCCGCTTGTCGACTTGAAGAACCGGTGCCAATAATCACCTAGTGCCAGCTGAGCTGGAACTGCCTGCGCCTGACGGCGCGGGTCCCCTGGTGCTGATGGTCGACGACGACCCGGACGTGCGAACGTCGGTCGCTCGGGGATTGCGGCATTGGGGTTTCGACGTTCGCGTAGCCGCGAGCGGCAAGGAAGCGCTGCGCGTGCTGTCCAGCGAGTCGCACGACGCGCTCGTGCTCGACGTGCAGATGCCCGAACTCGACGGTGTCGCGGTGGTGACGGCGTTGCGCGCGCTGGGCAACGACATCCCGATCTGCGTGCTGTCGGCCCGCGACTCGGTCAACGACCGTATCGCGGGTCTCGAGGCGGGGGCCGACGACTACCTGACCAAGCCGTTCGATCTCGGCGAGCTCGTCGCGCGATTGCACGCGCTGCTGCGCCGGTCATCGCATTCCGACGAGCGCCTGGATGCAATGACGGTCGGCCCGTTGACAATTGACACTGCGCGGCGGCTGGTGTTCGTTGCGGGCGAGCGCGTGGAATTGACGAAGCGTGAGTTCGACCTGCTGGCGGTACTCGCGGAGAACGCCGACGTGGTGCTCACCCGGCAGCGGCTGCTGGAGCTGGTGTGGGGCTACGACTTCGACGTCGACACCAACGTCGCCGATGTGTTCATCAGCTACCTGCGGCGCAAGCTCGAACGCGACGACGTGCCGCGGGTGATTCACACGGTGCGGGGGATCGGATACGTGCTCCGGACCGAGCCGTAGGCGAGAGACAATGGATGCGCCATGAGTGTCACGCCGAAACTTAAACCGTGGCGGTGCTTTTCGGCGTGTCGCCGCAGAGGTTGCAGTGTCGCGGAGGCAGCGGGCGGTGGTGACGGGCCGTGAACCGGCTGCGGCTGTTCATGCGACGGTCGACGTCGCTGCGCACTCGGGTCGCGATAGCCGCGGCGTTGGCGGCGGCGGTTGTCGTCGCGTTATTCGCTTTGGTGACTTCGGTTTTGCTCGTCAACAACGACGCCGCGCAGCTGGACCGCCGCCTTGACGCGATCATCGACACCAGCATCGACCCGAGCCGCAACACCGCCGAGCCCCGCGCGATCCTGCAGACCGTCCGATCCCGCACGACCCATGAGGTCATGCTCCAGCGCGGCAGCATGCAGTTGCCGCCACTGCCCGTCGGCACCACGACCGTCAACGTCAACGGAGTCGATTACCGGGTCCGCACCGTGGAACAGTCGCGGCCCGAGGGCGATGTGCTGGTATCGATCGGCATTCGCATCGACAGCATTCTGATGGATCGGTCGCGAATCCCGTTGTATCTCTTGATCGGTGGCGGCGCAGTGCTGATCGCAGCGGGACTGGGCTGGCTGCTTGCCGGCCCGGCAGTGCGCCCGCTGCGGCGGCTGACCGAGCACACCCGGCGGCTCGGCCAAGGAGACGACACGCTGCCGCCGGTGCACGGCATCCGGGAGGCAGAAGATCTGGGCGACGCGATGTCCGGGATGCTGGCCCGGCTGGCCTCCGCGCAGGCCTCGACGACGAATTCGCTTCAGGTTGCGCAGGATTTCGCCGCAAACGCCACACATGAACTGCGCACCCCGCTGACCGCGATGCGCGCCGACTTGGACACGCTGCGCATCCACAACCTTCCCGACGACGAACGCCAGGAAGTTGTGGCCGACTTGTCGCGCGCGCAGCGCCGGGTCGAGGCGATCATCACGGCGTTGGGCCAGTTGGCCTCTGGCCAGTTGGCGCAAGCCGAGGATCGGGAAAAGATCGACGTCGACGACCTTTTGGACCGGGTCGCGCGGGAGAACATGCGGCTGTCGCCGTCCGTCGAGATCGCGGTGCAGGCCGAGAGTGCCGGCACCATTTTCGGGTGGCCGAGCGGGTTGCGGCTTGCGGTGGACAACCTTGTGCGCAATGCAATCACGCACGGCGGCGCGACACGCGTGGTCCTGGCCGCGCACCGGGATGGCGACAAGATGGCGATCGTCGTCGACGACGACGGCAGCGGCTTGCCGGCAGGCGAACACCGCACCGTGCTGGGCCGCTTCGCCCGCGGCAGTACCGCCGCGCCGGGCGGCTCGGGGCTCGGGTTGGCGCTCGTCGCGCAACAGGCCGCGCTCCACGACGGCGATATCACACTTTCCGACGGACCGCTGGGCGGGTTGCGCGCGACGTTGACGGTGTCTACCGCTGGCGAGCCGACAGCAGACGGCGACTCAGCGCCAGGGCCGCGCGCCAGCCGAGCAGCAGCGCCGCCGTCACCACCGAGGCGACGACTACGAAAGTGACTGCGACGCCGCCGGAGTTGGCCTTGCGCAACAGCATTCCCACCACGACGGTGCACACCCACACGGCGACACCGGTCGGCGCCATCGCGAATGGCCGGCGCCACCCACGGCTGACAACCCATCCGACCGCCGCGCCGACCAGAAACGGCCAGGCGATGTCGGCGACGCCGACTACGGTCACGCCCTCGCTGTGGCTGCGGCGGCCGAGTGTGCAGAACACGATGACGCACACCGCATCGGCGAGGCCCGCGACCGACGCCTGTTTGGCGTTCATCGCGCGGCGAACGAGGTGACATCCAAATGCAAAGGCATCCGGTAGGTTTGGTCACTCGCGGTGACGCCGTGCTGCATTGGTACAGGCACGTCGGTCGGCATATCACCGGGAACGACACGTGAATCCAGCCGCAATCTGTCGAACACGAACGGTAACCCGTTGGACCGCAACGGATCCGCTGTGCTCATCAATTCGAAGTGCAGATGTGGCATGTCGGTGTTGCCGCTGTTGCCCAGCGACCCGAGAACTTGACCGGTCGTCAGCTTGTCGCCCGGCTTCACCTTGACGCTGCCCGTATTCAAATGGGCGTAGAGGACGAAGTTGCCGCCGCCGATGTCCTGCACCACGTGGTTGCCGGCGTACTGATCAAGCGACAGCCCTGGGGGATTGGCACCCGGCACCTGCTCGGCGAGGTTGTCGACCACCGCCACGACCTGCCCGTCTGCGACAGCGGACACGTCGGCCCCGTAATAGGGATAGCTCTCCAGCTTGTCCTTGTCACCGGTCGTCAAGCGCCCGTCGGGCGTGAGCTGAACGAAGTCGATCGCGTACCGCTCCGGCGCCCACAGCTGCCCGTTGAGCGGGCTCACCGCGAGCCGGTGCGGCGTCAAGTCGCAGCAGCCGTTGCCGTCGACCCAGTTGTCCCCACGCAGGGGCGGGGACACCGTCACGGGTTTGCGGCCGTCGACCGTCGTGGGTGCAACCGTTTCGGTCATCGCCGCCTCGGTGAGCGGCGGCTGCGGCTGCGCGACCGACACCGCCAGCGCGTGGCTGATGCCCGTGGGCACGGCCGCGGCGTCGTCGAGCGCGATGTCGATCCACACGAGCGCGGTCTGGGCGGACCCGAGCGTCGGGCTCGGTACCGGATTGCCAAGTATCCGTGTGGAATTCGCCAATCCGTCGCCGGAGAGCGTGAACAGCGTCCTGTCACCGGACAGCGCGGCGAGCGACATCAGCGTCACGTCGCCCGGCGACGTGTTCGTCAGCACCAACTCATATGCGAGGTGCGTCTTGCCGTCAGTCGCGGGCACCGGCATCGGCGGCGCGAGCACCGAGCCGATGACGGGTGTGATTGCGGCGGGCCCGGCCGGTACCGAGGGTGTCGGTGGCGGCAGGGTGGCGGTTACCGTGTGCGGCGTCGGCGACGACGGCGAACTCGATTGCGAGCCGGTCGAACACGCGGTGAGCACCAGAAGTACGCACGCCGAGATGGCCGAAAACCGTAGGGACATCCTGATATTCAACCAGAGCCGAGTTCGCCGTCGGGCGGCGGTTTTGGTTCGGCGTCGATCCCGCCGCGATCGGCAGCGTCGGGATCGAGCTGACTCTCGGTGCGGAACAGGAAGAAGAACAGCACCCAGCCGATGACCGCGATGAAGATCCAACTGATCAGCCGATAGATCAGCATCGACGAGATCGCGTCGGGCAGCGGCACCCCGCTGGTCACCAGGCCCGGCACGAGCACGGCCTCGACGACCAGCAAGCCACCCGGCATCAGCGGGATCGACCCGACCGCGCGTGCTGCCGCGTAGGCGACGGTCAACCCTGCCAGCGACGGACGTCCGCCCGCGGCGTACGTCGCGAACAACAAGCAGCCGACGTCGGCAACCCAGTTGAACAGCGACCAACTGAACGCGACGGACAGGTCGCGCCTGCTCAGGCTGACGGACTCCAACTGGCTGAGGGTTTCGCGCCACTTGGCCAGCCCTGTCTCTTCGGGCTTGCTCCGAAACGAGTTCACCCATGACAGCACCTTGACGCCGATACCGTCGATCAGCTCCGGCCGGCTCGCAACGGCCTGGGCGAGCAACAGCAGAGCCACGAAGCCACCAAGAGTGAAGATCAGCGAGAACGGATTGTTCTTGGCGCCCAACAGAAATGCGCCGCCCAGACCCAACAGCGCCAGCCCCACCACCTGCAGCACGCCCGACATCACCAGCTGCCATGACGCGACGACGGGCGACGCCCCCCACAGGCGCTGCTGGCGGTAGATGAACGTCGCCGAGAGCACCGGGCCGCCGGGCAGCGTGGTGCTCAACGCGTTACCGGCGTAGAACGCGGTCTCCGACCGCCACTGCTTGACCTGGACGCCCGCGGACGCCAGCAGCGTGCGCTGGATTTGAGCGAAGCTGTGCATCGACGCGATCGCGGCGCCGATCGCCGCGAGCACCCACCACCACTTGGCCGTGTACAGGCTGCGCCACGCCTGCGCCAATTGGTCCCGTACGAATGCGATTTCGACGACGAGCACGACCGCCGCGACGGCGAGGATCACCCAGCGCAGCCACCAGTAGCTTCCGCGTGACTGTCCCTCTCCACGACGGGCGTCGACGGGCACGTCCTGGGACATGCGCTACAGGTTAACCAGGCGGCTACCTGCGTTCCGGCGGCTCGCGCAGGACACGCACAGGTTTAGCGGAACCGATACCAGCGCGCGGTTACGCTACCGGCATGCCCGCACCCGAGGATTCGGCCGTCCCGGCACTGGTACGCAAGGGCGCGGCGTGGTCGTGGCGTCTGCTGGTGATCTTCGGTGCTGTCCTCACGGTGTTGTGGGTGTTCAAGCACCTGCAGGTGATCTTCGTGCCGGTGGCGTTGGCGCTGATGCTGTCGGCGCTGCTGCTGCCGGGGGTCGACTGGCTGGACGCCCACCGGGTACCACGCGGGAGTGCGGTGTTCCTCTTGCTGCTGGGCGGGCTGGCGGTCGTCGGCGGAATCCTGACGTTCGTCGTCAGCCAGTTCATCGACGGCTTGCCGCACCTCATCGAGCAGGTCACCGACAGCATCGACAAGGCGAAGAGCTGGCTCATTCACGGTCCGCCGCACCTGAATCCGGACCAGATCAACAACGCGGGCAAGTCGGCGGTCGATGCGCTGCACGGCAATCAGGAGAAGCTGACGTCCGGCGCGCTGTCCACGGCGAGCACGATCACCGAGATCGTCACCGGCGCGTTCGTCGTGTTGTTCACGCTGATCTTCTTCCTCTACGGCGGGCGCAACATCTACGAGTTCGTCACGCGGATTTTCCCGGCAACCGTGCGGGAGAAGGTTCGCACGGCGGGGGTGGCCGGCTACCACTCGCTGATCGGCTATGTGCGGGCGACGTTCGTCGTCGCGTTCGTCGACGCGGTCGGCATCGGCACCGGCCTGGCGATCATGGGGGTGCCGCTGGCATTGCCGCTGGCGTCGCTGGTGTTCCTCGGTGCGTTCATCCCACTAGTCGGCGCGGTCATCGCCGGCTTCCTCGCTGTCGTCGTCGCGCTGCTGTCCAAGGGATTCATCTACGCACTGATCACGCTTGGCCTGATCATCGCGGTGCAGCAATTGGAGGGACACGTGTTGCAGCCGCTGGTGATGGGCCGTGCGGTGTCGATCCACCCACTCGCGGTGGTAATCGGCATCACGGCCGGCGGCGTGCTGGCCGGCATCGTCGGAGCGCTGCTGGCGGTGCCGACGATCGCGTTCTTCAACAGTGCGATCAGGGTGCTGCTGGACCGGGAGGAAGATGTCGGCGCCCCCGGGGAGGGATCTGACGAACCGGTCGGCATCAACGCCGAACCCGACCACGTGCCCGCGGACGGCGGTTAGCAGAACCGCTACAGCCGGCCCTCGCGGCGAAGCAGATCCTGCGCGCTGACGCCGCCGCCCCGGCGACGTTCTTCGTCGGCTGGTTTTTGGCCCTGCTGCGGCAGCTTCTCGGTCGAATCCTGGTCTGGCTGAGGCGGTTTGGGCGCTGTCGGGATCGCCTCGGTGGCGTCGGTCGACTGCTGTGCCGCGGGCGGCTCGGCGCTGGCGGTGCCGCGCAGCTCGCCGAGCCAGGACTCGATCTCACGGTCCCGCTGCGGAGGCGTAGGCGGTGTCGGCGGCGCTGGAGAAGGCGGTGCTGTAGGCGGCGGCGACCCGGCTCGTGGGGTGCGTTGGGTGATCGCGGCCGCGTTGTTGATGACGGCCCGCGCGGCGTTCTTCGCGGCGATCGTGAGCCGCGTGGTGGCCGGCTCCGATTCGCTCGGCTGCTGACTCGCTTGCGGCATCCGTGTGGTGCCGGCGCCGGACGGGGGTTGCGGAGGCCGCGCCGGGCGCGGCGGCGTCCGCATCGGGCCGGGCCGGGTCGCACCTTCGGCGCCCGGGTGTGTGGGGTCGCGAGGACGGCGTGGGAGTGCGGGAGCACCGGCACCGACGAGTGTTTCCTCGGGCTCGCGAATGGCGGGCCGCTTGCGTTCGTCGGGCAGATGGATCTCGCCGAGGCCGATGCGGTTCTGCAGCCGCTTCATCCAGCGCGGTGCCCACCAGCAGTCGTCGCCGAGCAGTTTCATCACCGCGGGCACCAGGAACATCCGGATGACCGTGGCGTCGAGAATCAGCGCGGTGATGAGGCCGAACGCGAGGTACTTCAACATCACGAGGTCGGAGAACGCGAACGCGCCGGCGACGACGACGAGGATCAGGGCCGCGGCCGTGATCAACCGGCCCGTCGTCGCGGTGCCGATGCGGATGGCCTCGGCCGTCGACATGCCGCGCTCACGGGCCTCGATCATGCGCGACACGAGGAACACTTCGTAGTCGGTCGACAACCCGTAGACGACCGCGATGATCAGTCCGATCATCGGCGCCATCAACGGTGTTCGGGTGAAGTTGAGCAGCCCTTCGCCGTGACCTTCCACGAAGATCCACGTCAGCATTCCCATCGTGGAGAACAGGGTCAGCGCACTCATCAACGCGGCCTTGATCGGCAACACCAACGAGCCGAACGCGAGGAACATCAGCAGCGTCGTCGTGGTGATCAGGATGACCACCATGAGCGGCAGCTTGTCGAACAGGCTGTGGATCGAATCCTGCTCGAGTGCCGGTGTGCCGCCGACCCACAGCGTCACACCCTTCGGCACTTCGATCGCTCGCAGTTCGTCGATCTTCTTGGCGGCGTCCGTCCCCGGTTTGAGGGTGTCCTGCAAGACGCAGGGCTGACCCGGCGTGTTACACGGGGTGGCAGCCTCTTTGACCGGCGCATCCGGGTGGTCGACGTCGGGGGCGACGGGGCGTTCGGTCCACTCGTCGCTGGTGAAGCCCTGGATCTTGGCCGCACTGCTCTTGATCTGTGCGATCTGAGCGGGTGTGGCGTTCTGGATGACCAGCGTCAGCTTCTCGGTGCGGTAGTTGGGGAAGGTCTTGTCGAAATCCTCCTGGGCGAGGCGCACCGCGTTGTTCGGCGGCAGGTACTTCTCGCTGATGCCGCCCAGCGACAGCTTGCCGAGCGGAATGATCAGGATGATCATCATGATCACGATCGGTGCGGCGAACAGGATCGGCCGCTTCATTACGCGGTTGACCAGCCGTCCCCAGAATCCGTGCTCGACCTCTTCGCGGGTCTTGGTCTTCTGGGTCTTGTCCGCGAGGAAGTTCAGCCACCAATTCGTCGGCTGCCAGTTGCGGAAGAACGGGATCTTCAACAGCGTGCGCACGCCCAGCGCGTCGACGCGTCTGCCGAGAATCCCGAGCACAGCGGGTAGCACCGTGATCGACAGGATCGAGGACAGCATCACGGACGCGATGACTGCGTACGTGATGGATTTCAGGAAGCCCTGCGGGAACAACAACAGGCCGGCCGCCGACGCGGCGATGATCACTGCGGAGAACACCACCGTGCGGCCGGCCGTCATCACCGTCCGTCGCACGGCGGCTTCGGTGTCATAGCCCTCGGCGATCTCCTCGCGGAACCTGCTGACCACGAACAAGCCGTAGTCGATGGCGATGCCCAGGCCGATGAGCGTCACCACCGGTTGGGCGAAGAAGTGCACCGGGCCGAAGATCGCGATGAACCGCAGGATGCCGAGCGCGCCGAGGATCGACAGGCCGCCGACCATCACGGGCAACGTCGCTGCGATGACGCCGCCGAAGACGAAGAAAAGGACGATGGCGACAAGGGGTAAGGCGAGCACCTCGGCGCGCTGCTGGTCCTTCGCGATCGTGCCCGTCAGCTCGTCGGCCAGCGGGTTGAGGCCGGCAAGTTCGATCTTGCCGTCGTCGACTGTGCGGAGGTCCGGGGCGACCGCTTTGTAGTTATTCAGGACCGCGTCGTCGTCGTTGCCCTTCAGCGTGATGTAGACGAACGCCCGGGACTTGTCCGGGGTGGCGAATGCGGGTGAAAAGCCGCGGAAGTAGCCGTACCACTCCGACATTGCGTTCGGGTGGTCGTCTTTGACCTTGTTCAGTTCGTCGACGATCGTTTTCGACCACTGCGGGTCGTCGGCCTTCTTGCCGTCCGGCGCCGTCAGGATGCCCACGATGTGGCTAGTTCGGTCGCGGCCGTACACGTTGTCGGCGAGCACCGACGCCTTGACCGACTGGCTGCCGTCGTCGTAGAAGCCGCTCTGCGTGACTTTCGGTCCCATGAGGAAGCTGAAAAGGCCGCCGCCGAGACACAGCGCCACCATCACCCCGATCACTATGTATCGGTAGCGATATACAGTTCGGCCCCACCAGGCGAACACGTAAAGCTCCTTATACCTCTCTCGACAACCGGCGCATCAGGCCTCTTCCTGTCTACCTATACGGTCTGCACACGCGCGGTCAGCAGTGACGACAGCGGCCGGAACGGCTGTAGCCACGCCCCTTGTTCTGGTAGCGAATCTAGGCCCACCCGCGGTAGGGGTTCTCGGAATACGCCGGGAATATCTTCCAGGTCGACGAAATCCAAGCTCTCCGAGGCTAACGCCCAGCTCGCATGTTCACGAAATCCGAGCACCTGGACCGCGATGCCCGACCGGGCGATGTCCTCGAGCGGTTCCCGGAACGCCTGCCCATCGGCCGACGCCACCAGCACGCCGGCCAGGCCTTCGCGGCGCCGAAGCGCGATGTGATCGAGCATGTCGGCGTCGACGTCGCTGTCGTCGTCGATCTTCGGTTTCGCGAACACCGCGAACCCAACGTTACGCAACGCCTCAACCCACGGCCGGACGACGTCGGCGCTTCCGGGGGCGATGTTGGTGAAGACGGTGGCTTCCGGCTCCAACGCCACGTCGGGGCACCCGGTCGCCAACTCGGCAGTGCGGGCCAGCACCCAGCGGCCCAGGGCGTCGAAGCGCGGGCGGTGCGCGGCCGTGGGCCGGCCGCCCAGAATCGAGCCGAGCCCCATGTCGAGGTTCGGCGCGTCCCAGACCAGCAGAACGCGCGCGGTTGCGACGGCCGGCTGGGCGTCGGCTGGTTCGACGTCGACACGAATGTCTTCGGTGACACTCACGCCCTCTGTCCTCCTCGCGTCCGGGTCGACTGTTTCTCCCACAGCAACTCGGCGACCGGGCTTCCCGCGTCCCGCGCCTTCGACTCGTACT
>DASRFZ010000144.1:0-8827 GCA_035651275.1 Mycobacterium sp. | reverse complement strand
GACCGGGTCGAACAAACCTGCAGCGATCCACCGCTGACCCGCCAAAAGCGGTTTGAACATCTGGTCCCAGATCGGTGTGGGCAGCAGCACGAATTTCGGCTTGGGAATGCGGATTTGGAAGATGTCCAGTGTCGCCCGGTTGATCTCGAGCTCGTCGCGGCACACGCGTTCCCAGTACTCCTGGAACTCCTCCCACGACCTGGGCACCGGCCGCATGCTCATCCCATACATCCGGTACCACTGCACGTGCTCGTCGAACAATTGGCGTTTCTCCGCCTCGGTCAGCCCGCCGCAGAAGTATTCGGCGGTCTTGAGCACCAGCATGAAGAACGTCGCGTGCGCCCAGTAGAACGTCTCCGGATTCAATGCGTGGTAGCGCCGGCCCGCGTTGTCGACGCCCTTGATCGTCTGGTGGTAGCTGCGGATCTGCTCGCCGGTCTGCGACGCGCGATCGCCGTCATAGACGACCCCCATGATCGGGTAGACGGAGCGCGCGACCCGCTGCAGAGGCTCACGCAGCAGGATCGAATGCTCCTCGACGCCCGCCCCCAGCTCTGGGTACATGTTCTGCAGAGCTCCGATCCACACACCCATCATTCCGGTGCGCAGGTCGCCGAAGTACTTCCACGTCAGGGAATCCGGGCCCAGGGGAGCCTCCCCGGATTTTGGGGCCGAGCGGGCAGATGCGTGGCGGCGCGGCCGAGGCCGGCCCGACGTGGTGGATGGCGCGCTCACTGCTACCTCCCGGGAATGCCAGTGCCACGAGGATAATGTTGACAACACGTGTTGTCCATAAAATCGGAGCGTGTCGCGCCGTGGTGTTATCGCTCGGCGACCGCTCTGCTGCAACCGCGTGACCAGTAGGTTTACCTCGCGTCGGCGGTGAGTGAGGTGCACGCGACATTGCCCCCGCTCGACGGCGGCCTCTACCCTGGCGGTCGTGAAAGTCGAGCCGTCCGGCGAGCGAACCGGCGGTCTCGGGGACGTTGACGAGTCAACCGATGACGACCATCCACAGCACAAGCGAGGATGGCTCAAGAACACCAATCACAACCCTGGGATCATCGCCGCGATCCGTCGTGCCCGGAAATCCCTGCCCGGGGACCCGCATTTCGGGGATCGGCTCTCTGCCAGCGGTTTCGGCGGGCCGGCCGCGGCGGCGAGAGCCGCCGACCGGTTGTTGGGCGACCGCGACGCCGCGTCGCGCGAACTGAGCCTCGGTGCCCTGCAGGTGTGGCAGGCACTCAGCGACCGGGTGGGCCGACGGCCGGAACAGGACGAGGTGACTCTGGTGTTCACCGACCTCGTCGAATTTTCCAGCTGGGCACTGCAGGCCGGCGACGACGCCACGCTGAAACTGCTGCGCAAAGTCGCACAGGTCGTCGAGCCGCCGCTGCTCGAAGTCGGCGGTCAGGTGGTGAAGCGGATGGGCGACGGAATCATGGCCGTCTTCCCGGACGCGGTCACCGCGGTCGCCTCGGTATCTGTCGCGCAAGAGGCGCTGAAAAGTGTTGAGGTGGAAGGGTATCGGCCGATCATGAGGATCGGAATACATTCCGGTCGGCCGCAGCGGATCGGATCGGACTGGCTGGGCGTCGACGTCAACATCGCCGCGCGGGTGATGGAATGCGCGACCAAGGGCGGTGTGGTGATCTCCGGTGCCACGCTGGAGCGCCTGACGCCCGAGCAGCTCGACGAGCTCGGTGTCGAGGCCAAACGCCTGCGCCGCCCCGTGTTTGCCCACAGGCCTAGCGGGGTACCTCCGGAGATCACCATGTACCGACTGGAAACTCGCAGGGAGTTGCCAGGTGCCCACGCGTCGAACGACCGATCATCTCAGGGATAGTCTGGAGTCGATGCTTTCCTCACCGTCGTTTGCTGCGCCGCGGTTCACTTCAGCTCTGACCACCCTGCTTCGGCTCCGCGTCACGCTGGGGTACGCGGTGGCTCTGGTGGCCATCGCGGCGACACTGCTCACGCTCGGTCCCGAAGTACAAGCCCACGTCATTCGGCATATGAGCACCAACCTCCACAACCTCGGCCACGGCCGTATCGGCACCCTGATCGGCAGCGCGTTCATCACGTCGGAGGGCCCGATGTGGGTCTGGTTGCCCGGGATCGTGAGCCTGCTGGCGCTGGCGGAGTTGCTGTGGCGCAGCCGCCGCGTCCTGGTGACATTCTTAGTCGGACATGTCGGCGCGACGTTGATCGTTGCCGCCGGGTTGGCCACGGCACTGAACCTCGGCTGGTTGCCGATCTCGATCACGCGCGTCAGCGACGTCGGGATGAGCTATGGCGCCGCGGCAGTGCTCGGCGCGCTCACGGCCGCGATTCCCGCGCGGTGGCGGTTCGCGTGGATCGGTTGGTGGCTGTCGATCGGCCTGATGGTTGTTTTCACCGGCGGCGAAGACTTCACCGACGTCGGGCATTTCGTGGCCTTGCTACTCGGGATTCTGGTGTCGATCCGGTTCGAGTCGGTAGTCCGATGGACACGCATCCGCGCCGCACTACTCGTCGTCGGCGCCGCGTTCAGCTACATCGTCTTCGTCAACACCGAACTGTCGCTGATTCTCGCGCCGGTGGCCGGCCTCACTGGCGCGTTCGTCTCCCACTTGTTGGCCGCGCGATTGCGGGCTCGCCGAGTCGGGCCACCCGTTGTCGCGACGCCCGCGGCAGCGGCAGAGCCCGCCGTTGCGACGGCGTAGCGACCGTCCGGTATCACCTATGATCGCCGGGTGGCTGATCAGCCCGTGGACCTGTCGGACGAAGCGCTGACCAAGGCGGTCAGCGCGGCCCGTCATGCCTTCGGCCTTGCCGCCGACCTCGATTCGCTTGCGCGGGCCAAGACCGAACACCTGGGTGACAGGTCGACGCTCGCGCTGGCCCGTCAGGCGC
Organism: Mycobacterium sp.; assembly: GCA_035651275.1. GTDB lineage: Bacteria > Actinomycetota > Actinomycetes > Mycobacteriales > Mycobacteriaceae > Mycobacterium. The sequence goes on along the minus strand of DASRFZ010000144.1, from coordinate 5,932 downwards.
TGGGCGCACTGCCGAAAACGGACCGCGCCGATGCCGGACGACGTGTCAACGTCGCCCGCGCGGAGGCACAGCGCGCGTATGACGAACGTTTGACGGCGCTGCGCAGCGAGCGCGACGCGGCGGTACTGGTGGCCGAGCGCGTCGACGTCACGCTGCCATCGACGCGCCAGCCGCTCGGGGCGCGGCATCCGATCACGATCCTCGCCGAACATGTCGCCGACACCTTCGTCGCGATGGGCTGGGAGCTGGCAGAGGGTCCGGAAGTCGAGACCGAGCAATTCAATTTCGACGCGCTGAACTTCCCGCCGGACCATCCGGCGCGCAGCGAACAGGACACGTTCCACGTCGCGCCCGACGGCTCCCGCCAAGTGCTGCGCACCCACACGTCGCCGGTTCAGATCCGGGCGCTGCTCGAGCGGGATCTTCCGGTGTACATCATCTCGATCGGGCGGACGTTTCGCACCGACGAACTCGACGCGACGCATACCCCGGTGTTCCACCAGGTGGAGGGGCTCGCCGTGGACCGCGGGCTGACGATGTCGCATCTGCGCGGCACGCTGGACGCCTTCGCCCGCGCGGAATTCGGTCCGCGGGGTCGCACCCGGTTCCGGCCGCACTTCTTCCCGTTCACCGAACCGTCTGCCGAAGTGGACGTCTGGTTCGAGGGCAAGAAGGGCGGCCCAGGCTGGGTCGAGTGGGGCGGATGCGGCATGGTGCATCCGAACGTGTTACGCGCGTGCGGAATCGACCCCGACAGGTATTCGGGTTTCGCATTTGGGATGGGTCTGGAGCGGACTCTGCAGTTCCGCAACGGAATCCCCGACATGCGGGACATGGTCGAAGGCGACGTCCGCTTCTCGCTGCCATTCGGAGTGGGAGCCTGATGCGGGTTCCCTACAGCTGGCTGCGCGAGGTGGTTTCAGCCGGCGCCCCGGGCTGGGACGTGAGCGCTGATGAGCTGGAGCAAACGCTGATCCGTATCGGCCATGAGGTCGAAGAGGTCATCCAAGTCGGACCGGTCAGCGGACCGCTGACGATCGGCAGAGTGGCCGCCATCGAGGAGTTGACCGAATTCAAGAAGCCGATTCGTGCGGTGAAGGTCGACGTCGGCGAGCCGGAGTTACGTGACATCGTCTGTGGCGCAACAAACTTCGTCGTCGACGATCTCGTCGTCGTCGCGTTGCCCGGGACGGTCCTGCCCGGTGATTTCACGATCGCCGCCCGCAAGACCTACGCGCGTACCTCCGACGGAATGATTTGCTCCGCAAGCGAATTGAACCTGGGCACAGATCAATCCGGCATTCTCGTCCTGCCACCCGGCACCGCGACACCGGGGGAGGCCGCCGCACCGATCCTGGGCCTCGACGACGTGGTGTTCCACCTCGCTATCACCCCGGATCGTGGCTATTGCCTGTCAGTACGCGGCATGGCTCGGGAAGTCGCGTGCGCCTACGGGCTCGACTTCGTCGATCCGGCCGATGTGGCGGCGCTGCCGGCTCAAGGCGAAGCATTGCCGCTGGCAATCGATCCCGGCACCGAGGTTCGCCGGTTCGCGCTGCGCCCGGTCACCGGGATCGATCCCGCGGCCGTGTCGCCGTGGTGGCTGCAGCGCCGGCTGCTGCTGTCCGGCATGCGACCGATCTCTCCGGCCGTTGATGTGACGAACTACGTGATGCTCGAGCTCGGCCATCCGATGCATGCGCATGACAGCCGGCGCATCACCGGCGGGTTCCGGGTGCGATTCGCGCAACCGGGGGAGACCGTCGTCACGCTCGACGACATCGAGCGCCGGCTGAACCAGGCCGACGTGTTGATCGTCGACGACGTCGCGACAGCGGCGATCGGCGGCGTGATGGGGGCCGGCACCACAGAGATGGGCGACGCGTCGACCGATGTGCTCCTCGAGGCCGCTGTGTGGGACCCCGCCGCGCTGTCACGCACGCAGCGGCGCCTGCATCTTCCGAGTGAGTCCGCTCGACGGTACGAACGTGGCGTCGACCCCGCGATCTCGGTGGCCGCGCTCGACCGCGCATCGCGGCTGTTGACCGAAATAGCCGGCGGCACAATCGAACCCAAGCTGACCGACTGGCGTGGCGAGCCGCCCCGCACCGACTGGTCGATGCCGCCGATCGAAATGGCCGCCGACCTACCCGACCGCACAGCCGGCATCAAGTACCCCGAAGACACGACACGGCGGCGGCTGACGCAGGTGGGCGCATCCGTGACTGTCGACGGCGCACTGACGGTGACGCCGCCGAGTTGGCGACCCGATCTCTTGCAGCCGGCCGACCTCGTCGAGGAGGTTCTGCGGCTTGAGGGCCTGGACCTCATCCCGTCGGTTCTGCCGCTGGCGCCGCCAGGACGCGGGCTCACCCCCCTGCAGAAGCGGCGTCGCGCGATCGGGAAATCGCTGGCACTGTCGGGCTACGTCGAGGTCCTGCCGACGCCGTTCCTGCCCGCCGATGTCTTCGACCAATGGGGTCTGCCGTCCGACGATCCGCGCCGCAACACGCTCAGGGTGCTCAACCCGCTGGAGGCCGACCGCCCCGAGCTCGCCACGACGTTGCTTCCAGGGATGCTGGAAGCCTTGAGCCGCAACGTATCCCGCGGAACAGTCGACGTCGCGCTGTTCACGATCGAACAAGTCGTGCTGCCGACCGAGAGGACGCGGCCGATCGACGCGCTTCCGGTGGGCCGCCGTCCCACCGACGAGGAGATCGCAGTCCTCGACGATTCGCTGCCGCAACAGCCGCAGCACGTCGCAGCCGTCATGACCGGACTGCGAGAGCCGCGCGGGCCATGGGGACCGGGCCGGCCTGTCGAAGCCGCCGACGCATTCGAAGTCGCCGCGAGCGTGGGGCGGGCGTGCGGTGTGGAGTTGAGATTGCGCGCTGCGCAATACCTGCCTTGGCATCCCGGCCGGTGCGCCGAGGTCCTCGTGGGCGACGTCGTTGTCGGCCATGCCGGTCAGTTGCACCCGTCAGCCGTCGAGCGCAGCGGCCTGCCGAAGGGCACCTGCGCCGTCGAACTGAACCTCGATGCGATTCCTGTCGTCGAGTCGTTGCCCGCACCAAGGGTCTCGCCGTTCCCCGCTGTGTTCCAGGACGTCAGCCTGGTCGTCGACACCGACGTCGAAGCGCAGGCCGTGGTGGACGCGGTCCGCGCCGGGGCAGGCGAACTCCTCGAGGACATCCGGCTGTTCGACGTGTACACCGGCCCGCAGATCGGCGACGGGCGCAAGTCGCTGACGCTGGCACTGCGCTTCCGAGCCGCGGATCGAACCCTCACCGAAGACGAGGCCAGCACCGCGCGCGACGCGGGGGTGCGGCGGGCCGCGAAGCTCCTCGGCGCCACCCAGCGCACGTAGCATCCGTACGCCGAGCGTGCGCGCATGAAGAATGAGTTTGCGCTGCCTTGCATAACCATGCAGAATTGGTGGTTATGACGACGGTCGCAGTAGCCGGCGCGAGCGGCTACGCCGGCGGAGAGATCCTGCGGCTCCTGCTCGGGCATCCGGCGTACGCCGACGGCCGGCTGACGATCGGGGCCCTCACGGCCGCGACCAGTGCGGGCACGACCGTGGCCGACCACCACCCCCACCTGCTGCCGTTGGCATCGCGAGTGCTGGAGGCCACCGACGCGCGCGTGCTGTCGGGGCATGACGTCGTCTTCCTCGCGCTGCCGCACGGCCATTCGGCGGCGTTGGCCGAGCAGCTCAGCGCCGACACCCTGATCATCGATTGCGGTGCGGACTTCCGGCTCACCGACGAAGACGCGTGGCAGCGGTTCTACGATTCGCCGCACGCGGGCACCTGGCCGTACGGCCTGCCCGAGCTGCCCGGCAGCCGCGACCGCCTCCGCGGGGCGCGCCGCATCGCGGTACCCGGCTGCTATCCGACGGCGGCGCTGCTCGCGTTGCTACCCGCGGTCGCCGAGAACCTCATCGAGCCGGTCGTCACCGTCGTGGCCGTCAGTGGCACATCCGGCGCGGGCCGCACCGCCAAACCGGATCTGCTCGGGTCGGAGGTCATCGGATCGGCACGGGCGTACAACATCGGCGGTGTGCACCGGCACACGCCCGAGATCGCGCAAGGCCTGCAAATGCTCACGAAACGGTCAGTGGCGGTGTCCTTCACGCCGGTGCTCATCCCGATGTCGCGGGGGATTCTCGCGACATGCACCGCGAGAACGGCAACGACGCTGCCGCGGTTGCGGGAAGCGTACGAAAAGGCTTACGACTCGGAACCTTTCGTCTATGTACTGCCCGAAGGGCAGCTTCCCGCGACCGGCGCCGTGATCGGCAGCAATGCCGCCCAAGTCGCCATCGCGGTCGACGAGGACGCGAAGATGTTCGTTGCCGTGTGCGCGATCGACAACCTCGTCAAAGGCACCGGCGGCGCGGCCGTCCAGTCGATGAACCTTGCGCTGGGATGGCCTGAGACCGAAGGGCTTTCGATCGTCGGAGTAGCCCCGTGACCGGAGTGTCCGCGCAGACCCGGCTGGTCCGCACGCAAGGCGTCACCGCGCCCGCCGGCTTTCGCGCGGCGGGCATCTCGGCCGGAATCAAAGCGTCCGGCGAACCGGATCTCGCGCTGGTGTTCAACGAGGGCCCGGACTACGCCGCAGCCGGTGTGTTCACCCGCAATCAGGTCAAGGCGGCACCGGTGCTGTGGACCCAGCAGGTGCTGACCACCGGGCACCTGCGCGCGGCCATTCTTAACTCCGGCGGCGCGAACGCCTGCACCGGACCCGCGGGCTTCCAGGACACGCATGCCACTGCCGAAGCCGTCGCGTCCGCACTCTCGGACTGGGGCACAGAAACCGGACCCATCGAGATCGCTGTCTGCTCAACGGGATTGATCGGCGACCGGCTGCCGATGGACAAAGTGCTGCACGGAGTCGCCGAGATCGTCCACGAACTCGCCGGCGGGCTGTCCGGTGGTGAGGACGCCGCCCGGGCGATCATGACCACAGACACCGTCGCGAAACAGGCTGCGCTGCACCACTCCGGCAACTGGACTGTCGGCGGAATGGCCAAAGGCGCCGGGATGCTGGCACCCTCGCTCGCCACGATGTTGTGCGTGATCACCACCGACGTCGTCGCCGACGCACAGGCTCTCGACACCGCTCTGCGCCGCGCGACGGCGTTGACGTTCGACAGGCTCGACGTCGACGGCGCCTGTTCCACCAACGACACCGTGCTGGTGCTGGCCTCGGGCGCCAGCGAGATCCGGCCCAGCCAAGCGGATCTCGACGAGGCCGTGCTGCTGGTGTGCGACGACCTCACTGCCCAGCTGCAAGCCGACGCCGAAGGCGTCACCAAGCGCGTCACCGTCACCGTCACGGGCGCCGACGGCGACGACGACGCGTTGACCGTCGCGCGCACGGTAGCCCGCGACAGCTTGGTAAAGACGGCGCTGTTTGGCTCCGATCCGAACTGGGGCCGAGTCGTGGCTGCCGTGGGCATGGCCCCGGTGAGCCTCGATCCGGACCGGATCACCGTGTCGTTCAACGGGTTTGCGGTCTGCGTCAACAGCGTCGGTGCACCCGGCGCGCGCGATGTCGACCTCAGCAGACCCGACATCGACCTCACGGTGGATCTCGGGGCGGGCAACGGGCGTGCATCGATCCGCACCACCGACTTGTCGCACGGATACGTCGAAGAGAACTCGGCCTACAGCTCATGAGCGTGCAAGCTGTCCCACCTCTGGTCAAAGCTCAGGTACTGGCCGAAGCGCTGCCATGGCTCAAAGCACTGCACGACAAGATCGTCGTGATCAAATACGGCGGCAACGCGATGACCGACGACTCGCTGCGGCAGGCGTTCGCGGCCGACATGGTCTTCCTGCGCAACTGCGGCATCCATCCTGTCGTCGTGCACGGCGGCGGCCCGCAGATCACTGCGATGCTGACACGGCTTGGCATCGCAGGC
>DASRFZ010000143.1:0-14904 GCA_035651275.1 Mycobacterium sp. | reverse complement strand
ACCGATCACCGCTCGGCTGCGCGAACCATCCACGACCGCAATGGATCTCGCGCTCGCACTGCATCCGACGCCCGCCGTTGGGGGTGTGCCGGCAGATGCCGCGGCCAAGATGATCGCCGAGCTCGAGGGCGACCGGGGGTTCTACGCCGGCGCCACCGGATGGTGCGACAGCCACGGTGACGGACGCTGGGTGGTGTCGATCCGGTGCGCGGTGCTCTCAGCCGACCGCATGCATGCACGCGCCTATTCGGGCGGCGGAATCGTCGCCGACTCCGACGTGAACAATGAAGTCGCGGAAACCACAACGAAATTCAAAACGATCCTGTCAGCGTTGGGAGTTTCGCCGTGACGCTGATCCGACGGGCCCGCCCGGGCGACGAAGCGGACGTCACAGCAATGGTGCATGAACTGGCGGCGTTCGAGCGGGCCGCCGACCAGTGCACAGTCACCGAAAGCCAGATGCACACAGCGCTTTTCGGCCCGCAGCCGACCGTGCGCGGGCACGTTGCCGAAGTCGACGGCCAGCTCGCGGCCGCGGCGTTGTGGTTCCTCAACTTCTCGACGTGGGACGGCGAAGCCGGTATCTACCTCGAGGACCTCTTCGTGCGGCCGGCATTTCGCCGGCGCGGGCTTGCCCGCGCGTTATTGTCCGAACTCGCCCGCGAGTGCGTCGCGGCCGGATACACCCGGCTGACCTGGGCGGTGCTGAACTGGAACGTCGACGCGATTACGCTGTACGACGCCGTCGGCGGACAACCCCTGACCGAGTGGACCACCTATCGGGTGTCCGGGCCGGCCTTGTCCGAACTCGCCGAATCAGATTGACGGGCGTTGACGTACAGCCGCGACGGCAGTCAATTCTGGGCCAGGCCGCGCAGGTTTCGAATCGTTTGCATTTCGGCCTGCCGATAGGGCCGTCCATCGGGTTGCAAGAGGTCGTGGAACCACACTTTGGGCGGCGATGTGTATGGGTGATCCCATGAGTCCCACGGATAGTACGTCTGGGTCTTTCCGGCGACCAAACCCCAGTTGATCGCACCGACGTTGTGCCGCTTGGCAATCGGCAGAATTCCTTCCACGGTGCTGCCCCTAGACCGAGCCAGGTACTCGGTACAGAGAATCGGCCGCCCCAATGGCGACAGTTCAGCGACGCGCCCCTCGAAGGCTGCTGGGTCGTCGTAGCAGTGGAATGTGATCACATCGGAGTTGTCGAGCTGAATCTGGCTGATAGTGCTGCGCTTCCCGGGATCTGCCCAATTCCCTTGCCATACCCCGCTGGTCAACGGTTGAGCCGGATCTACGGCTCGCGCCCACCCGAATACCTGCGGAAGTAGCTCCGCGACAAGCTGCAGCTTGTCTTTTCTCTCCACCTTCCGATATTCGCGCGCAGGATTGTCGGGTTCATTCCACAGGTCCCAAGCCAAGACCCTGTCGTCATTGCGGAATTGGCTCAACACTGCGGTGACATAGTCGTGCAGAACGCCGCTGTACCGGCGGTCAGCAAGGTGCTCAGCACCTGGGCTCTGCACCCAGCCGGAGTTGGTCACTCCAGGTCGGGGTGCCCGCTGAGGACCTGGCCTCGGAAACGGATCCCAGCAGGAGTCAAACAACACGAACAGTGGTTTGATGCCGTGGCTCGCCGCGATGGCGACGAACTGCGCGAGGCGGCTCTGAAAGCCTTGCGGCCCTTGGGCCCACAGCTGATCGTGCAGGAAGACGCGCACCGTGTTGAAACCGAGCTGCCTAGCCGCGCCCAGCTCACGGTTGATGCGCGTGGGGTCATACGTCCCTGGCTGAAACATCTCGAGCTGATTGATCGCGTTCGCCGGAATGTAATTCGCGCCGACCAGCCAGCCTTGCGCGCGATACCAGCGGTCGGCGCGATCCGGCGTCCATCGGCCAGGGTCGGCCGAGGCGCGGGGCACTCGGGCCAACGCCGCGCCTGCTGCGATCACCAGCGGCAACTTGATGGCCGTTCGACGGTCCACCAAGAAACCATAATTTTTCGAAAGGCGGTCTTAGCTGTTCAGATCGATTCGCAACCAATGAGGTTGGGAATCGTTATCCGCCGCAACGTCGGCCCGCGGCATGCCGGGGTTCGCGACGGAGGTAGGGCACCTACCGGGTGTCCGGCCCGGCCTTGTCCGAGCTCGCCGAATCAGGTTGACGCGCAGCCCAATTCAGCGCAGGACCGCTGAACAGCAGGCCCAGCGTCAGCAACGCGACGACCCCGACCGGGATACCGAACTCCGGCCGGTGCGAGCCGGACAGCATGAAATACGCCGCACCCAGCAGGAGCAGCTGCACGAACACCGCGACCCCACGGCCCCATCGGCGTCCACACCACAGCGCCCAGCCGGCAGCCGTCACCGCGGCACCGGCGAGCAGAAACCAGCCGGCCGTCCCGTAGGCAACCTTCGCGTCGGCACCGCGCAGGCCGCCGATCACCAGCGCGACCGCGAACAACAGCGCCGCGACGCCCTCGAGCATCACCACTATGCCGCTTCCACGGACGACGGGCGGGATCTGACCGGTCACAGATCTCAGCGTATCCAGCGCACCTTAGGCTCTTCCCTCGTGCGCGCGGTGCTGATCGTCAACCCGAACGCGACCTCGACCACACAGGCGGGCCGCGACCTTCTGGCCCACGCGCTGGAAAGCCGCGTGCAGCTGACCGTCGCCCACACCAATCACCGCGGTCACGCGATCGAAATCGCCCGCGACGCCACCCGAGACGGGTTAGACGCGGTGATCGTCCACGGCGGCGACGGCACCGTAAACGAGGTGGTCAACGGCATTCTCGGTGCTCCCGGCAGCACCGCGCCGTCACAAACCCCGGCCGTCGGAGTGGTGCCGGGCGGCTCCGCCAACGTCTTCGCGCGGTCGCTGGGCATCAGCGCCGACCCGATCGAGGCCACCAACCAGCTCGTCGACCTGCTCGGCGCCCACCACCACGACGGCAGCTGGCGGCGAATCGGCCTAATGAACTGCGACGAACGCTGGGCGGTGTTCACCGCGGGCATGGGCGTCGACGGCGAGGTCGTGGCCGCCGTCGAGGCTCAGCGCGACAAAGGCCGCAAGGTCACCGCCGCGCGCTACGTCCGCACGACGGTGCCGCTGGTACTGCGCAGTGCCCGCCGCGAGCCGGAGCTGACATTGCATCTGCCGGGTCAGGATCCGATCGAAGGCGTGCATCTGGTGTTCGTGTCCAACTCCAGTCCGTGGACCTACGCCAACAACCGCCCGGTGTGGACGAACCCGACGACGACCTACGAGACCGGATTGGGCGTCTTCGCCACGACGAGCATGAACGTGTTCGCCAACCTCCGGCTGGTTCGCCAGATGCTCTCGAAGCGGCCACGGATGGCTGCCAAGCATCTGGTCCGCCACGACGATCTGCCCTGGGTGCGTGTGACCTCCAGCACACCGGTGGCGTGCCAGATCGACGGCGACTACGTCGGCCCCCGACAGCAGATGACCTTCACCGCCGCGCCCGACGTGCTCGCGGTCGTCGCCCCGCCGGCAAAGACGCACTGACCAGCAGCGATGGTGCCTGCCCTGTTAATGGCGGGCGCGGGTCGGGCGAGTGTAGTACAAACGAGGAAAGAACTTCCGAACTGATTCTGATAGTGAGATTGCCCACGAGATATCGCGTGCTATTGACATCCGTCGAGCCTGTGAAACGATCGATTGCAACAGTGCCGAAACATTTCGAGTGCACGAACCAATAGCCGAAGACACATCGGTGCGCCAGCGCGCGCACCCAACAAGGAGTATTTACATGGATTGGCGCCACAAGGCGGTCTGTCGTGACGAAGATCCGGAGCTGTTCTTCCCTGTGGGTAACAGCGGACCGGCGCTCGCCCAGATCGCGGAGGCGAAGCTGGTGTGCAACCGCTGTCCGGTGACTACCGAGTGCTTGACGTGGGCGCTGGATTCCGGCCAGGACGCCGGTGTATGGGGCGGCATGAGCGAGGACGAGCGCCGCGCGCTGAAGCGGCGCAATGCGCGGACGCGGGCACGTAGCTCGGTCTGACGTAACCGATAACTGTTCGGCGCGGACTTTTCGCGTCAGTTTCACTGCGCGATCCTCGCGCTCAGGCCCTATTGCGCGATCCTCGCGCGGCGGCCGATCGGCACGCGCAGCACCACATCGGTTCCGCCCTCGGCCGCGTCGTGCATCGCCAGCGAGCCGTCCAGCTCCGTCGACACCAGCGTCCGCACGATCTGCAACCCCAGCCGGTCGGAGCTCTCCAGGGTGAATCCCGGCGGCAGGCCGCGGCCGTCGTCGTGCACCACAACGTCCAGCCAGCGCGCCGAGCGTTCGGCGCGGATCGTCACATGCCCATCCGCCCCGGTTGCGGCATAAGCGTGCTCGATTGCGTTCTGGACCAGTTCGGTGACGACCATGATCAGCGCGGTGGCCCGGTCCGCGTCCAGCACGCCCAGGGTGCCCTGCCGGTCGACCCGGACCCGGGTGTCGACGCCCGCGAGGTCGCTCATGATCGGCAGGATCCGGTCGACGACCTCGTCAAGGTTCACCTCTTCGTCGACGGACATCGACAGCGCGTCATGCACGAGCGCGATCGACGAAACCCGGCGCACCGATTCGACCAGCGCCTCGCGGCCTTCCGGATTACTGGTCCGACGGGCTTGCAACCGCAGCAGTGCCGCGACCGTCTGCAGGTTGTTCTTCACTCGGTGATGGATTTCGCGGATCGTGGCGTCCTTGCTCAGCAGCGCACGATCTCGGCGCTTGATCTCGGTGACGTCGCGGATCAGCACCGCGGCGCCGACGGACTCTTTCGCGACGACGAGCGGCAAAGTGCGCAGCAGGACGGCCGCACCGCCGGCGTCCACCTCCAGCCGCATGCTCGACCCGCCTGTCAGCGAGTCGGCGACGTGCGCGGCCAGTTCCTGGCCCTCGAACGGGTCGGAGATCAGGGGCAGGGTGATATCGACGAGGTTGTGGCCTTCGAGCTCGGACGTCAGGCCCATGCGGTGATAGGCGGAGATCGCGTTGGGGCTGGCAAAAACGACGTTGCCTTTGACGTCGAGCCGGATGAAGCCGTCGCCGACGCGCGGGCTGGAGCGCGACACGGGAAGGTCGCCGACGTTGGGAAACGTTCCCTCCGAAAGCATTTGGAGAAGATCGTTCGCGCAGTCCAGGTACGCCACCTCCAGCGGACTGGACTTGTGGCGGTCGGCCACGGCTGTCTGATGGGTCAGCACCGCGACGACGGCGCCGGCGTGCCGGACGGGCACGGCTTGAACGCCGATCGTCCCCGACTCGAAGGCGGCGGTGACTTGCGGCCACCGCTTGCCGTCGCTGACCGTTCCGACGGCGTCGGTCAGCAACAGGGTCGGCGACGTGTTGGGCCGGCACTGCGCGACACAGGCGAGCGTGCCGTCGTCGCGGCGTACCCACATCAGGTAGTCGGCGAAGGACAGGTCGGCCAGCAGCTGCCACTCCCCGACCACCGCGTGCAGGTGGTCGACGGCCTCGCCGGGCAGGACCGTGTGCTCGGCGAGCAGTTCACCGAGGGTCGACATCTTGCCGGTTAGTCGATCACTGCGATCAAGTCGCCGGCCCGGATGACATCACCCACGGCGACCTTCACCTGGGTGACGGTTCCGGCCTTTTCGGCGTGCACGGGGATCTCCATCTTCATCGACTCCAGCAGTACCAGGGTGTCGCCCTCGCCGACCTGATCGCCCTCGCTGACCACGACTTCCAGAACGCTGGCAACGATCTCCGCGCGAACGTCCTCGGCCATCACTTCCCCGTTCGTTTCACCTACGTCGACCGCCGTGATTTGCGCTTCGCGCAAGCGCTCGTCGCCCGTCACGGCTTTGCCCCTCATCGAACCACACCCGCCCCAACTGGTCGCTCGGACAAGTGTCGGTGGGCGCCATGAGAGGATGGACCCGACTCAGCGCCCACGATGGCGGCGCGAAATGCAGACTCAAAGGAGACTCCGATGGCCAAGCGCGGCCGGCAGAAGCGTGACCGCAAGCACAGCAAGGCCAACCACGGCAAGCGGCCCAACGCCGGGGCGAAAAAGTAGCGTCTTAGTACTTGATGATGGTGGTGCGGCTGATTTCCATCATCAGCTTCTGACGTAGCCGCTCGGGGGCCTTTTCGCCTCCGCATTTGCTGGCGATGAGCTTTTTGATGCGCTCTTCGACGCCATAGTGGCGCAGGCAGCCGGGGCACGCCTCCAGGTGCTGACGCAGCTTGTCGCGCGTCTCTGGGGTGCATTCGCCGTCCAGCAGCGTCCACACCTCGGCCATGACGGCCGCGCAGTCGGCTTCGTCGTGCCCGGGATCGACCGGCCCGCAACCGCTCATGTCAGCTCGCTGCTCGCGCTCATCGCTACTCACGATGACACCTCCTCCGCGGCATGTCCACGCGAGAAGCCCCGATCCTTGGCCACATCTGCGAGCAAACTACGGAGTTGACGCCTCCCCCGGTGCAGCCGCGACATGACCGTCCCGATCGGAGTGTCCATGATCTCGGCAATTTCCTTGTACGGGAAGCCTTCGACGTCGGCGTAGTAGACCGCCATCCGGAACTCCTCCGGCAACGCCTGCAACGCCTCTTTGATCTCGGTGTCCGGCAGCGACTCGAGGGCCTCGACCTCGGCTGAGCGCAGACCCGTCGACGAGTGTTCGGCGTTGGCCGCCAACTGCCAGTCGGTGATCTCCTCAGTCGGGTACTCGGCGGGCTGGCGCTGCCGCTTGCGGTAGCTGTTGATGTAGGTGTTGGTCAGGATCCGGTACAGCCAGGCCTTGAGGTTGGTGCCCTCCCGGAACGAGCGGAAGCCGGCATAGGCCTTCACCATGGTTTCCTGCAGCAGGTCCTCGGCGTCGGCGGGATTGCGGGTCATCCGCAGGGCGCCGCCGTAGAGCTGGTCGAGCAGCGGGATCGCGTCGCGTTCGAAGCGGGCGGTCAGCTCGGCGTCGGTTTCCTGCCGTTCCGACGGTGCTGTGGCGTCCACTTGGCCCGCACCATCGCCGTCGGTCATTACGGTCCTCTCCCGCGCGTCGTCGTCAGATACAGCCAGCGTCGAAGCCGGTCGTTCGAGGCATGCTGTGCTCAACCGAACTCCTCTTCGATCGTAGAACCGCGGACCGACAGATCCTTGACTGCACCCAACAACACCAGGTCGCGGGCTGCTTGTTCCCCCGCTTCCCTCGCCGAGACGGTAACTGCCGAGGGAAACTGCGAGTGACCACCACGTGGAATACCGTGTCGGCGCGGACATAGGGTGACCGCATGTCCCTTTCCGGCAAGACCATGTTCATCTCGGGCGCCAGCCGCGGCATCGGCCTTGCGATCGCCAAGCGCGCCGCGGCCGACGGCGCCAACATCGCGTTGATCGCCAAGACCGCCGAACCACACCCCAAGCTGCCCGGCACGATCTACACCGCGGCCAAGGAGATCGAGGAGGCAGGAGGCCAGGCGCTGCCAATCGTCGGCGACATCCGCGACGGCGACATGGTGGTGGCCGCCGTCGCGAAGGCAGTGACCCAGTTCGGCGGCATCGACATCTGCGTGAACAACGCGTCGGCAATCAACCTCGGAACGATCGCCGAGGTGCCGCTGAAGCGCTTCGACCTGATGAACGGTATCCAGGTGCGGGGCACGTACGCGGTGTCACAGGCGTGCATTCCGCACATGGCCGGCAGGGACAACCCGCACATCCTGACACTGTCGCCGCCGGTGCGACTGGAGAGCAAGTGGCTCAAGCCGACCGCCTACATGATGGCCAAGTATGGAATGACGTTGTGCGCGTTGGGAATTGCCGAAGAACTTCGCGAGCAGGGTATCGCGTCGAACACGTTGTGGCCGCGCACGACAGTCGCGACCGCGGCGGTGAAAAACCTGCTCGGCGGCGAGGCGGCGATGTCGCGCTCGCGCAAGCCGGAGGTGTATGCCGACGCCGCGTATGTAATCGTCAACAAGCCCGCGCGCGAGTACACCGGCCAGACGCTGCTATGCGAGGACGTGTTGGTGGACAACGGCGTCACCGACCTATCGGTGTACGACTGCGTCCCGGGTTCGGAGCTGGGCGTCGACTTGTGGGTCGACACCCCGAACCCGCCGGGATACAGCGGCTGATAACCGGGTCACGAGGCCGCGCACACCTGCCCGCCGAACAGCATCAACGGCCACAGCACCGCCGTCAGTCCGAAGCCGACCAAATCAGAGCCCGCGGGTATCCGCGTCTGCAGCTGCGTCTCGATCACGCGCACCTGTTCGGCGTGGAAGAACGCCCAGCCCAAACCGATTGCCAGATAGGGAATTGCGAGCCAGATCAGAATCTCGATCATCGCTTCGACGCTGACCGGATAGCTGAGCACGCGGCGCAGCACCCTCATATGAGCGCCCGGTGTTTGCGCACCCGCAGGCGGACGTCGGCCAGCAGGACGTAGCTGCCGCCCTGCCGGATGAACACGGGCAGGAATCTGTTCACGAAAGCGACCAGGCGGAACAGTCTTTCGAACTGCCGCTGGCGAAAAGCGCTCCAGCGCAGGCCCATCGCATCGCGGAACACGGGTGCCAGGAAGCCAACGGTGAGAAATTTCAGCAGCGGCCGAAACGGCAGTGCGACAAGCGGATTGATCATTCGCAGATCGATGAGGTCGAGCAGATAGCGGCCGACCTCGTCGTCGAAAGACACCCGACCGCAAGCCTCGGCCCAGTACGCGTCGAACTCCCCGCGGGTGGGCGGCCACTGGTCTTCGGCGACCTGCAGCGTCGTTCCCAGCGTCCACGCGGAGCGGTAAAACTGCTCGGACTGCTCGGGGGTCATCTCGCCGCGGAGCAGTTGGTAGGTGTCTTCCAGTCCGACGAAAAGACATGCGGCAACCCACATTTGAAGGTCACGGTCAAACGCGTTGTACCGCACCGGGCTGGTGGCACTCGACTTGACATGCCGATGAGCCCCGTCGACGGCCTCGCGGAAGGCGGCCCTGTCGTCTTCGTTGCCGAGGATCGCCACCGCCAGGTATTGCAGCGTGGTCCGCGCCCGCTTCCACGGGTGCTTGAGCAGGTTGCCCGAATCCACCGTGCTTTCGACGACACCGCGGCCCACCTCAGGCCACGACAGTTGCATGATCACGTTGGCCGCGGCACCGGCAAACGACCAGAAGTCCATCGCGTCCGCGACGGTGACAGGGTTGTCGTCCCACCGCGCCGTCCGACGGCGGATCTGGATGCGGCCGTCGGTCATCGCAGGCACAGGCTGGACACCAACAGCGCCGGCCACAACACGGCCGAGCCCAACATCACCACGACGCGGTCGAAAGCGTCGTTAGGGCCAGGCGCGTCCAAGTGCGTCAGAACCCACACGACGCCGATCACGAGATACGGCACAGCGAGAATAGCGGCCGTGCCGATCCACTCGGCGATCGTCATCTGAAAGTCGAGCACTCTTCGCAGCGCGCTGAGCATAGCCGCTATGTTAATCGCCATTCGTCAGAAGCTGAGCGCTTTCGCAGGCGGAATATCGATCGAACCACCGAATGTGAACCGCGGTTCTTCTACAGGAGGGTGGCCTGCTCGGGCTGCGGGTCGGCAGGCTCGATCAGTTCCGGGCCGTTGTTGCGCACGGAGTTCACCAGTGTCGACACTTCGCGGATTTCCAGGTGCGACAAGTCGGCGCGCATGCTGAGCAGCTCCTCGTCGAGCGGGCTGTCGGGGTCGAGCCAGCGGTCCCAGTCCCGTTCGGCCATCACCAACGGCATTCGGTCGTGGATCGCGGCCAGCGGGCCGACGGCGTCGGTGGTGATGATCGTGCAACTCAAAAGCGGCGGCGAATCCTTCGATGCGTTCTTCGGACGCCATACCGACCACAGCCCTGCCATGCAGACCAGCTCGTCGTCGCCGGGCGTCATGAAGAACGGCGTCTTGCGCGCCTTCTTGCGCGAAGGTGTGTCGGGATTGGCGCGCCACTCGTACCACCCGGTCATCGGCACAAGGCAGCGCTTGCTCTTCGCCGACGAACGGAACGCGGGCGACGTGATCACCTTGTCCGATCGCGCGTTGATCAACAGCGGGCCCTTGCCGTCGGGTGCGCCGTCGGCGCCGGCCTTGGCCCACGGCGGAACCAGACCCCAGCGCATCAGCCGCAGCCGGCGCGTCGGATCGTCGTCGGGCTCGCTGTGGCGAGTGACGACGACTCCGACGCTCGCCGTGGGCGCGACGTTGTAGTTGGGTCCGATGTCCCCTTTCGGCGACGTGGCCTCGTCGATCGCCTGGATCTTCTCGGCAAGTAGCTTGGGATCGGTCGTCACCGCGAATCGCCCGCACATGTTCCTATGGTGGCATCGACGCGACGACCCGCCATGATGGAGCCGTGAGTAGGCGCGGACGCGGGGAGCACGAACGGGGGCGCGGACGCGAGGAGCACCTAGATGCGTGGCCCGCACCGACCGCGCCCGGGCCGGTGTATGCGACCGTCACCGTGCCCGGATCGAAGTCGCAGACCAACCGCGCGCTGGTGCTGGCCGGGTTGGCTGCCGCTACCGGCAGCGGCAGCTCGACGGTCATTGGGGCGCTGCGCAGCCGCGACACCGACCTGATGATCGGCGCGCTGAGGACACTCGGATTCGACGTTGACGGCCCCGGAACCGACCTGACGGTCGGCGGCGCGCTGGACCCGGGTGCGGATGCGGCCGTCGACTGCGGGCTCGCCGGCACGGTGCTGCGGTTCGTGCCGCCGCTGGCCGCTCTCGGCGCGGCTTCCGTCACGTTCGACGGTGACGAACAGGCCCGCGTGCGCCCGATCGCTCCGCTGCTCGACGCGCTGCGCGGCGTGGGAGTCGGCGTCGACGGCGCGGCGCTGCCGTTCGTCGTGCACGGCAAGGGGTCGGTGGCGGGGGGCACGGTTGAGATCGACGCGTCGGCGTCGTCGCAATTCGTGTCCGGGCTGCTGTTGTCAGCAGCGGCTTTCGACGACGGTCTGACCGTGGTTCACACCGGCCGCAGCCTGCCGTCGATGCCGCACATCGCGATGACGGTCGCGATGCTGCGCGAGGCCGGCGTCGACGTCGACGACTCCCGTTCTCTGCGTTGGCGAGTCGCACCCGGGCCGATCGCCGCGCGGACATGGCGAATCGAGCCAGACCTGTCCAATGCGGTTCCGTTTGTCGCCGCCGCAGCGGTGACCGGAGGCGTGGTGCGCATCGAAGGATGGCCCGCGGTCAGCACGCAACCGGCGGGTGACATTCTGAACCTGATACGCAAGCTGGATTGCACTGTGTCGCAAACGGATTCACATCTGGAAGTCCGGGGGCCGCATATCTACGGCGGCATCGACGCCGACTTGCACGACGTCGGTGAGTTGACCCCCGCAGTCGCTGCGATGGCCGCACTTGCGTCGCCCGGATCGGTGTCGCGGCTAAGCGGCATCGCCCACCTGCGGGGCCATGAGACCGACCGGCTCGCGGCGCTGGCGACCGAGATCAACAAGCTCGGTGGCCGCTGCGAGGAAGCCGACGACGGGCTGGTGATCACCGCAACCGAAATGCACGGCGGCACATGGCATTCCTACGCCGATCACCGAATGGCGATGGCGGGGGCGATTGTCGGGCTGCGGGTTTCCGACGTGCTCGTCGACGATGTCGAAACGACAGCCAAGACGCTGCCGGACTTCCCGCAACGATGGGCCGACATGCTGACCGGCCAGGATCCCTGCGCTTGAGACCCGGCGACTTCGACGAGTCCGACGTCCGAATCCGTTCGGGCCGGGGATCGCGGCCGCGAACAAAGACACGTCCCGAGCACGCCGATGCACGCTCCGCGATGGTGGTGACCGTCGACCGCGGTCGCTGGGGCTGTGTCCTCGACCGCGATCCCGCACAGCGGGTCACGGCGATGCGCGCCCGCGAACTGGGGCGCACACCGATCGTCGTCGGCGATGACGTCGATGTTGTCGGCGACCTGTCGGGCCGTCCCGACTCTCTCGCACGCATCGTGCGGCGCAGTGGGCGGCGAACGGTGTTGCGGCGCACCGCAGATGACACCGACCCGACCGAACGAGTGGTCGTGGCCAATGCCGACCAGCTGCTGATCGTGGTCGCCCTGGCCGACCCGCCACCGCGCAGCGGGCTCGTCGACCGCGCGTTGATTGCCGCATATGCCGGCGGCCTCGCGCCGATCCTGTGCCTGACCAAGACGGATCTGGCCCCGGCCGAACCGTTTGCGGCGCAGTTCGCCGACCTGGATCTGACCGTGACGACCGCGGGCCGTGACGATCCGCTGGACGTCGTCGCACCGCTGCTCGAAGGTAAGGTGACGGTGCTGCTCGGGCATTCTGGCGTCGGCAAGTCGACTCTGGTGAATCGCCTTGTGCCGGAGGCTGATCGGGCGATCGGCGAGGTTACCGGGGTTGGTAAGGGACGTCACACGTCGACGCAGTCGGTGGCGTTCCCGCTCGGCGACACGGGCTGGGTGATTGACACACCTGGCATCCGGTCGTTCGGTCTGGCGCACATCGAGCCCGACGATGTGCTGCTGGCGTTTTCCGACCTGGCCGACACGATCAAGGACTGCCCACGCGGTTGCGGTCACCTGGGCCCGCCGAGCGACCCCGAATGCGCACTCGACGAACTCGAAGGTCCCGCCGCCCGCCGGGTCACGGCAGCACGGCGGCTCTTGCGCCTGCTGACGGAAACGTAGTGTCTGAATCATGACTGACTCACCCAACGCCGCCATTCCGACAGCCGACGAGGCCATCGCCCGCCTCGACATGCCGTTGATCGACGCGATGATGACCCAGAGGGCGGTGCGCCGCCTGCGGCCGGATCCGGTCGACGACGCTGTGGTGTTGAAGTGCATCGAGCTGGCGCTGCGGGCTCCTACCGGTTCGAACGGGCAGAACTGGGAGTTCGTCGTCGTCAAGGACAGCACTGTCAAGGAGCAACTCGCCAACCGCTACCGTCAGGCGTGGTCGCTCTACGGCGGAATCGGGCGCCGCGTCGCCGCCAATGACCAGTCGATGACGAAGATCCTGCGGGCGGTGCAGTGGCAGGTCGACCACTTCACCGAACTCCCGGTCCTCGTCGTGCCGTGCCTGCGCGGCGGGGGCCGCCTTCCGTACGTGCCAATGCCTTTCGCGGCCGAGACGTCCTTCTTCGGGTCGATCTACCCGAGCGTGCAGAACCTGTTACTCGCAGCACGGGCAATGGGTCTGGGCGCGTCGTTGATCACTCTGCCGCTGTGGAGCGTGACCTCCGCCCGGCGGATTCTCGGGCTGCCGCTGACGGTCACGCCGTGTTGCGTCGTCCCCCTCGGCTGGCCCCGCGGGCGCTACGGGCCCACCACCCGCAAGCCCGTCGAAGAGGTGGCGCACCTCGACACCTACGGCAACCGCCACTGGCAGGACACGAACGGGCGGTGACTTGTTCACAGCCAATTGACATTTCGGCCGTGGCTGATCCTAAGCGCTCGCTCATACCGTGAGCCGACTGACAGATCGGCGCCGACAGGCGGAGAGGATCGTCGCGGCCTGTGACTGTTCCCCTGCTCGGCCCGCTGGCGCTGACGGATTTCGCTCACGCGTGGTACTGGTTGTTCGCGCTGGTGCCGGTAGCGCTGCTCGTTGGCTATGTCGTCATGCAGATGCGGCGACGACGCCACGTGTTGCGCTTCGCGAACATGGAAGTGCTCGAGCAGGTTGCGCCACAGCAGCATCGGCGTTGGCGTCACGTCGCGGCGGCGCTTCTTGTCGTTGCGCTGCTTCTGTTCACCGTCGCGATGGCCGGGCCGACCTACGGTGTGCGGATCCCGCGAAACCGGGCGGTCGTGATGCTGGTGATCGACGTGTCGGAATCGATGGTGGCCGAGGACGTTCCGCCCAATCGGCTCGCCGCGGCCAAGGCGGCCGGCAAGCAGTTCGCCGACGAGCTCACCCCCGGCATCAACCTCGGGCTGATCGCCTTCGCCGGCACCGCGAGCGTGCTGGTGTCGCCGACCACCAACCGCGCGGTCATGAAAGCCGCCATCGACAAATTGCAAGCGGCCGAGCGCACGGCGACCGGCGAAGCGATTTACACTGCGCTGCAAGCGATTGCGACCGTCGGCGCAGTCATGGGCGGTGGGAACGGACCGCCACCGGCACGCATCGTGCTCGAGTCCGACGGCAAGGAAACCGTTCCGTCTGATCCCGAGGCACCGCGGGGTGCCTACCCTGCCGCGCGTGCAGCCAAGGAGCAGGGCATCCCGATCTCGACGATCTCGTTCGGCACCCCGGACGGCTACGTCGAGATCAACGGCGCGCAAGTGCCGGTGCCAGTCGATGACGAGACGCTGCAGAAGATCACCGAGATCACCGGTGGGCAGGCGTTTCACGCCGGCAGCCTCGGCGAGCTGAGCCGGGTTTACGCCGAGCTTCAGCAGCAGATCGGGTTCGAGACCATTCGCGCCGATGCGAGCGCGGCGTGGTTGCGGCTGGGCGTCGTCGTGCTCGTCGCCGCCGCGCTTGCCAGCCTGGCGATCAGCCGACCGCTGCCCACGTGAGCGCGGTTAGGCGGCTTCGCGCAATTCGCGGCGGTTCGCCCGCCAGTGGCGCACCGTGGCGATCGCCGTCTTGAGCCCGCGGCGACGGCCGGTCGTCGGATCGGCCGCCGCAAACCCAGGTTCCAGCTCAGCGAACATCCGCTCGCTGCGGGTCTCGGGTGCGTCGTCGACAGTCGCGCTCAGGTACTTGTCCGGCAGCGACAGCTTGGCGATGGTCCGCCAGGCCTTCCCGTACTGCATCAGGAAAGGGCCTGTGGTGTAAGGCAAGTCGTACTTGTCGCAGACCTGACGCACCCGTACCGAGATCTCGCGGAGCCGGTTGCTGGGTAGATCGGGGTACAGATGATGCTCGATCTGATACGACAGGTTGCCGGTCA
>DASRFZ010000142.1:0-10991 GCA_035651275.1 Mycobacterium sp. | reverse complement strand
TGTGGAACGCGTTCACGTCCCCCTCGAACAGGCTCATGTGCGTGTGCATCGCCGAGCCGGGGTATTCGCTGAACGGCTTGGGCATGAACGACGCCCGCACGCCCTCGGCGATCGCCACTTCCTTGACGAGGTACCGGAACGTCATCACGTTGTCGGCCATCGACAGCGCGTCGGCGTAGCGCAAGTCGATCTCCTGCTGGCCGGGCGCTCCCTCGTGGTGGCTGAATTCCACGGAAATGCCCATTGATTCGAGCGCGTCGATGACGTGGCGCCGGAAGTTCGGGGCCGCCTCGTGCACGGCCTGGTCGAAATACCCGTCGTTGTCGGCCGGCGTCGGGGTCGAGCCGTCGTCCGACGCGTTCTTCAGCAAAAAGAATTCGATCTCGGGGTGCACGTAGCAGGAGAAACCCAGATCGCTGGCTTTGGCGAGCTGGCGGCGCAACACGTGCCGAGAGTCCGCCCACGACGGCGAGCCGTCGGGCATCACGATGTCGCAGAACATCCGCGCCGAGTGGTTGTGGCCGCTGCTCGCGGCCCAGGGCAGCACCTGGAAGGTCGACGGATCGGGACGGGCGACGCAGTCGGATTCGGACACCCGCGCGAACCCCTCGATGGCGGACCCGTCGAACCCGATCCCCTCTTCGAACGCGCCTTCGAGTTCCGCGGGCGCGATCGCTACCGACTTGAGGAATCCGAGCACGTCGGTGAACCACAACCGCACGAACCGGATGTCGCGTTCCTCCAGCGTGCGCAGCACAAATTCCTTCTGACGGTCCATGACCGCAGCGTAGGCACCGGCTGTTAATTCTGTGTTACGCGCGCTTTAGCAGTGCAGATCCCCGGGCTGCGTCAGGTCGACGAAATAGTTGACGACGGCGGCGTCGACGCACTTGTTGCCCTTGAACACGGCGGTGTGCTGGGTGCCCTCGAACGTGATCAGCGACGCGCCGAGTTGGTGAGCCAGGTCGACGCCGGCTTCATACGGCGTCGCGGGGTCGTGAGTCGTCGACACAACGACGACCTTGCCCGGCCCAGGTGACGTCGCGGCGTAGGCCGTCGTCGTCGGGGGCACCGGCCAGAACGCGCACACGTCGCGGGGAGCAAACCCGGTGAACTCGCCGTAGCTCATGAACGGTGCGACCTGCCGGGTGCGGCGGTCGGCGTCCACCCACGACGCCGAGTCGGTCGGGGTCACATAGTCGACACAGCGGACCGCGGTGAACGCGTCCTGCAGGTTGCTGTAATGGCCTTGCTTGTCGCGGCCCTGATAGTCGTCAGCGAGCAGCAGGAGTTCCTCGGCTTCGGTGCCGTGTGCCAGCGCACTGAGCCCGTTGAACAGGAACTCCCAAAAGCGCGGTGTGTAAAGCGAATTCGCGGTGCCGGTGATCGCATCCTGATACGACAGCCCGCGCGGGTCGAGCGTCTTGCCCGGATTGGCCACCAGCGGATCGACCAAGTCGTGGAAGCGGTCGTTCGCCTTCGTGGGATCCGTGCCGAGCGGGCAGTCGGCCATCGGCGCGCACTGGGCAGCGAAATCGTCGAATGCCCTTTGGAACCCGGCCATTTGGCGGACCTGCTTTTCGACGGCGTCGAGCTGCGGGTCGACCGCGCCGTCAAGCACCATCGCGCGGATGTTCTGCGGGTATGCCTGCGCGTACGCGGTGCCGAGCTGCGTGCCGTACGAGAAACCGAGGTAGTTGATCTGAGCTTCGCCAAGCGCCTGGCGGACGACGTCCATGTCGCGCGCCACGTTGACGGTCCCGACGTTGGCGAGGAATTCCGCGCCGACCTTGTCAAGGCACTCCTGGGCGTATTGCTTGTAGAGGTCCTCGATGTGTGCGACGCCGGCCGGGCTGTAGTCGACCAGCGGCTCACTCCGGAACGCGTCGAATTCAGCGTCGGTGCGGCACCTGACCTCGGGCGTGGAGTAGCCGACGCCGCGCGGATCGAACCCCACCAGGTCGAAGTGTTGCGTTATCTCGTTGTCCCCGAACGACGCAGCCATTCCCGCAACCACGTCGACCGCGGACTGGCCGGGGCCACCCGGGTTGATCATCAGCACGCCCAGGCGCTTGCCGGTCGCCGGCACCTTGATCACGGCGAGGTGGGCCGCCTCCCCGTCCGGCTTGCCGTAGTCGACTGGCACCGGCACGGTCGCGCAGCGGGCGCGGGGAACCGGGCTGTCGCCACCGAGCCACTGTTGGCAACTCCCCCAATCCGGTTGTGCGACAGGAGCAGCAGGGGCAAGCGGTACGACCGTTAGCGCAGTCGCCACGAAAATGAGCGGCGTCAAGCCCACAAGCGTCCGCCGCACCATGGCGATCATGTTCGCACGGCGGACGCCGAAACCCGTCGCCGGTGCCCATCGTGGTAGCGAAACGTTATCTCCCGGCGTTCAGCACGTTGTGTCGGACGGCGGCACGGTGAGGTCCACGAAGTAGCGGGCGACAATGGAATCAACGCACGTGTTGCCCTCGAATGCCACGGTGTGTTGTGTGCCGACGTACGTCAGTAACGACGCGCCGAGCTGTTTGGCAAGGTCCACCCCCGATTGGTATGGCGTCGCCGGATCGTCCGTCGACGAGATCACCAACGTTGGCGGCAGACCGTGCGCCGAGAGAGTGTGCGGCTTGCTCGTCGTCGGCACCGGCCAGAACGCACACGTGGGAAGCGGTGCGTACCCGGTGAATTCGCCGTAGCTCATAAACGGCGCCACCTCGCGTGTGCGTCTGTCCTCGTCCACCGCTTTGGCCCGGTCGGTGACGGCGGGCTCGTCGACGCAGTTCACCGCGACGCGCACGTCCGTCGAGTTGTTGTAGTGGCCGTTCTTGTCGCGGCCCATGTACACGTCGGCCATCGCCAGCAGAGTGTCGCCCGCGCCTGTTTCCAGCTCCTTCAGGCCTTGGGTCAGGTAATGCCAGAACCTGGGTGCGTACAGCGCCAGGAGCGTGCCGACGGTCGCGTCGTTATAGGACAGGCCCCGCGGATCCCGTGTCGCAGCAGGCTTTTTGACCAGCGGGTCGACCAGGTTGTGATACACGTCGACGGCCTTGGCGGGATCGGTGCCCAACGGGCAATCCGGCTTATTCGCGCAGTCAGCGGCGTAATCGTCGAATGCTTTCTGGAATGCCGCGGCCTGCCGAATGTCCGCCTCTACGGGGTCCTCGCTCGGATCGATCGCGCCGTCGAGCACCATCGCGCGCACGTTCTGCGGGTACGCCTCGGCGTATGCACCGCCGATCCGTGTGCCGTACGAGAACCCGAGGTAGGTCAACTTGGCGTCGCCCAGTGCGGCCCGCAGCGCGTCGAGATCCTTGACGACGCTCGCTGTGCCGACGTTGGCGAGGTACTCCTTGCCCATCTTGTCGACGCAGCGTTGCACGAATTGCTTTGTCAGCTCTTCGATGTGGGCGACGCCGGCCGGGCTGTAGTCGACCTGCGACGGATCGGCGCGCAGTCGGTCGTTGTCGGCGTCGGAGTTGCACCACACGGCGGGCCTGGAATTGCGGACGCCGCGCGGGTCAAATCCGACGATGTCGAACTTCTCGCGAAGGTCGGTCGGCACCTTGTCGAGCATGTTGCCGATCGCTTCGACGCCCGATTCGCCTGGCCCGCCGGGGTTGAGCACCAGCGAACCGATTCTGGTGCCGGTTGCCCGCACGCGTGCCACAGCGATTGTCGCGACCCCACTTTCGGGCTTGCTGTAATCGACCGGCACCGTCAACTCGCCGCACTCCGCGCCCTGCGCGACCGCGCATGGCCGCCACTCGATCGCCGATCCCAACGGCGAACGGGCCATCCTCGCATGACCGTCTACAACTTTGCCGCATGACGTCACAGCAAGGGCAACCGCAATGACGATCGCCCAGAGTTTATGTCTCATAGGCGGTTTCAGCATCGCGCCCCAGCGGGCGGCGTAGTCAAGTCGACGAGGTAGTGGGCGACGACGTCGTCGACGCACTGATGCCCGGAGAAGGTCGCTGTGTGTTGGGTGCCGTCGACCGTCAGGAGCGCCCCGTGCAGCTGATCGGCGAGGTGAACGCCGTTGTCGTACGGCGTCGCCGGATCGCCGGTCGAGGACACGACGACGACGGGCGGCAAGCCGGGCGCCGAGAGCGCGTGCGGGTGATCGTCGGCCGGCACGGGCCAGAACGCGCACGCACCCCTCGGCGCGTAACCGGTGAATTGGCCATAGGACTGGAACGGCGCGACCGCGCGAACTTGCTTGTCCTGCTCCACCCACGGCTGCGGGTCTTTCGGATACGGCGCGTCGGCGCAATTGATCGCGATGTTGGCGTCAGACGAATTGGTGTAGTGGCCGTTAGGGTCTCGCTCCCAGTACTGGTCGGCCAGACCCAGCAGGTCGTCCGCATTCGACTTGTCGCGCAGTTCGGTCAGGCCTTTGGTCAAGTCCTCCCAGAACGACGGTGAATACAGCGCGGAAATCGTGCCGGTGATCGCGTCCGGGTAGCTCAGCCCGCGCGGGTCGGACGTGGGGGCTGGTTTGTCGACGAGCGGATCGACCAAGCTGTGAAACACGTCGACGGCTTTGGCCGGTTCCGTACCCAGCGGGCAGTCAGGTGATTTCGCGCAGTCGGTGGCGAAGTCGTCGAACGCCTTCTGGAACGCCTGTGCCTGAAGAACGCCCACCCGCATCGGATCGACAGTCGGATCGACCGCACCGTCGAGCACCATCGCCCGCACGTTCTGCGGGAACTGTTCCGCGTAGTTGCCGCCGATGCTCGTCCCGTACGAGAAGCCGACATAGTTGAGCTTGTCGTCGCCGAGCGCAGCGCGAATCCGGTCCATGTCCTTCGCGACGTTCTTCGTCCCGGCGTTGGCAAGAAACTCGTTGCCCGTCTTGTCAGAGCAGCGCGAGACGAATTCCTTTGTCAGGCCTTCGATACGGGCCACCCCGGCAGGGCTGTAGTCCACCTGCGGATCTGCGCGGTCGCGGTCGTTGTCGGCGTCCGAGTTGCACCAGATCGCGGGCGTCGACGCACCGACTCCGCGCGGGTCGAAGCCCACGATGTCGAACCGTTCGCGCAACTGCTTGGGCAACGCGCTGTAAATGCTGCCCACGAAGTCGATCGCCGACACTCCCGGCCCACCGGGATTGAGCATCAGCGACCCGATCTTGTCACCGGTGGCCCGAAACCGGATCAAAGCGAGTGTGGCATCGCCACTTTGGGCCTTGCTGTAGTCGATCGGGACGGTCAGCTTTCCGCACTCCGCGCCCGCCGGCGTCTGGTCGGAGGGCTGAGTTGTGCACGGTCCCCACTTGATCGACGGCGCGGCAGCCGGGGGCGCGGCCCCCGGTGACGTCGACCCGGGCGCTGTCCCGGTGGGCGATCCCGGCGGCGCCACTCCCGCGGTGCCGCCGATGACCTTTGTGCAGGAAGTGACAACCAGGGCCGCCGCGACGGCGACCACCCAAAGTTTGTGGGCTGCAACCGGATTCAGCATCGCGCATCCGGCGACGGCAGCGTCAGGTCGACGAGGTAGTGCGTCACGATGTCGTCGACGCACGGTTTGCCTTCGAACGCGACGGTGTGCTGCGTGCCGTCGAAACTCAGCAGCGCTCCACCGAGCTGGTGGGCAAGATCGACCCCGGCCTGATACGGGGTCGCCGGGTCGCCCGTCGTCGAAATCACAAGCACGGGCGCAAGATCGCGCACCGCGATCTCATGCGGCTGGCTCGTCGGCGGCACCGGCCAGAACGCGCATGTTCCCAGCGGCGCATACCCGGTGAACTGGCCGTAGGACATGAACGGCGCGACCTGACGTAGCCGTCGGTCTTCCTCAACGGCCTTGGCGCGGTCGGTGATTGGCGGGCGGTCGACACAGGTCACCGCCGATCGCGCATCGGTGGAGTTGGTGTAGTGGCCGTCGCGGTCCCGTTGCATGTACTGGTCGGCCAGCGCGAGCATCTTGTCGCCATGTCCGCCAGCGAGCTCCCGCAACGCGTCAGACAGCTTGGGCCACAACGACGGTGAGTACAACGGCAGGATCGTGCCGACCGTCGCGTCAGGATAGGAGAGTCCGCGCGGGCCCGCCGTCGGTGCGGGTTTGTCGACTAGAGGGTCGACCAGGCTGTGATAGACGTCGACGGCCTTGGCGGGATCGCTGCCCAGCGGGCAGTCGGGTGATTTCGCGCAATCGGTCGCATAGTCGTTGAACGCCTTCTGGAACGCCTCGGCCTGCCGGATATCGGCCTCCATCGGGTCGGCGTTCGGGTCGATCGCGCCGTCGAGCACCATCGCGCGCACGTTCTGCGGGAAGGCTTCGGCGTAGCTCGCGCCGATGCGCGTTCCGTACGAGTAGCCGAGATACGTCAGCTGCTTGTCGCCGAGCGCGTCACGCAGCCGGTCGACGTCCTTGACGACGTTCGCAGTGCCGACGTTCGCGAGGAACTCCTTGCCCATCTTGTCGATGCAGCGCTGGACGAACTGCTTGGTCAGCCCTTCGATGTGGGCGACCCCAGCCGGGCTGTAGTCGACCTGCGGGTCGGCCCGCACCACGTCGTTGTCGTGGTCGGAGTTGCACCACAGCTCGGGCTTGGACCGCGAAACACCCCGCGGGTCGAAGCCGACAAGATCGAACCGTTCCCGCAGCTGTGCAGGCAACGACCGCACAAGCGACAGCGCGAGGTCGACGCCGGATTCGCCGGGCCCGCCGGGGTTGACCACCAGCGAGCCGATCCTCTGGCCGGTCGCGGCGAACTTGACGACGTATATCGATGCGGCCGGGCCGTCGGGCTTGGAGTAGTCGACGGGCACGCCGAGCTTGCCGCACTTGGCGGCGGCCAGAATCGGGTTGACCGGACCGGTGTACGTGCACGGATACCAGGCAATCGGCGTTCCCGGCTTGGGGATCTCCAGGACCGCCCGGCCGTCGGTCAGCCGGCTGCAGCTGCCGACCGCGAGGACCATGAGCGCCACCACCACGACACATGCAAGGCGGCGAGTTCGGTCCATGGCACCACATGCTGCCATGACGACGGCCTGACCCGCCGCAGCCGACTCACGGGTGCGCCGCGAGCAGCTCGGCAAGGCCGGCCCCGAAATCGTCGGCGAGATCCCATAGGTCGGGCAACAACTCCGGGCACGAGATGAGGCCGACGTCGAGTTTTCCGTTCAGCGACATCACGGTGATGTTCAGACCAGACCCGTGGAAGATCGGCCCGAGCGGGTACATCGCTTTGATCTCGGCGCCGACGAAATACAGCGGCATCTGCGGGCCGGGCACGTTGGAGATCACGAGGTTGTGCACTGGCCGGCTCTCGGTCAACCGGCTGCTGGAGTACACCCGCATCGCGATACCGAACACCGC
Organism: Mycobacterium sp.; assembly: GCA_035651275.1. Classification (GTDB taxonomy): domain Bacteria; phylum Actinomycetota; class Actinomycetes; order Mycobacteriales; family Mycobacteriaceae; genus Mycobacterium. The sequence continues at coordinate 3,659 of DASRFZ010000142.1, read as the reverse complement.
GGGCGCGGCAAACTGCGACCAATCCTGCAGCAGGGTAGCCGCGATCGCCGAACTGTGTTCTTTCGCAGCCGAATTCGCTTTGGATATCGCGTGCAGACGCTCGGCCGGGTCGTCGATGTCGGTGTGCAGGCTGGAAAACATTCCCGAGACCTGGTTGCGGCCGGCGCGATCGGATTTGTCGCGCACCGACACCGGCACCATCGCGACCAACGGATTGTCGGGAAGCTCGCCGCGGTCGAGCAGGAACTTGCGCAGCACTCCGGCGCACAGCGCCATCACGACGTCGTTGAGCTTGACGCCGAATCGGTTCTTGACGGTCTTGAGGTCCTCGAGGTCCAGCTTCGCCCACGCGATGTTGCGGTGACCGGTCACCTTCGCATTGAACGGGGTCTGCGGCGCCCGGAACGGCGCCGTCATCGCCTTGCCACTGACGCCGCGACGGACCGTCTCGACAGCACTCGCCAGCGTCAGCGGCACCACCTTGGCAAGCTGCAGAGGCCGGGTGGCGAAGCGGACCAATCCGCCGACCGCCAACTCCAGCTGGTTCACGCCGCCGGCGCCGTCAACCGGTTCCGGCGGCGGGGCGTCGGGCTCCGTGCTGCACAGCACCGACATCAGGTTCGCGCCGCTGACTCCGTCGACGCCTGCGTGATGCACCTTCGTCAAAATCGCCAGCCGGCCGCCCTGGCCCGCGTCGGTGCCGTCAACACCCTCGATCACCCAGGTCTCCCACAGCGGCCGGCTTCGGTCGAGCTGCAGGGACGCGATGTGGCCGCAGATCTCGGCTAGTTCGTTCCGCCCGCCGGGGGCGGGCAGGCCGATCCGGTGGACGTGGTGTTCGATGTCGAAGTCGTCGTCCTCCGCCCACACCGGGTGGTCGAGGTTGAACGGGCTGTCGACGATCTTCTCGCGGAAGATCGGCATGCCCTTGATCCGCAACGCCAATTCGTCTTTCAGCCTGTCGAAGGTGTATCCGCCGGGGATCGTCGAGGTGTCCAGTTCCAAGAGCGAGCACACGTGCAGGGGCTGTTGAGCCGTTTCGAGGTACAAGAAGCTGGCGTCGAGTCCGCTGAGCCGTTGCATGGGCCGATGCTAGGTCGGCGACCTGGTTGTGGCAGACTGAATGGGTCAGACGAACCCGGGGACCCAGGCTTTGGGCCACGAGGATCGACCCGACCAACGCAAGGGACAGCGATGTCTGAGCAGACGGTTTACGGAGCTGCTGGCGCAAGCCCGCGCAGCAAGACCCGCATTCATCACCTCCAGAAAATGAAGGCCGAAGGCCACAAGTGGGCGATGCTCACGGCCTACGACTATTCGACGGCTCGCGTCTTCGACGAGGCCGGCATCCCGGTACTGCTGGTCGGCGACTCCGCCGCCAATGTCGTCTACGGCTACGACACCACGGTGCCGATTTCGATCGACGAGCTCATCCCGCTGGTGCGCGGGGTGGTGCGCGGGGCGCCGCACGCGCTCGTGGTGGCCGACATGCCGTTCGGCAGCTACGAGGCCGGCCCCCAGCAGGCACTTGCCAGCGCGACCCGGTTCATGAAAGAGGCGGGCGCGCACGCGGTGAAGCTGGAGGGCGGCGAGCGTGTTGCCGAGCAGATCTCCGTGCTGTCGGCAGCCGGGATTCCAGTGATGGCGCACATCGGCTTCACGCCACAGAGCGTGAACTCGCTTGGCGGTTTCCGCGTACAGGGCCGCGGCGACGCGGCCGAGCAGACCATCGCCGACGCGATCGCGGTCGCAGAGGCCGGGGCGTTCTCGGTGGTGATGGAGATGGTGCCCGCCGAACTGGCCACGCAGATCACCGGCAAGCTGACGATCCCGACGATCGGTATCGGCGCAGGCCCCAACTGCGATGCGCAGGTGCTGGTGTGGCAGGACATGGCCGGGATGACGGGCGGCAAGACCGCACGGTTCGTGAAGCGCTTCGCCGACGTCGGCGCCGAATTGGGCAGGGCCGCACGCCAATACGCCGACGAGGTGGCTACCGGCACGTTTCCCGCCGAAGAACACAGCTTCTGACGTTCACCGGGGTATGGCACGCTGTGCGTGATGTCCCGACATCTGGAGATTGAGCGCAAGTTCGACGTCGACGAGTCGACGGTGTCGCCGTCGTTCGACGGGCTCGCTGCCGTGGCGCGGGTGGAGCGGGCGCCCGCTCTTGCCCTTGATGCCGTGTATTACGACACGCCTGGACGTGATCTCGCGGTGCACCGAATCACGTTGCGACGACGCACGGGTGGCTCCGACGCTGGGTGGCACTTGAAGTTGCCGGCCGGACCGGACGCCAGAACCGAAGTGCGGGCGCCGCTTTCCGACGACGTTCCCGGCGAACTACTCGACGTGGTGCTGGCCATCGTGCGTGACCGTCCGCTGGCGCCGGTGGCGCGCATCACGACGAACCGCACGGTGGACTGCCTGTTCGGTGCGGACGGGTTGGCGCTGGCGGAGTTCGCCGACGACGACGTGACGGCGTGGGCCGACGGCGACGACGACGAACAGCGTTGGCGGGAATGGGAACTCGAGTTGTCGCCGTATGGACATCCCGATCTTCTGGACCGGTTGGCGAATCGGCTTCTCGACGCGGGCGCGAAGCCGGCGGGCCATGGCTCGAAGTTGGCGCGGGTGCTGGGTTCCCCCCCGCCACAGATGATGCCGGCCGACGATCCGGTGCACCGGGCGGTCGCGGAGGAGGTCGAGAACCTGCTGACGTGGGACCGCGCGGTCCGCGCGGACGTCGACGATTCGGTGCATCAGATGCGCGTGACGACGCGCAAGATCCGAAGCCTGCTGCAGTCGTCGGAGTCGGCGTTCGGGTTGACCGACGACGCCTGGGTTCTCGACGAGCTGCGGCAGCTGGCGAGTGTGCTCGGCATCGCGCGTGACGCGGAAGTGTTGGCGCAGCGGTACTCGACCGCACTCGATGAGTTGCCCGACGAGTTGGTACGCGGGCCGGTGCGCGAGCGACTGGTCGAGGGCGCCCGCCGACGGTACCGGTCCGGGTGGCGAAAGTCGGTGGCGGCCGTGCGTTCTCAGCGGTATTTCCGGCTGCTGGACGCGCTTGAAGGATTGGTCGCCTCTGAGCCCGCTGTGCCGGAGCCGGGCGAAGGGGCGGCATCAGACACGACGGTCGAGGCGGCTTATAAGAGGGTGCGTAAGCACGCCAAGCGTGCCGACAAGGCCGAGGTCGAACACCGCGACGAGGCATTGCATCGAATTCGCAAGGGCGCCAAGCGATTGCGATACACCGCGTCGGCCGTGGGCGCTTCGAAGGTCTCGGATGCGGCGAAGAACATCCAGTCGCTGCTCGGCGATCACCAGGACAGCGTCGTCAGCCGGACGCATTTGAGCCAGCAGGCGGACGCGGCGCACACGGCGGGCGAGGACACGTTCACGTACGGGTTGCTGTACGAGCGCGAGGGTGAGCTCGCGCGTCGTTGTCGCGAGCAACTGGGTGCGGCGCTCAAGGCGCTGAAGAAGGCCGTGCGCAAGGAGCTGTAGGCCCCGCCTCGCGCCCCCGCCTCCCTCGATCGGGCCATCGCCGAAGGCCGAGGGCGGACGAGTTGGCCTGTAAGCCGGATTCTGTTCCGCGCCGCAGCGGCGAACCACGGCGGCGCGGCGGCGACCATCCATCTGGGCACACCGTCGCC
>DASRFZ010000141.1:0-4404 GCA_035651275.1 Mycobacterium sp. | reverse complement strand
GCCGAAGCCGGGCAGGACGCCGGGAACCGGCACCGAGTGATAGCCCAGATGCCAGGCCAGCGGCACCAAGATGTTCAGATCGGGACGCAACGACGGGCGACCGCTCAACCCGCGCACCAGTTCCGCGGACAGGAACCGCTTGCCGTCGATCCGGCCGCCGTTCGCGAGGGCGCCGTACATCTTGGCCAGCCCGCGGGCGGTCATGACGCCGTTGACGGACGGGATCTCACTGTCCAGGAATGGAATATCGCCCTGCACAAAGGATTTCGCGCCAGGGAAGTACATCGAGCCGAATCCGCCGGAAAACCACAGCGCCGCGTATTTGGGTGCGAGGAAATTGAACACGGGGTTCGCGCGCTTGCTCTGGGGCATCAGGATCTGCGCGCACTGAGTGGGGGCGTCCGCCGGTGGCCGACCTAGATACAAGCCGTCGGTGTTGAGCGGGCGGGCGATTTCGGTGCGGATCAGTTCGCGCATACCGAGACCCGTGACGGAGCGCGCCAGCCCGGAGATCAGCCAGCCGTACGTCAGGGCATGGTAAGCCGGGTGACCGACGAGCCGGGTCGCGGGCGCAGCCGCAACCCGCTGCTCCATCGCGATGTGGTCGAGGAGCTCAGATTTGGTGACGCCGTTGAGGTTCGACAGGCCGGCCCGGTGCCGCATCAGATCCCGCACGGTGATCAGCGCCTTACCGTTCACGCCGAACTCCGGCCAGAACTCAGCCACGGGAGCGTCATAAGACAGCAGACCGCGGTCGACGAGCCGGTGAATGACCGTGGCGGCAACGCCTTTGGTCGCGGAGAACACCATCGCGCCGGTGTCGGCCGACCACTTCACGTCGCCGTGGCGGTCCGACCATCCCGTCCAGACGTCGACGACGGGCCGACCGTCGAGGTAGACCGACAGCGCACCGCCGCCGAACCGCCGTCCCGGAAAGAGTTTGGAGAACAATCCGATCGCACAGCCGAAGTGCGGATCGGCAGCGCCCTGAACGCCATTGGGCAAACCGCCGTCGACCAGATGCAGGTTAGCGCGAGTCACACTCTAATAATTACCCGTTAGCTGGGCGAACAAACGCGGTTGTTATCGTTCTGTTAACCGGTTGACGCGGTGTCGATAATGCGTTGCGCCCCTAGCGCTGCGGTCAACTCGCCCTCGCGCACCCGCCGTTCGACTTCGGTACGAATGTCCTTGACCTTCGGATTGGAGAGCACCCGGTCGAGCACGGTGTCGCGCACCATCGACCACATCCAGTCCACCTGTTGCTGACGGCGTTTCGTCTCGAACTCCCCCGCTTCCCGCAGCACGTCGCGGTGCCGCAACACGGTATCCCAGAGTTCTTGAAGCCCTTCACCTTCCAGCCCGCTCATGGTGAGAACCGGAGGGCGCCACAAGGTGTCGCGGGGATAGATCAGCCGAATCGCCATCGTCAGTTCGCGGGCGGCGGACTTGGCCTCGGTAGCGTGCTCCCCGTCGGCCTTGTTCACGACGACGATGTCGGCGAGCTCGAGCACGCCTTTCTTGATGCCCTGCAGCTGGTCTCCCGTCCGGGCCAACGTCAGGAACACGAAGCAATCGACCATGTTGGCGACGGCGACTTCGGATTGGCCGACGCCGACCGTTTCGACAAGGATCACGTCGAATCCCGCGGCTTCCAGCAGCACGATGGTCTCGCGTGTCGCTTTGGCCACGCCGCCGAGCGTCCCCGAGGTCGGCGACGGCCGCACATAGGCATTGGGATCGTTTGCAAGCCGCGCCATTCGGGTCTTGTCGCCGAGAATCGATCCGCCGGTACGGGTGGACGACGGATCGACGGCAAGAACGGCGACGCGGTGGCCCTGCTCGATCAGCATCATGCCGAGCGCTTCGATTGCCGTCGATTTGCCGACACCGGGCACACCGGTGATACCCACGTGCAGCGCATGTCCGGCGTCGGGCAGGAGTTCCATCAACAGCTGCTGGGCCTGCTCGCGATGATCGGGCCGTGTCGACTCGACAAGTGTGATCGCGCGTGACAGTTCAGTACGGTCACCGCTGCGGACCGCGTCGACGAGCGAGTCGGCCATCAGCTGAGGCTGTACCCCAGCCGCTCGGCGAGCTTGCGCAACAGGCCGATTGCGGCGTCGGCGATGACGGTGCCGGGCGGGAAGATCGCTGTCGCGCCGGCCTGGTAAAGCTCGTCGAAGTCGTCCGGCGGGATGACGCCCCCGACCACGATCATGATGTCGGGGCGGCCGACTTCGGCGAGCGCATCGCGCAGCGCCGGCACCAGCGTCAGGTGCCCGGCAGCCAACGACGACACCCCGATCACGTGCACGTCGTTGTCGGCAGCTTGGCGCGCGACCTCCTCCGGTGTCGAGAACAGCGACCCGACGTCGACGTCAAACCCGATGTCCGCGAACGCGGTTGCGATCACCTTCTGGCCGCGGTCATGACCGTCCTGACCCATCTTGGCCACCAGGATGCGAGGCCGCCGGCCGTCGGCCTCGGCGAACTTCTCGACGAGCTCGCTCGCGGAACTGATGTTGCTGCCCTTTCCAACTTCGTCGCGGTAGACCCCGGAAATGGTACGGATCTCGGCCTGGTGCCGCCCGAACACCTTCTCCAGCGCATCGGAGATCTCGCCGACTGTCGCCTTCGCGCGTGCGGCATTGATCGACAACTCCAGCAAGTTGCCGTCCCCGGCTGCCGCTTGCGACAGCGCGTTCAGGGCCGTGTCGACCTCCGATTGATCCCGACCGGCGCGCAGCTGTTCGAGCTTGGCCAGCTGTTCGGCACGCACCCGGCTGTTCTCGACCTTGAGCACTTCGATCGCGTGGTCCTCGTCGACTTGGTATTTGTTCACCCCGACCACCGGCTGCTGGCCCGAGTCGATGCGGGCCTGCGTGCGGGCGGCGGCCTCCTCGATTCGCAGCTTCGGAATGCCGTCGCTGATGGCCTGAGCCATGCCGCCGTGCTCGTCGACCTCGTGAATGTGCGCGCGCGCCTTGAGGGCAAGTTGGTGTGTCAGCGATTCGACGTAATACGAACCGCCCCACGGGTCGATCGGTCGCGTGGTACCCGACTCCTGCTGCAGCATCAGCTGCGTGTTGCGGGCGATCCGTGCCGAGAAGTCGGTCGGCAGCGCGAGTGCTTCGTCGAGAGCGTTGGTGTGCAACGACTGCGTGTGGCCCTGCGTGGCGGCCATCGCCTCGATGCAGGTGCGCGCGACGTTGTTGAACGGGTCCTGCGCGGTCAGCGACCAGCCGGAGGTCTGCGAATGTGTGCGCAGCGACAGCGATTTGGGGTTCTTCGGGCCGAACTCGGCGACGAGCTCGCTCCACAGCAGCCGACCAGCCCGCAGCTTGGCGACCTCCATGAAGAAGTTCATGCCGATGCCCCAGAAGAACGACAGCCGCGGTGCGAACTGGTCGATATCCAAGCCGGCGGCCAACCCCGCTTTGATGTATTCAACACCGTCGGCGAGCGTGTAGGCGAGCTCGAGATCGGCTGTCGCACCGGCTTCTTGGATGTGATAGCCGGAGATCGAGATCGAATTGAACTTCGGCATCTTGGCGCTGGTATAGGCGAAGATGTCGGAGATGATCCGCATCGACGGCTTCGGCGGGTAGATGTAGGTGTTGCGGACCATGAACTCCTTGAGGATGTCGTTCTGGATGGTCCCGGCGAGCTTCTCCGGCGGCACGCCTTGTTCTTCCGCGGCCACCACGTAGAGCGCGAGGATCGGCAGCACCGCACCGTTCATCGTCATCGACACCGACACCGTCGACAAGTCGATGCCGTCGAACAGCTGGCGCATGTCGAGGATGGAATCGATTGCGACGCCGGCCATTCCGACGTCACCCTTGACCCGGGGATGGTCGGAGTCGTAGCCGCGGTGGGTGGCCAGGTCGAAGGCGACCGACAGTCCCTTCTGCCCGCCGGCGAGGTTGCGGCGGTAGAACGCGTTCGACTCGGCGGCGGTGGAAAAGCCCGCGTATTGCCGAATTGTCCAGGGCTGGTTGACATACATCGTCGGGTAGGGCCCGCGCAGGTACGGGGGTTCCCCCGGAAAGCTGTTGAGCGGATAGCCCGCTGCGGCCGCGGCGGCGCGGTCGGCCGCGGTGTAGACGGGCTTGACGACGATCCCTTCGGGGGTGTGCCAGTCCAACTGTTCGGCGGCGTAACCGTGCGCGCTGGCGGCCGCTGCGACGTGTGCGGTGACGTCGCCGTCGGTGGGCGGTGTGGTGGGTTGATCGCCGTGCAAAGGGATATCGGCGAAGCTGCCGACGACGGAAATATCTGGAGCGGCCATGGATCAGGCCCCCAATCGGGTCAGCAGGTTGGACAGCGCATCAACAGCGTCGGTCGTGGCGGTCAGGTAGTCGTCGGGTTGGTGCGACGCGTCGAGATCCGCGACGGCCT
>DASRFZ010000140.1:0-30961 GCA_035651275.1 Mycobacterium sp. | reverse complement strand
GACCGATGCTCGTGTTGCCGGGGCGGAGCCGGCGTGGGCCTACCCGCGGATCGCGATGCAATGGTCCGAACGCTACTACGCGGCCGAGCGCGAACTGGCGGAGCAGCTGATCAAAGAAATCGATGACGCGCAGTCAGTGCTCGACGACGCGAAAACCCAAGCGGGCGGAGAGTTTCCGACGCCGCGGGCCGGACGCTGGCGCGAGGTCGAGACGCAAGCTCGCGCCGAGGATTCCGACGCGTAGTAACCATCACGCGTATTGCAGGGTCCGGGTTTCGCTGACTGCCGGACGCGTCGCCGGCGCAACTCGCAGCGGCCGCGGTCGCTGAAGGGTCGGACGGACTGGCGCCTCGTCGAGGTTGCGCCAAATGCGCAGTGCGGTCGTTCGCACGGGCGCCGTGAGCCGATGGTCGAACGTCATCCGGTCGACTGGCCCGCACACCGACACCGCAGCGATGGCATCACCGTCGTTGCCGATCGGCGCGGCCACGCACCCGACGCCGGGCACGGACTCCTCCTGGTCGTGCGCGACGCCGTGCGCGCGAACCTTGTCCAGCTCGCTCTGCAGCTGAGCAGCCGTGGAGATCGAATATCTGGTCTTGCGGCTGCGCAGGTCGGCATTGACCGCGGTGCGGCGGCCCAGCTCGGAGAACGCCAGAATCGCCTTGCCGACGGCGGTGCAATGGGCCGGGTGCCGGCCACCCACTCTCGACGGCAACGCGCTCGCCATCGGGCCGCCGATCTTTTCCAGATACACCACGTCAGCGCCGTCGAGGACCGCGAGATGTACGACGTGGCCAGTGGCGCGGTGCAGTTCGTGCAGCAACGGCAACGCCGCTCGATGCAGCCGATCCTGGTGAACCGCAAGCGATCCCAGCTCGACCAGCCGCATCCCGAGCTCGTAGTCGCGGCCCTGCCGCCGCAGCCACCGCACCGCAACCAGCTGCTCGAGCATCCGATGCGCCGACGATCGCGGCAAGCCGGTGCGTCGCACCACCTGCGAGAGGGTCAGCCGGCCGGGGCCGTCGAATGCGTCGAGCACCACCGAGATGCGATCGATCACGGCGGTGGGGGTGCAGGTGTCGAGCTGTGCTGTCATCCGTCCTCCAACCGGCTAGGTATATACCTAATAGGAATATACCTATTGATATCACAGCCACGTGGTGGCTGTCACGCGTTGGTTGTAGGGGTGGCCGAGATCACGTCCCCTCGCGGGGGAGGGCGACTAGCTGCGGGCGAGCCTCTCGTTGACGGCCGGCGCATCCTCGCCGCGCAACCCGACTTCCGCATGCCCGGTGCCGAGCACCGACCATCTGCGGTCGCCGAGCTCGACGTAGACGTCTGCCTGCTCGCTGTTGGTGCACACGGCGGTCGCGCCGTCGGGGTCGGTGTATCTCAGGCTGACACACCGTTCTTCGGGCTGGTCGACGCGGATCAGCACTTTGCGGCCGCCAATCCGGCCGGCGATCTGCCAGTGCCGCGCGTCGAGGATCGTGCGCATCCGCACTGACGGCGCGAGCCCCTTCGGCCAGTCCCGCCCGTCGAGCCGAAACCGGATGAAGGCCATCGGCGGAAGCCGCCGCAGCCCCGGCCGGTGCGAGACCGCGGTGACGACCTCGACCACATCTCCGTCGCCGAGGTCGGCGTGAATCCAGCCCCAGCGCTTGGCGTTGCCGTGTCCGTAGATGTGGGCGACGGCCCCGCGCCAGCCGTCCAAGCTGTGGCGCTGGCCGAAAGTGGTTATCGCCCCGGTGAATTCGGCCGAAGGCGCGATCACCACCTGAGCCCCGGGTAGCACCTCCCGCTCCCAGGCGGCACGCGGAAAGGTCCACAGCGGCGGGGTCGCGTTCTGCCATCGGGCCTCCCAGCCGAAAGATCCGGCCGTTCCGGTGAATGCCTCGGACGCGGCTTCGACACCGGCAACGCTGAACCACCGACCGCTGGTTCCCGGCTGGACTGGCGCAGGGCCGAAGCGTTCTGTGCACGGTGAGCCGTCGGCGGGGAAGACGGTCACCCAGCCGTGCCCGTGGGCGGGCGAGCCGTCGATGGGCGCGACCGTTTCGTGGTGAATCCACAGCCCGGCGCGCGTCAGTGGGTCCGACAGCGTCGCGTACCAAACCTCCAATCGGCCGGCCTGGCCGTGCCAGCGCGGGGCAGCCGCGAGCGCGATCGGGTCCTGCACGTCTATAGATTGACATATCAGTCAACAGCTGGCTAGCGTCGCGCCTATGCCCGATGGCGCAGGTGCGCGGGCGCTGGTGTTGGAGGCGCCGCGACGGCTGGTCGGCCGGCGGCTGCCGATTCCCGACATTGGCGACGAGGACTCATTGGTGCAGGTGGCGGCCTGCGGCCTGTGCGGGACGGACCACGAGCAGTACACCGGAGAACTTTCTGGCGGGTTCGCGTTCGTCCCCGGCCACGAGACCGTCGGCGTCATCGCGGCCATCGGCCCCGGCGCGGCCCGGCGGTGGGGCGTCGACGTCGGAGATCGAGTTGCCGTCGAGGTGTTCCAGTCCTGCCGAACTTGCCCGCCCTGCCTCGCCGGCGAGTACCGGCATTGTGAACGCCACGGAATCGGCGACATGTACGGGTTCATCCCGGTGGACCGCGAGCCGGGCCTGTGGGGCGGCTACGCCGAGTACCAGTATTTGGCGCCGGACTCGATGGTGCTGCCGGTGCCGGCTGAGCTCGATCCGGTGGTTGCGACGCTGTTCAACCCGCTGGGTGCCGGAATCCGCTGGGGTACAACGGTTGCCGATACCAAGCCGGGCGATGTCGTCGCTGTGCTCGGACCGGGCGTTCGCGGGCTGTGTGCCGCCGCCGCCGCGAAGGAGGCCGGTGCGGGTTTCGTGATGGTGACGGGGATGGGACCTCGGGACGCCGAAAGGCTGGCGCTGGCAACCGAATTCGGTGCCGATCTTACCGTCGATGTCGCGGTCGACGATCCCGTCGAAGCGTTGAAGAGCGTGACCGGCGCACTGGCAGACGTCGTCGTCGACGTCACCGCCAAGGCTCCCGCCGCGTTCGCGCAGGCGATCGCGCTCGCCCGCACCGGCGGAACCGTCGTCGTCGCCGGAACCCGCGGCTGGAACGCCGGCGCCCCCGGTTTCTTGCCGGACATGGTGGTGTTCAAGGAGTTACGCATTCTCGGCGCACTCGGCGTGGACACGGTCGCGTATCGCGCTGCACTCGACCTACTGGTATCGGGCCGCTACCCATTCGCGGACCTCCCGCGCCGCTGCGTCGGGTTCGACGACGTGGAGGATCTGCTTGCGACGATGGCCGGCGAACGTGACGGCGTCCCGCCGGTGCACGGAGTGCTCGCGCCATGACGTAACCCGGTGATGTCGACGTCCGATGAGTTTTCGGACCGCGGGCGGTCAGAACTGACGACATGCCCCCGACGAAGGAGTTACGACCATGACGACCGCCCGCCAAACCGAAAAGGACAACGTTGCCCGACCGCGCAGGTCACCGGCCTGGATAGCAGGCACCGTCCTTACCGTTGTGCTTGCCGTGTTTCTGGCCTTCGACAGCATCACGAAGATCGTCGACACGAAGATGAGCCGGGACGGCACTGTGGCGCTGGGCTTTTCGGCCGATAAGACGATGGTCATCGGATGGGTACTGCTCGTCTGCCTGGTCGTGTTTCTCATTCCGCGCACCGCGGTGCTCGGCGCACTCGGCCTCACCGCGTACCTCGGCGGCGCAGTGACTGCGAATCTTCGGGCGGACAAGCCGTTGTTCGCGTTCGTGCTGTCGGGCGCGTACGTCGGCATCCTGCTGTGGATCAGTCTGACCCTGCGTCGCCCGGAACTGTTACGGGTCTTGGGGATTCGGCGCGACTGAACTGTGATCACCCTTGCCGATGTGGCCGACCGCGCCGGGGTGACCGTGCAGACCGTCCTGCGCCGGTTCGGGGACAAGGATTCGCTGTTCGCGACCGCGGTTGCGCGTTTCTTTGAGGAAGTTCGCGCCCAGCGCGGGCAAGCCGTGCCGAACTTTCTGGTGCGGGTGCCGCTAGCAGCCCGGTGAAATGCCGGCCGGATCGGGAAGGGCGCACCATGGCGGCTTCGACGGCGACGACGGCGGCTGACTTGGCTTGTTCACCGACATCCTCGACGCCGCGGCGGCGTTGTCATTGGCCGCCTGCGTGCGGCTATTCGGGGTTACGCAGACGTGGTCACCTTCGAACGCCTCCCGCCACACATAGCCCTGGGCGCAGGTGTCGGGGCCGTACTCTCCGCCATTAGGACTGCGCCGTTGGGCTGCGAGCTGATTTTCCTGTGCGGTTTGGCTGCGTACCGCGTTCGTGACACAGACGTGGTCGTTGGAGTTCGCTTCGCGCCACACGTACCCCTGGATACAAGTATCGGGTCCATACGGCAGCGGGTCCGCGAACGCGGGGGTTGGCGAACCGAGCGCACCGGTGACAGCCAACGCAGTTACGGGCAGCGACATGAGCGTGAGGCGTTGCAGAATGGGGTTAGTCATGATGTCTTCCTTAAGGTATGTACGTCGGGCGCCGTACGTTCCTGTCCGGCGCGCCAATGTGAAATTTCTTTGCGCCCTTGGCAATTGCGGTCGGCGGCCAGTTCGGCGACCAACCTCCTGGTGTTCGACCGGGCGCATCATGCACGGATCATCCGCTGTGCGACACCTCCTTTCGGACCGTCGAGGCATAGACGGAATGGTCAGGCTGATCAGCTGAGGTGACAGATGTCGCGCAGGTAGCTCTGCACATGCGTCAACGCGGTGCGCGCAGACGGCCCGCCGATACTCACCGGCGATGGGCGGTCTGGACCGCCGGTACTGAGGATGCCGTGTTCGAGCTTGACGAAGGTGGCGAAGTCGTCGTGGATCGCTGCCGGCGCGTTGGGCACCATCTGGTCCAGTGCCGCCAACAGCGTGGTCGGATCAGCGTTTTCGGCGATCAGCGCTGCATTCGTGATGCCGGCCTGGCGGGCTTGCTGGCAGAACGACTGGTCGTCGATCTGCTGGGCGGACACGGTCTCTCGCGCTGCGGCGGCGGGTGAGTTCGCCGGTGGCGCGGAGGGCTGGTGCGAGCACCCCACCGATGCGGCCACCATAGCCAGCCAAACAGCTGCCGGGGCAAACGCTTTCGCGACAGTGCGCGCTGCACGTTCGCTCGGCGCGGGCGTCGATACTGCAATAGGCATTTGCGGCTCGTTCCTGTCAGGGTCCTGTCCGTGATGGATCAGACCGTAGGAACGAGCCGTTTCAATTCCATGACAATGCGTGGCCCCGGTGCGTAGCCGCGCATGCGGCAACTAGCTCGCCGTTAGTCGCTCTACAGTTTCGGTGAACAGCTCGATCATCGCCGACCAGCTCATCGGTGCCGCGTCGGCTTTCATTGCGTCGCCGAGGAGTTTGTCCAGACGGGCATCGATATCGGGACCGGCGTATCGGCGGGGATCGGTTCCGACTCGGCCTGCGTGCTCGATGACGGCGGCGCGAAGCGTTCCTGCGACGGCTGGTTCGCCGAGATCGGCCAAGGCGAACGCGCCGGCGTAGAGGGCGCCAAGTGCGTCGGAGACGTTGGGTTGGCGTTCGAAAGTGCGCACTGCCCGGGACAAGCCCTGCAACGCGTGCAGTGTGGTCGCTCGCGATCGCGGTGATTGCCGAAGGTTGGCCCACGCGAGCAGAACTTCCGAAATCCCTTCTCCGGATATAAATCCGCAGCGGGCGCTGATGCGGCGTGACTCGGTGAACGTCTCAGCCGCGCCAGCCGGGTCGCCGTCGCGGGCTTGCACGACCCCGATGCCGAACAGCGCGCAGGCCCGGAGATAGTCAGGTGTCTTACAGCGGTCGGACTCCGCCTTGAATCGTGCTGCCGCCTCGCGGAGTTCGGCGAGCCGATCGAGGTCGGCCAGCGCGTTGCATTTCCTGGAGTGGGCTTCCAGAAACAGCTCCTCGTGGGAGTCGGCGCTGTTCTCGAGCGATGCGAGCGCATCGTTGGCTAGTTGCAGGGCGAGTTCGGAGTCGCCGCCATGAAATGAGGTGCGGGACAAGGCGATCAGTCCCCGGGCCCGGTCCTCGACCGCCGCGTCCGGGCATGCCTCCAAAGCTGCCCGGATCAATCGGTCTCCGTCGTGGATGGCGCCGATGGTCACCCACATCCAGTACAACGCACCCGTGGTACGCAGTGCCTCGGTCGGGTTGTGTTCGAGATCGTGAACAATACCGGCCCGGATGTTGGCCAGTTCGGACTCCAGCGCACGCAGTGCCTCCGCGCAGTGATGTCCCGTCAACAACGACGCCTTCTCTGCCGCGAACGTCCTCACCCAGGCCGCGTGGGCCTCTCGCGTCGCGACCGGGTCCGGATCCACCGATTCGCAATACCGCCTTATCGTCTCCAGCATCCGATATCGCGGTCGGCCCGCCGATAGGTCAGACACCACCACCGACCTATCGACCAGTGCGGCAAGCGTGGCAAGAACCGGGGCCACGGTGGTTACGTCGTGCACGGCTTCGGCTGCTTGCCATGTGAAACCGCCCTCGAAAGGCCATAACCGTAGGAGCAGAGCGCGATCCGAGGTTGGGAGTTGATCGATGCTCCAGCTGATCGCAGCCTGCAGTGACCGATGCGGCGAGATGGATCCGCGCGGCGTTTCACCAAGGATGTCGAGGCGGTGGCGTAGATGTGCGGCGATCTCTTCAAGCCCGCAGGCGCGCTCTCGGGCCGCCGCCAATTCGATCGCGAGTGGCAATCCGTCCAGTGCGGAACATATTTCGCGCGCGGCCTTGCGGTCGTTCGTCGACGGTCGCCAGTCGGGCCGGTTCGATCCCACGCGATTCAGCAGCAGACCAACCGCGGGCCCGTCCGCGCCGCCGGTTGCGATGGGAAGTGGTGGCAGCGGCAGCACATATTCGGCTTCCGCGTTGAGGCTGCGGCGGCTGGTGGTAAGGATTCGAACCTGCCTGCACGAGGCCAACAACCCGACCGTGATCTGTGCGACGGAGTCGCTGAGGTGTTCACAGTTGTCGAGAATCAGCAGGCCCGGCCGGTCCGCTACCGCGCGCTGAATAGCGAGCATCGGATCCCAAGCGACGTACGTCAATCCGATCGCCGCGGCAATCGCGGGCGCAACCGCTTCAACGGAGTGAACATCGGCCAAGCGGACCAGCCACGCGTCGGACTGCGCAGCGGCGTACTCGATGGCTAGGCGTGTCTTGCCGACACCGGCCGGCCCGGTGACAGTAACCAATCGGTGGTCTTGCAGCAGTCCGCCGAGAATCGCCAGTTCCTGTTCACGGCCAAACAGCGCCGTCGTCGGCTTGGCGATAGTGCGTGGCGGCGTGGAAGCCCGTTCCGTCGCGTGGGGGGACTGCGGTGCCGTCTCGACTAGCAGGAGGTTGCGGTCCTGGCCGAGCATCCGCTGCTCCAGATCGCGTAACGCCCGGCCGGGTTCGATGCCCAGTTCGTCGATGAACAGCTGTCGTACCCGGCGCAGCTCGGCGAGTGCGTGCGTCTGGCGCCCGGTGCGGTACAGCGCCAATGCCAATAGCTCCCACCGTCGTTCTCGATACGGAGACTCGGTGACGGCTTCAGTCAATGCGGCGATCGCGCGGGCAGTGTCCCCGCATGCCAATCGCGCCGCCTGCAACTCCTCCACCGCGGTGTCACGCAATTCGTTCAGCTTGCTGCGAGCGGCTGATACTGCGACGGCGTCGCCGAGTTCTACCCACGGCTCGCCGCGCCACAGCCGCAGCGCCGCCTCCAACGACGCCGCCGCCGCCTCGGGCCCGCCGTCGCGCAGCGCCTGCATCCCGGCGTCGACCAACTCAGCGAAGCGGCCGTGGTCGGTGTCGCACACCCCGACGGCGAACGCGTAGCCCTGCCCTGTGCGGCGCAGCGCCTCCATCCCGCCGGATCCCAGCGATGCGCGGAGCCGATAAACCACGACGCGCAACGTCGGAGCGATATCCGACGGCCGGTTCGATCCCCATACCAGCTCGGCCAGCGCGTCGTCGGAGACGGGCGCTCCCGCCGCCACCGACAACGCCGCCAAAAGCCGCCTCGGCACCGGCCCGCCCAACTCCACTGGCACGCCGTCGACCTCGACCTCGAGCGGGCCCAGCACCCGACAGAAAATCACGCTTCCTCGCTGACGCAACGACGAGCTGTCTGAGCCGATTGTGGTACACGGGGGCTCGCACGAGCAGCCGTTTCAGGCGTGTTGACCTTCAGACAATCCGGTACGTCTGCACCGCGTGCGCGACGACGTTGCCGTCGGCGTCGGTCGCGGTGATTTCGGTGAACGTGAGCTCCTTGCGACGGCTCACGGTCCGCGCGTGGCACACCAGATCGGAGCGCTTGGCGGCGCCCACGTACTGGATGCTCATCGCGACGGTCGAGGCGCGCATGCCCTTGTCGAAGTCATGGTTCGACCACGCCGCGGCGGCACCGGCGGTGTCGATCACCGACGCGATCACGCCGCCGTGGAAGAACGTGCCGTCGTTGGTGAGGTCCTCGCGGAAGGGCAGCCGAATCGTCGCGGCGTCGGGATCGTAGCGCTCGAACACGATGCCCAGGCCGGCCAGAAACGGCGTCGTCGGCATCAGGTCGCGCACCGCCTGACGGCGCTGGCGCTGCTGTTCCTCGGTCAACTGCTCGGCCATGGCGGCACACTACCGCATGACGATTGACTAATCAGTCAGTAAGTGGCTACCGTCGTTTTCATGCGAACCCGGGTCGCCGAATTGCTCGGCGTGGAATTCCCCATTTGTGCCTTCAGCCACTGCCGAGACGTCGTCGCCGCAGTGTCGAATGCGGGCGGGTTCGGGGTTCTCGGGGCGGTCGCCCACACCCCGGAACTGCTCGAGACCGAGCTGTCCTGGATCGAGGAGCAGACGAACGGCAAGCCGTACGGGGTGGATCTGCTGCTGCCGCCCAAGTATGTCGGCGCCGACGAAGGCGGCATCGACGCGGACAAGGTGCGGTCGCTGCTGCCCGACGAGCACCGCGCCTTCCTCGACGACCTGCTGGCGCGCTACGACGTTCCCGCGCGCAGCGGCGACCAGACGCGGCCGCGATCCGGCGGTGGGCTGAACATCTCTCCGAAGGGCTACGAGCCGCTGCTGGATGTCGCGTTCGCCCATGACATCCGGTTGATCGCAAGCGCTCTCGGGCCGCCGCCCGCCGATCTCGTCGAGCGCGCGCACGCGCACGACGTTCTGGTGGCGGCCCTGGCGGGCACGAAGCAGCACGCTGTCCGGCACGCCGCCGCGGGCGCCGATTTGATTGTCGCGCAGGGCACCGAGGCCGGCGGTCACACCGGGGAGGTGTCGACGATGGTGCTGGTGCCCGAAGTAGTAGACGCCGTCGATCCAATTCCCGTGCTCGCGGCGGGTGGCATCGCGCGCGGGCGGCAGATCGCGGCCGCGTTCGCTCTCGGCGCCGAAGGCGTGTGGTGCGGGTCGGTGTGGCTGACGACGGAGGAGGCCGAGACGCCGCCGGTGGTCAAGGACAAGTTCCTCGCCGCGTCGTCGTCGGACACCGTCCGGTCCCGATCGATGACGGGCAAGCCGGCCCGAATGCTGCGCACGGCGTGGACCGAGGAGTGGGACCGCCCCGACACGCCGGATCCGCTCGGCATGCCGCTGCAGACAGCGCTCATCGGCGGCCCACAGCTGCGCATCAACCAGGCGGCCGCGCATCCCGGCGCGAAGGCGCAGGAGCTGACGACGTACTTCGTCGGACAGGTCGTCGGCGCGCTGGACAAAGTGCGGCCCGCCCGCACGGTCGTGTTCGACATGATGGAGGAGTTCGTCGACGCAGTTGCGAAGCTCGAGCAACTGGCCGGCAGTGACTAGCACGACGCGACGCCGACGCGCAGTCAGCGAAGAGGAGAAGTCGCAGCGCCGCGACGAGATCATCGCGGCCGCGAAAATCGTCTTCGCTCGAAAAGGCTTCCACGCCACCACAATTGCCGATGTTGCGAAGCAGGCCGGCCTGGCGTACGGATCGATCTACTGGTACTTCGACTCCAAGGACATCCTCTTCCACGAGTTGATGGCGGTCGAGGAGGAGGCGCTGCGCTCGCATGTCGCTTCGGCGCTGGGCGCGCTCTGCCCGACCGCCGATCCGGAGGCGCTGTTGCGCACCGCAGTGCGGGCGACGTTCGAGTTCTTCGAAGCCGACAAGGCTACCGTCAAGCTGTTGTTCCGCGACGCGTACGCGCTCGGTGACCGGTTCGAGAAGCACCTCGGCGGCATCTACGAACGGTTTATCGACGACATCGAAACGTTCATCGTGCTGGCACAGGACCGCGGCGAGGTGGTGGACGCGCCGCCGCGAATGGTCGCGTTCACGCTGGCGGCGCTGATCGGGCAGCTGGCGCACCGGCGGTTGAGCACCGACGACGGTGTGACCGCCGACGTCGTCGCCGATTTCGTCGTTGCACTCGCTCTCGACGGGCTGCGCCCGCGTCGTCATGGGTGAGCTGCGCTTCGTCGTCATCGGCGCCGGAATGGCGGGAATCCTTGCGGCGCTGAAGCTTCGCGAGGCGGGATATCACGATGTCAGCATCTACGAGAAGGCGGATCGGCTCGGCGGCACGTGGCGGGAGAACACCTACCCGGGAATCGCCTGCGACGTGCCATCGCACTTGTACACCTACTCGTTCGCTCCGAATCCTGAATGGAGCCATGTGTTTTCGCCCGGTCCCGAGATCCTGTGCTACCTCGAGACGGTCGCGCATGACTACGGCGTCGACGGGCTGATCCGCTACGGCACAGAGGTTCGTCGGCTCGAATACGACGGATTACGTTGGCGCATTGAAACTTCCACGGGCGAGCCGGACGTCGCCGACGTGGTGATCGCCGCCACCGGTGTGCTGCACCACCCGCGCTACCCCAACATCGACGGCCTCGACGAATTCACCGGCCGGGTGTTCCACAGCGCGCGTTGGGATCACCGCGTGCCGCTGGAGGGCGCGCGACTCGGTGTGATCGGCACCGGCTCGACGGCAGTGCAGATCACCGGGGCAGTCGTCGACGTCATCCGCGAAGTGCACGTGTTCCAGCGCACGGCGCAATGGATTCTGCCTGTGGGCAATCCGCCGATCGCCGAGGATGACCGTGCCCGCTATCGCGCGAACCCGGAGACGTTGCTGGCGCTGCGCGACGAGCTGAACACCGACTTCGTACAGCATTTCGCCAATGCCGTCGTGGACGCGAACTCGCCGCAGCTGAAGGCATTGCAGGCAGCCGGCACAGCCAACCTCGAGGCCAGTGTGACGGATCCCGTTCTGCAAGAAAAGCTTCGGCCCGACTACCGCGCGGGCTGCAAGCGGTTGATCATTTCGGCCAACTTCTACGACGCGATCCAGCGCCCTAACGCCCACCTGGTGACCGAGCGCATTGCGCGCGTGGAGGCAGCGGGCGTGCGCACCGCCGGCGGGACGCTGCATCCGCTCGATGTGCTGGTGCTGGCCACGGGGTTTCGCGTCGACCGCTTTCTGCGGCCGATCGACGTGGTGGGCCTTGACGGAGTTCGCCTCGACGACGTGTGGGGGCCGCACCCGTTCGCCTACTTAGCGGTGTCAGTGCCCGGCTTTCCCAATCTGTTCATGCTGAACGGACCCAACGGTCCGGTCGGCAACTTTTCGCTCATCGACGTTGCCGAGGCGCAGATGGGATATCTGCTGCAGCTCGTCGACGTCTTACGTCGCGGCAAGGGACGCCGGATCAGCGCCAGCTCCGGGGCCACGGCGCGGTTCGAGGCGCAGCGCGTCGACGCGGCCCGCAAGACGGTCTGGGTAACAGGTTGTCGCAGTTGGTATCTCGACGATCGCGGTGTGCCCGTCGCCTGGCCGTGGAGCTTCGCGCGGTTCCGCGACGCGATGGCCCGCCCGGATCTGGCGGACTACGACGTCGCCTGACCTCAGCCCGTCAGGCCGCCCATGATCTCCGCGACGTCGAACGTCGCAACCCCCGACGTAATCGCCGGGTCTTTCTCGCCGATCTCGAGGGCCTCGGCTCGGCTTCCGGCACGCACCACACCGAGGCCCCACACGCCCTCCGGGTCGGCGACCGGACCGAACACCACCACGCGCCCTTCGGCCAGCAGCGAGCGCCAGTATGTAGCGTGCCGCGCCATCACGTCCTGCTCCTCGGGCGTCAACGTCTGCGCGAAGTCCGCCCGCGGCGGCAGCAGCCGGAACAGGAACAGCTTGTCGCTCACGACGAATGCTCCGCCGCGCGGGTGGCCGGATGCACCGCAATCAAGCCTAACCCCTTGCGGCGCTTGCACATTGCGGCCAGCTCTGCGTACGCCTTCTCGCCCAGCAGCTCGGTGAGTTCGGCGGAAAGCGACTCCCATACCTGCTTTTCGCCGATGTGCACCGCGGGGTCGCCGGTGCAGTACCAGTGCAAGTCGGCACCACCTTCCCCCCAGCCGCGGCGGTCGAACTCGGTGATCGTCGTCTTGAGAATCTCGGTGCCGTCCGGCCGCGTCACCCACTCCTGGCTGCGCCGAATCGGCAACTGCCAGCAGACTTCCGGTTTCATCGTCAGCGGCTCGACGCCGAGCTTCAACGCCTTCGAGTGCAGCGCGCATCCGATACCGCCGGCAAATCCCGGCCGGTTCAGGAAGATGCAGGCGCCTTTGTACTTCCTCGTCCGCCAAGCCTTTTCGCCGTCATACTCGTCGCGTTCCAGGTAACCCTTACGGCCCAAGCCCTTTTCCCGGAACTGCCAGTCTTCGTCGGTCAGTTTCGTCACGGCGTCATCGAGCTGCGCGCGGTCGTCCTTGTCGGTCAGGAACGCCCCGTGCGAGCAGCAGCCGTCGTCGGGCCTGCCCTCCACGGTCCCGCGGCAGGCCGGCGTGCCGAACACGCACGTCCAATTCGACAACAGCCACGTCAGGTCCGCGGCGATCAGATGTTCGGGATTGTCAGGGTCATAGAACTCCACCCATTCGCGGGCGAAGTCCAATTCCACCTCACCGTGGTGCGCACTGCTCACAAAACACAACGGTAGACGCATTAAGTTGAACAGCGTGCGATTGGGCGTGCTGGATGTCGGCAGCAACACCGTCCACCTTCTGGTGGTCGATGCGCGCCGCGGCGGCCACCCGACGCCGATGAGTTCGACGAAGGCGTCGCTGCGGCTGGCCGAGTCGATCGACGACTCCGGAAAGATCACCCGCAAAGGCGCCGACAAACTGATTTCGACGATCGACGAGTTCGCGAAGATCGCCGCCAGCTCCGGCTGCGCAGAGGTGATGGCCTTCGCGACCTCCGCAGTGCGCGACGCCAAGAACTCCGAAGACGTCCTGGCGCGGGTGCTGGCCGAAACCGGGGTGGCGCTGCAGGTGCTCAGCGGCGTCGACGAAGCCCGCTTGACGTTCCTTGCCGTCAGGCGCTGGTACGGCTGGAGCGCGGGCCGGATCATCAACATCGACATCGGCGGCGGCTCTCTGGAGTTGTCCAGCGGGGTGGACGAGGAGCCCGACGTCGCGATGTCGCTGCCCCTGGGCGCCGGGCGGCTGACCCGCGAGTGGCTGCCCGACGATCCGCCCGGCCGACGCCGAGTCGCTATGCTGCGCGACTGGCTGGATAATGAGTTGGCCGAGGCCAGCCGTACCCTGCTCAAGGCGGGCCCAGCCGACCTCGCGGTAGCGTCATCGAAGACGGCGCGGTCGCTGGCCCGGCTCACCGGCGCGGCGCCTTCGGGCGCGGGACCGCGGGTGCGCAGGACACTGACAGCGACCGGACTGCGGCAGTTGATCGCGTTCATCTCCCGGATGACCGCGTCCGACCGTGCTGAACTGGAAGGAGTAAGCGCCGAGCGCGCGCCACAAATCGTGGCGGGAGCTTTGGTAGCGGAGGCGAGCATGAAAGCCCTGTCTATAGAAACCCTGGACATTTGCCCGTGGGCGTTGCGGGAGGGGCTTATTCTGCGGAAACTCGACAGCGAAGCTGACGGCTCGCCGCTGATGGAGACATTGCCGACCGATGCCGATCAGGTGGGCGCGAAACGACGAGCAGGCAACCGATGACCGGACCGCAGGACAGCCAGGACACCCGACCGATCTCGGTCGCGGAGTTGCTGGCCCGCAACGGCACCATCGGAGCGCCGCCCGTGGGCGGCCGTCGTCGCCGGCGACGCGGCAACAACGAAGCCGTCACCGTCGCCGAGTTGACCGGCGAAATCCCGATCGTCACCGATCACGCGGCCGAGACCGGCGTCGACGCCGCCGAGCCGGAAGCCGCCGAGGCGCATGAGGTCACCGACGCGCACGAGGACACCGAGGCTCCGGAGACCGCAGATGCCGCTCCAGCGGAAGGCGACCTCCTCGAGCATCCCGACGCTGATCTCGCCGAGGTGCCCGCCGAGGAGATGGAACCCGACCCTGTCGACCTCGACGACGAGGACGCGGCGACCGCGGTCGGCGAGGACGAGCCGGAACAGGATCAGGACGAGTTGCCGGCCTACCTGCGCGCGACCCCCGAGCGGCTGTTCGGCGGCCGCGCCACGCACGACCAACTGCGCTACAGCGACGACGCCGAGGCAGGCACTGCGCTGCCCGTCGTTCCTCCGCGGACCACCACCGCGGACGACCACGAACACGACGAGGCCGGCGAGCCGCCCACCCGCATGCAGCGGATCGGCCGCGGCGCAATGGTTGTTCTGCAGTCGATCCTCGCGGTCGCATTCGGCGCCGGGCTGTTCATCGCGTTCGACGAGCTGTGGAAATGGAACAACATCGTCGCTTTGGTGCTCTCGGTGCTGGTCATCCTCGGTCTGGTGGCAGCGGTCTGGGTCGTCCGCAAGACTGAAGACATCGCGAGCACGCTGATCGCGGTCGCCGTCGGCGCGCTCGTGACGATGGGGCCGTTGGTGCTGCACTCGCAATAGGCGAGTTTCGTCAAGCGGCCCGAAACAAACACTGTGCGCCCAGCTATCAAGGTCGGTCTGTCGACGGCCTCGGTGTATCCGTTGAGGACCGAGGCCGCGTTCGATTACGCCGAAAGACTCGGGTACGACGGCGTCGAGTTGATGGTGTGGGCCGAACCGGTCAGCCAGGACGTCGGTGCCATTGCGAAGCTGTCCCGCACCTACGGCGTGCCCGTCTTGGCGGTCCACGCGCCGTGCCTGCTGATCTCGCAACGGGTGTGGGGTGCCAACCCGATCGCGAAACTCGACCGCAGCGTGCGGGCGGCCGAGAAACTCGGCGCGCAGACCGTCGTGGTGCACCCGCCGTTTCGGTGGCAGCGCCGCTACGCCGACGGGTTCGCCGAGCAGGTGGCCCGTCTCGAAGCGTCCAGCGACGTGCTGGTCGCCGTCGAGAACATGTTCCCGTTTCGCGCCGACAGGTTCTTCGGCGGCACGCAGGCGTCCATCGAGCGGATGCGCCGACGCGGCGGCAAGCCCGGCCCGGCGATCTCGGCGTTCGCGCCGTCGTACGACCCGCTGGAGGGCAACCACGCGCACTACACGCTGGACCTGTCGCACACTGCGACCGCCGGCACCGACGCGCTGGACATGGCCGCCAGGATGGGGTCGGGTCTGGCGCATCTGCATCTGACCGACGGCTCCGGCGCATCGGTCGACGAGCATCTTGTCCCCGGGCGCGGCACCCAGCCGACAGTGGAGGTGTGCCAGACGCTGGCGGCAGGCGATTTCTCGGGCCATGTGATCCTTGAGGTCACGACCTCGGGTGCGCGTACCGAGGCCGAGCGCGAAGCACTGCTGCGCGAGTCGTTGGAGTTCGCGCGCATGCACTTGCTGCGCTGAGCCGAAGGGACCGAAGAATCGTGGGCGAGTCCGCACTCTTTTCCGACGCGATGACGCTGCGACCGCTCGGCGATGGCGCTTACCTCGGCGAGCTGAACAAGCACTGGACCATCGGCCCGAAGCTGCACGGCGGGGTGATGCTGTCGCTGTGCGCGGCGGCCGCGCGCGAGGCGTGCGGCGCTGAGCCAGTAGCGATTTCGGCGAACTACCTGTCCGCGCCGAATCCGGGGGAGCTGCGGCTGGAGACGTTCGTCCGCAAGAGTGGCCGCCGGGTCAGCGTGGTGGACGTGGAGTTGATCGGCGGCGACCGGACTGGCGTGCACGCCGTCGTCACGCTCGGCGAACCAGAGCACCACGTGCCGCCGCTGTTGAGTGCGAATCCTGTTGTCTCCCTGATGGATCCGGAGCCACCGCCGGAGGCCGAGCCGATCGGCCCGGGGCATGAGATGTACGGCACGGTGAACTACTGGACCGGTTGCGACATTCGGCCGTTGATGTCGACGGTGCCTGGTAAAGACGCGGACGGCACGGTTCCGGTGATCCAGTACTGGGCGCGCCCGCGGGACATGGCGCCCGACGGCCTGTTCGCGTTGATGTGCGGCGATATCTCGGTGCCGGTCGCGTTCGCGGTCGGCCGCCGCGGCTGGGCGCCGACGGTCCAGCTGACCGCCTATCTGCGCGGCCTGCCTGCCGACGGCTGGCTGCGGGTGGTCAGCACCACCACGCAGATCGGCGCGGACTGGTTCGACGAGGACGCGCTCGTCGTCGACTGCGAGGGCCGGCTGATCGCGCAAAGCCGCCAGCTGGCACTAGTGCCCAACCACTGATCTGGCATGCTGCTGCGGTGTCCAGAATCGCGATCATCGGCGGCGGCAATATCGGCGAGGCGCTGCTGGCCGGGTTGCTGCGCGCCGGTCGTCAGGCCAGGGACATCGTTGTCACCGAACGCGTGGCGGCGCGGGCGAAGTACTTGTCCGAGACGTACTCGGTGCTGGTGACCGGCGTCGCCGACGCAGTGGAGAATGCGGATTTCGTCATCGTCGCGGTCAAGCCGTCGGACGTGGACTTCGTTGCCGACGAAATCGCGAACGCCGTTGCCCGGGACGAGGCGGACAGCGTCGAGCACGTCTTCGTCACCGTCGTCGCCGGCGTGACCACCTCCTACTTCGAAACGAAGTTCGCGGCCGGTGCACCGGTAGTGCGGGTGATGCCCAACGCGCCGATGGTGGTGGCTGCCGGGGTCAGCGCACTTGCCAAGGGCCGCTTCGCTTCTGACGAACAGCTCAAGGGCGTCGCCGCGCTGTTCGAGTCGGTCGGCGGAGTGCTGACCGTGCCGGAGTCGCAGCTCGACGCGGTCACCGCGGTGTCCGGCTCGGGCCCGGCGTATTTCTTCCTGATGGTCGAGGCGCTTGTCGACGCAGGCGTCGCGGCGGGCCTGACCCGTGCGGTGGCCACCGACCTCGTCGTGCAAACAATGGCAGGCTCGGCGGCGATGTTGCTGGAGCGCATCGACGAAGGCGGAGGCGGCGCGGGCTCCGATCCCGACACCACGCCCGCGCGGCTGCGGGCCACCGTGACGTCCCCCGCGGGCACGACCGCGGCGGGTCTGGCCGAACTCGAGCGCGGCGGTCTGCGCGCGGCCGTGGGGGAAGCGGTGGCAGCCGCGAAAAAGCGCGCTGGCCAGCTGGGAGTTACATCAGAGTAGTTCATGAATTTTCGATGGATTACCCCACACCCGTCGCAGTAACCCCACCTGTACCGCTATTCTCCTCGGTGTATGCACGTGTGCGTGCCAGCGGAGGGGAAGCCGCTGGCGCTGTCCGTGCCTGGAGGATTGGGTTGCGATGACGTCAACGAACGGGCCATCGGGACGGGATTCGGCGAGCGGCAAAAGGGATTCGGCCGACGTCGCGCCCGCAAGGGCTCAATTTCTCACCGTCGCCGAGGTGGCCAGCCTGATGCGGGTCAGCAAGATGACGGTCTACCGCCTGGTGCACAACGGCGAGTTGCCCGCGGTGCGCGTGGGGCGGTCGTTCCGGGTGCACGCAAAGGCGGTGCACGACATGCTCGAAACGTCGTACTTCGACGTCAGCTAGCGTCTCGTTTTCCGTTCCCGCCCGTCGCCCGGGTAAGGTGACCGGGTTACTTGAGGCATACGGGTAGGTATCGGAGTTCATGGGTTCAGTCATCAAGAAGCGACGCAAGCGCATGTCGAAGAAGAAGCACCGCAAGTTGCTTCGTCGCACGCGGGTGCAGCGCAGGAAACTCGGCAAGTAACCCGCCCGTTCCCCATATCGGCCGCCGACGAGCGCTCGCGCGAAGAGCAACGGCTGGAGTGCGGTGACCCTCGTTCGTCGTTAGGCTGTGCGCGTGGATTCGGCGGCGGACGGCGTGCACTACCCCAAAGTGGTTCTGGTCACGGGCGCGTGCCGCTTCCTCGGCGGCTACCTCACCGCCCGGCTGGCGCAGAACCCGATGATCAACCGCGTCATCGCAGTCGACGCCATCGCCCCCAGCAAAGACTTGCAGCGCCGGATGGGGCGCGCGGAATTCGTCCGTGCCGACATCCGAAACCCGTTCATCGCCAAGGTGATTCGCAACAACGACGTCGACACGGTCGTGCACGCCGCGGCGGCGTCGTACGCTCCGCGGTCCGGCGGTCGTGCGGCGCTGAAGGAATTCAACGTGATGGGTGCGATGCAGCTGTTCGCCGCCTGTCAGAAAGCGCCGTCGGTGCGACGGGTCGTGCTCAAGTCGACGTCGGAGGTGTACGGCTCGAGCGCGCGCGATCCCGTGGTGTTCACCGAGGACTGCACCAGCCGTCGCCCGCTGGGCAAGGGCTTCGCGCAGGACAGCCTCGACATCGAGGGCTACGCGCGGGGTCTGGGCCGTCGTCGACCCGACATCGCCGTGACGATCCTGCGGCTGGCGAACCTGATCGGTCCCGCGATGGACACCGCGCTGTCGCGATACCTGGCCGGACCGTTCGTCCCGACCGTGCTCGGTCACGACGCTCGCTTGCAGCTTTTGCACGAACAGGACGCGCTGGGCGCATTGGAACGCGGCACGATGGCGGGCAAAGCCGGCACGTTCAACATCGGCGCTGACGGCATCATCATGATGTCGCAAGCCGTCCGCCGAGCGGGCCGTATTCCGGTGCCGGTGCCGGGATTTGGTGTGTTCGCTGTGGATTCACTGCGGCGGATCAATCACTACACTGAGATCAATCGCGAGCAGTTGAACTACTTGAGCTATGGCAGGGTCATGGACACCACGCGGATGCGTGTCGAACTCGGCTTTAACCCTAAGTGGACTACGCTCGAAGCCTTCGATGATTATTTCCGCGGTCGCAATTTGACCCCGATCATCGATCCTCGATGGGTACGCTCACTGGAGAGTCGTGCCGTTGCCGTTGCACAGCGCTGGGGCAGTTAGACAACACATGAATTCGGGCGGGGAAGGTACGAATCGTGGCGGGTGAACCCAAGGCCAAAGTGATTCCGCTGCATGGGAATCCGGGCCGCGCCGCGGCGCAGCGACGTGCCGCACGGGCCGACGCCACCCGCCGACATCCGTCGTTGCTGGCCGACCCGAGCGCTCATCCTTCTGCAGACGACATGGCCGCGGTCGTCAGCGAGATTGACGCGCACCGCGCGGGCACAGCCGGTGCGGCCGAGGCACCCGAAGAACCCAACGAGCTGGCCCGTCGCGTAGGGGCGGTGGCCGAGTTCGTCCGTCGCCGCCTCTCCGGCGACTACAGCGTCGACGAGTTCGGCTTCGACCCCCACTTCAACGACGCCGTCGTGATGCCTTTGCTGCGAACGATTTTCACGTCATGGTTCCGCGTCGACGTCACCGGGGTGGAGAACCTGCCGGAAACGGGCGCGGCGCTGGTCGTCGCCAATCACGCGGGGGTTCTTCCGTTCGACGGGCTGATGACGTCGGTCGCCGTGCACGACAAGCACCCCACGAATCGCTCGTTGCGGTTGCTCGCCGCCGACATGGTGTTCGACAACCCGCTCCTGGGTCCCGCCGCCCGCAAGGCCGGCCACACGATGGCGTGCACCGCCGACGCGCATCGGCTGCTCAGCAAGGGCGAGCTGACCGCGGTGTTCCCAGAGGGCTACAAGGGCCTGGGCAAGCGGTTCAAGGACCGCTACAAGCTGCAGCGGTTCGGTCGGGGCGGTTTCGTGTCGGCGGCGCTGCGCACCAAGGCGCCGATCGTCCCGTGCTCGATCGTCGGGTCCGAAGAGATCTACCCGATGATCGGCGACCTGCGGCTGCTGGCGCGGCTGTTCGGGCTGCCCTACTTCCCGATCACCCCGCTGTTCCCGTTGGCCGGGCCGCTCGGGATGATCCCGCTGCCGTCGAAGTGGCACATCGAATTCGGCGAGCCGATCTCGACCGCCGAGTACGACGATGCAGCGCCGGAAGACCCGATGATCACCTTCGAGCTCACCGACCACGTGCGCGAAACCATTCAGCAGACGCTGTACCGGCTACTCGCCAACCGGCGCAACGCCTTCCTGGGGTGACTTGCCCAGGGCCTTGGCGATCATCGCGTCGCGGCGCGCGGCGATGGCCGCGACGACCTCGTCGGGTTCGCCTTCGGTCTGAGCCTCACCAATCACCGTGACGATGCTGGTGAGCACCGGGTTGCCGTCGGCGTCGGTGACCTCGCCGCGAATCTCGGTGACGACCGTGCCGTGCGACTCGATCACCGAATCGAGGTAGGAGTCGAAGTACAGCTTGTCGCCGGCCAGGATCGGCCGGTGGAACTTGATCTTCTGGTCGCGGTGCAACACCCGCTCCATGTTGATCGGCACGTCGAAGTTCTCGAAGATCTCCAGCTGCACCTTGCGCCCGGCCACGGTGAGAAACGTCAACGGGGCGACCAGCGCGGGATAGCCCAACTCCGCGGCGGCCTCTTCGGAGAAATGCGCGGTATGGTCGTTTTGCACCGCCTTCGCGAACTCTCGGATCTTCTCCCGGTCGACGGCGAAGTAGTCGGGGTATCGGTAGTGCGTACCAATGATCTCCTCGGCGATGGCCATAGCGGCGCAGCCTATCAGCGGCTTTTGCTCTTCGCGCAAGCGCTCATCAGGCGGCTGATCAGCTCTGGCGGCGCGATGCGATCGCCGCGAGCGCACCACCCGCGGCACCCAGCGCGAGCGCCGACGGCACCCCGATGCGCGCCGCCTTGCGCGCTGTGCGGAAGTCGCGGATCTCCCAGCCGCGCTGACGGGCCAGCTCACGCAGATCGCCGTCGGGGTTGATCGCGACGGCCGTGCCGACCAGCGACAGCATCGGCACGTCGTTGTAGCTGTCTGAGTAGGCCGTGCAGCGCTTCAGGTTGAGCCCTTCGCGGATCGCCAGCGACCGCACCGCGTGCGCTTTGCCCGCTCCGTGCAGGATGTCGCCGACGAGCCGCCCGGTGAACACCCCGTCGACCGATTCGGCGACGGTGCCCAGTGCGCCGGTCAGGCCGAGCCGCTTGGCGATCGTGTTCGCCAGCTCGTACGGCGTCGCGGTGACCAGCCACACCTGCTGGCCCGCGTCGAGATGCATTTGCGCCAACGCCCGCGTCCCGGGCCAGATCTTGTCGGCGATGATCTCGTCGTAGATCTCCTCACCCAGCGCCACCAGCTCGGCGGTCGACCGGCCTTCGATGAACGCGAGCGCTTTGCGCCGGCCGGCGGCGACGTCGTCGCTGTTCTCCCGACCCGTGAGCTGAAACTTGGCCTGCGCGTAGATAAATCGAGCAATGTCGCCGTAGGTGAAGTACTTTCGCGCGGCCAGTCCGCGGGCGAACAGCAGCATCGAGGACCCGTGCACGAGCGTGTTGTCGACGTCAAAGAATGCGGCCGCGGTCAGGTCGACGGGAGGCGGCGGCGGGCCGGGGCGGGCGGCTTCAGGAAGTTCGGCGTCGCGAGCGATGTCGGCGGCGAGGTCTGCGACGGCCGCTTCGGCGCTCGCGTCACCGGCGACGCCCTGAGACTCCGGATCCGACACGTTGCAACGATACTTGCGGCATGCATCGGGTGCTGTTGCTGACGCGCGGCGGCTGCACGATGTGCGAGGAAGCCCGACGACGGCTGTCCGCGCTGGCTGACGAGCTGGGCTTCGAACTGGCCGTGTCCGATGTCGACGTCGAAGCGGCC
This sequence comes from Mycobacterium sp., assembly GCA_035651275.1. Classification (GTDB taxonomy): domain Bacteria; phylum Actinomycetota; class Actinomycetes; order Mycobacteriales; family Mycobacteriaceae; genus Mycobacterium. The sequence goes on along the minus strand of DASRFZ010000140.1, from coordinate 9,035 downwards.
GAGGGCCGGCCCGCGTTGCGCGCCGAGTTCGGCGACCGGCTTCCTGTGGTGCTACTCGACGGGCGCGAGCACAGCTACTGGGAAGTCGACGAGCCCCGACTGCGTGCCGATCTGGCGCGGTAGTCCCCGTCTGCGCCGACATCGACCTTTGGCCGGAAAAGTACAAGTAACCAGCGGCAAAACGTCAATTTGGCCGCCGCCGCTGACGCAACCGGCCCGTCCATCCCCGCGCGACCATTGCCTGATAGGCGCGGTCGACGATCTCGTCGTCGTAGTCCTCTTTGACCACTTGGACGACATGCCAACCCAGCCGCGCCAGCTTGGGTAGGACGTGACGGTCCTTGAGGTACTGCAATCGACTGGACTGATGCTGGTCGCCGTCATACTCGGCGGCGACCATGAAATCCTCCCAACACATGTCGAGCGTTCGGACGTGCCGACCGCGCTCGTCGAACACCGGGACCTGCGTCGTCCTCCCCCCGACAACCTCCGCGAAATCGACGTTCGGCCGAGAAAGTTCGAGAAGGAAGCGGCAAAAGGTCGATCTCGGCGCTTAACGGTGCGAAACCGCAGAGATTTGGCCCGCTGAGCAGCCAGCCATTACCGTGGATACCGTGGTGATTCGGCCATGAGCGTGCTGCTGTTCGGGGTATCGCACCGCAGCGCGCCGGTGTCGGTGCTCGAGCAGCTGAGCACCGACGAGTCCGATCAACTCAAGATCGCCGACCGGCTGCTGCAGTCGTCGTTGATCACCGAGGCGATGGTGCTGTCCACCTGCAACCGGGTCGAGGTCTACGCGGTCGTCGACGCATTCCACGGCGGCCTCTCGGTGATCGGCCAGGTTCTCGCCGAGCACTCCGCGATGTCTCTGCAAGACCTGACGAAATTCGCCTACGTGCGCTACGCCGAAGCGGCCGTCGAGCACCTGTTCGCGGTTGCCAGCGGCCTGGATTCCGCCGTGGTCGGCGAGCGGCAGGTGCTGGGCCAGGTGCGGCGCGCCTACGCGACGGCCGAGGCCAACAAGACCGTCGGGCGGGTGCTGCACGAGCTGGCGCAGCGGGCGCTGTCCGTCGGTAAGCGGGTGCATACCGAGACCAGCATCGACGCCGCCGGCGCATCCGTCGTCTCGGTCGCGCTCGGCATGGCCGACGAGCGCCTCGGCGGGCTGGCCGGACGCGCCGCTGTCGTCGTCGGTGCCGGCGCGATGGGCGCGCTGAGCGCCAAGCATCTCGCCCGGGCCGGGGTCAAGCGCATCCACATCGTGAACCGCACGCTGCCCCGCGCGAAGAGGCTCGCCCACACCATCCGCGACCTCGGCGTCGCCGCCGACGCCTTTCCGTTCGACCACCTTCCACCCGTGCTCACCGACGCCGACGTCGTCGTCTGCTGTACCGGCGCCGTCCGGCCGGTGGTGTCTCTTGCCGACGTGCACCGCGGCCTCGCGCACGGCCAGGAGCCGCGTCAGTTGGTGATCTGCGACCTCGGCATGCCGCGCGACGTCGACTCGGCGGTCGCCGGCCTACCCGGTGTGCATGTCGTCGACATGGACCGCATTCAGCGCGAACCGTCGGCACGCGCCGCGGCGGTCGACGCGGAAGCCGCCCGCACGATGGTGGCAGCCGAAGTGGCGCAATACCTTTCGTCGCAACGCATGGCCGAGGTGACGCCGACGGTGACGGCGCTGAGGCAGCGCGCCGCCGACGTCGTCGAGGCCGAGCTGCTGCGGCTCGACAACCGGCTGCCAGGGCTTGACGGTGCGCAGCGCGAGGAGGTGGCGCGCACGGTGCGTCGTGTCGTCGACAAGCTGCTGCACGCGCCGACCGTGCGGGTCAAGCAACTGGCCAGCGCGCCGGGTGGCGACACGTACGCCGACGCGCTGCGTGAACTTTTCGAACTCGACCAGCAGGCCGTTGACGCCGTCGCGGCCGGTGAGCTGGCGATCGACGGCACGGACAACGCTTGACGATCCGGATCGGCACTCGGGGCAGTTTGTTGGCCACCACCCAGGCCGGTGCGATCAGAGACGCATTGGTCGCGAAAGGCCATGCGACGGAACTGGTTACGATCAGCACCGAAGGCGACCGGTCGGCCGGACCGGTCGCATCGATCGGCGTCGGCGTGTTCACCGCGGCGCTGCGTGAGGCGGTCGCAGATGGAACCGTCGACATGGCCGTGCACTCGTACAAAGACTTGCCGACGGCGCCCGACGACCGCTTCACGATCGCTGCCGTGCCGCCCCGTGAGGACGCCAGAGACGCGTTGGTGGCCCGCGACGGCCTGGTGCTGGGGGAATTGCCCACAGGCTCGGTCATCGGCACGTCGAGCCCCAGGCGGGCAGCGCAGCTTAGAGCATTGGGTCTCGGTTTGGAAATCCGCCCCCTAAGAGGCAACCTTGATACCAGGTTGAACAGGGTGAGCAGCGGTGATCTCGACGCCATCGTGGTGGCCCGGGCGGGTTTGGCCCGCATCGGACGCCTCGACGACGTCACCGAGACGCTCGAGCCGGTGCAGATGTTGCCCGCGCCGGCTCAGGGTGCGCTTGCGGTGGAATGCCGCAGCGGCGACACCAAGCTCGCGGCGTTGTTGGCTGAGCTCGATGACGCCGACACGCGCGCAGCGGTCACCGCCGAGCGCGTCCTGCTCGCCGAACTGGAGGCGGGTTGTTCCGCACCGGTGGGCGCGATCGCCGAGGTGGTCGAGTCCATCGATGAGGACGGCAACGTCTTCGACGAGCTGTCACTGCGCGGCTGCGTGGCGACGGTGGACGGATCCGACGTGATCCGTGCGTCCGGCGTCGGAAAGCCCGGGCAGGCAGCGGAGCTGGGTCGCTCCGTCGCCGCCGAGCTGTTCGACCTGGGCGCCCGGGAGCTGATGGGAGCGAATAGGAATGACGCGGGGGCGTAAGACGAAGCCGGGGCGCGTCGTGTTCGTCGGTTCGGGCCCGGGCGATCCCGGCCTGTTGACCGGGCGTGCGCGCAACGTGCTGGCCTGCGCAGAACTGGTGTTCACCGATCCCGACGTGCCGGCCGAGGTGCTGGCGCTGGTCGGCACGAGCCTGCCCGAGCCGCCGCAGCTGAGTTCGCCCGACCCGGGCATCACCGACGACACCGTGAGCCCCGAGTTGCCGGCGGTACCGGACATTCGCCCCGCGCTGGGCGACCCCGGAGAGGTGGCCAAGACGCTGGCCGCCGAGGCCCGCGGTGGCGCCGACGTGGTGCGGCTGGTCGCCGGTGACCCGCTGTCGGTGGACTCGGTCATCACCGAGGTTCAGGCGATCGCCAAGACGTCGTTGACGTTCGAGATCGTGCCGGGGCTGCCGTCGACGACGGCGGTGCCGACGTACGCGGGGCTGCCGCTGGGGTCGTCGCACACTGTTGCCGACGTGCGTGGCGACGTGGACTGGGCGGCGCTAGCCGCTGCACCGGGCCCGCTGATCCTGCAGGCCACCGCCGAGCATCTGGCCGACGCGGCGCGCACGCTGATCGAATACGGCATCGACGACAACACGCCATGCGTGGTCACCGCGCACGGAACCACCACGCAGCAGCGGTCCGTGGAGGGCACGCTGCACACGCTGACCGACAGCGCCGCAATTGGCGCGTCGGATCCCGCCGGCCCGCTGACGGGACCGCTGACCGTCACGATCGGCCGGACGGTCGGCAACCGCACGAAGCTGAACTGGTGGGAGAGCCGAGCGCTGTACGGCTGGACGGTCCTGGTGCCGCGCACCAAAGACCAGGCCGGCGACATGAGCGATCGGCTGATCGCCCACGGCGCGGTGCCGATCGAGGTGCCGACAATCGCAGTCGAGCCGCCCCGCAGTCCCGCCCAAATGGAAAGGGCGGTAAAGGGTTTGGTCGACGGACGCTACCAGTGGGTGGTGTTCACGTCGACGAACGCGGTGCGCGCGGTGTGGGAGAAGTTCGGCGAGTTCGGCCTCGACGCGCGGGCGTTCTCCGGAGTGAAGATCGCATGCGTCGGGCAGGCCACCGCCGACCGGGTGCGCGCGTTCGGGATCACTCCGGAACTCGTGCCCGCCGGGGAACAGAGCTCGTTGGGTCTTCTCGACGAATTCCTGCCCTACGACGACGTTTTCGATCCAGTCAACCGCGTGTTGCTGCCGCGCGCCGACATCGCCACCGAGACGCTGGCCGAGGGCCTGCGCGAACGCGGTTGGGAGATCGAGGATGTCACGGCCTACCGCACTGTTCGTGCGGCACCGCCGCCGGCGTCGACGCGCGAGATGATCAAGTCGGGCGGCTTCGACGCCGTCTGCTTCACCTCCAGCTCGACGGTGCGCAACCTCGTCGGGATCGCCGGCAAGCCGCACGCCCGGACCATCGTCGCGTGCATCGGGCCGAAAACCGCTGAGACGGCAGCAGAATTCGGGCTGCGGGTCGACGTGCGCCCGGAGACTGCGGCGATCGGCCCATTGGTGGATGCGCTGGCCGAGCATGCGGCGCGGCTGCGCGCCGAAGGGGCTCTGCCACCGCCGCGCAAGAAGAGCCGCAGGCGCTAGGAGCCTTCGGTGGGCTACCCCCGTGAGCGCCCACGTCGACTCCGGTCGACGCCGGCTCTGCGCCGTCTGGTAGCGCAAACCTCTTTGGAGCCAAGGCATTTGGTCATGCCGATGTTCGTCGCCGACGGTATCGACGAACCGCGGGCCATCAAGTCTATGCCGGGCGTCGTGCAGCACACCCGCGAAAGTTTGCGTAAGGCAGCGGCCGAGGCCGTCGCCGCAGGGGTCGGCGGAATCATGGTGTTCGGCGTGCCTCGCGACGAAGACAAGGACGCCACCGGCTCGGCGGGCACCGATCCCGACGGAATCCTCAATGTCGCGATGCGTGACCTCGCGAAGGACCTTGGCGACGCGACAGTGCTGATGGCCGACACCTGCCTCGACGAGTTCACCGACCACGGCCACTGCGGGGTGCTCGACGCGGCGGGGCGCGTCGACAACGACGCGACGCTCAAGCGCTACGTGGAAATGGCCGTGGCGCAAGCAGATTCGGGAACTCACGTGGTCTCGCCGAGCGGGATGATGGACGGCCAGGTGGCCGCGATCCGCGACGGCCTCGATGCGGCCGGGCACACCGCCGTCGTCATCCTGGCGTACGCGGCGAAGTTCGCGTCGTCGTTCTACGGACCGTTCCGCGAGGCCGTCGCGTCCACGCTGTCCGGCGACCGTCGCACGTATCAGCAGGAGCCCGGCAACGCGCGGGAAGCAGTGCGGGAGATCGCGTTGGACATCGACGAAGGCGCCGACATCGTGATGGTCAAGCCCGCGATGGCCTACCTCGACGTGGTGCGCGCCGCGGCGGAGATCTCGCCGGTGCCCGTTGCGGCGTATCAGGTCTCGGGGGAGTACGCGATGATTCGCGCTGCCGCGGACAACGGCTGGATCGACGGCCGCGCCGCCGCGCTGGAGACCCTGATGAGCATTCGCCGGGCCGGCGCCGACATCGTGTTGACGTACTGGGCCGCCGACGCCGCCGGCTGGCTCGGCTGATTGATGGAGGAGCAGCCCGCCCGGCCGGCGGACGTGGACACCGCTTTCGGCCTTTGGCTCACGGCGCTGCCGATGCTGCTGACCGGCGTTGGCGTCGACACCGCACTCGCACCCCACAGGCCCGTCGGGTGGCTGATCGACGCGATCACAGGGGTGTTCCTGGTGCTGGTCTGCGCGGTCGTCGTGACGTTTCTGTTCCTGATGCGGCAGGGCTACCGCTGGGCCCGCACGCTGCTCACCGGCGGCGGGGTGGCTTCGGTGGTCTACACCGTGACGAGCTTATTCACCGTCGACCGCGGCACAGTCGCCGCGGTGACGTACGCGATCACCGGCATCTTCGGCTCGGTGCTGATCGCGGGCGGCGTCTATCTGCTGCACCGCAAGGACGCCCAGGCGTATTTCACGCGATGAGGCCGATAGTCTGGTCCGATCATGACCTCAGCTGTACCGCGGCCCAGGATCGTCGACGTGGCGTTCGGGTTATGGCTGGTGGCAGCGGTTTTGCTGATTGCCGACGGCCTGTGGCTGGTGTGGGTGGCCGTTCCCGCGTTCTATCGGGGCGCCGGCGGCATCTTTGTGGCGGCCGGGTTGGCGGTCGCTTTTCTGGCCGGCCGTACTCGCCGCGGCGACAAGCGATTCCAGCGTGCGCTGGTCGCCCTGTCGTTGGCGCTTTCGCTGTTGCTGGTCTTGTTCGTTCTGCGGGGCGGTCCCTTGCTCGGCGCTATCATCGCAGCGGTCTTGATCGCCGGTGCGGTGCTGATAACGCGATCGTCCGCGGATCATTGGTTCGACGCCGTGGATTCAGGGGGAGAGGGTGACTAACGCGTTGACGTCCAGGCAGCTGTTCCACGAGGCGGGGGCGAGCTGGTACTGGCTGCTTGCCGGCCCGCTGGCAGCGGCCGCCATGCTCTGGATCGAAATCAGCTCGGGTATCGGGCTGCGGATTGTTCCGCCGCTCTGCTTCCTGGTGCTCGTGTCGGGCTTCCTCGCGGTGCAAGTGAAGGCGGCGCGAATTCACACCTCGGTGGAGTTGACGTCGGAGACCCTGCGCCAAGGCACCGAGACGATATCCGTCGACGAGATCGTGCGGATCTTCCCGGAACCAGAACCGGAAGACGAGCCGAAAAAGTGGCAGTCCGCCCGAGCGCTCGGCGAACTGACTGGTGTTCCCAAGGGCCGCACCGGAATTGGGCTCAAGCTCGAGGACGGGCGATTGGTCCAGGCATGGGCACGACGGCACCGCGACCTGCGCGCGACGCTGACCGAGCTGCTCGCGCATCGCGATACCGAGAACCTGCCGCCCGGCGCGACGACGTGACGGTCCGCTCGGCCGTCGAGCTGGTTTTGGCCGTCGCCGCGGCTGTCGGCTGCGTGGTGAGCTGGATTGTCTCGCGGTCGACGGTCGTCGTCGCGCCGATCGCCGATGGCGAGCCCACCACTACGTCGATTTCGTACAGCGCGCCGTGGCTGTTGCTGGCGTTCGTGCTCGGCACGCTGGCCGGGGTACTGCTCGTCCTCGCGAGCGTGCGTGTCTGCTCGCCGACACGCCGCGGAAGTGCGGGCGCGAGCGCACCCTCGCAGCCGACGAGGGTGCAGTAACTCCCCAGCAAGCCGGGGTGTGTTACAAAGTGCATATCATGTAACATCGTCTCCATGACCGACCTCGCGCAGGCCGACCAGGCCGTCGACGCCCTACCGCTGGGCCCGCAGTCGCTGGTGTGGAAATACTTCGGCGACAACCGCATGTTCCTCATCGGCCCCCGGCCCGCGGTACTTCAGAACATGCTCGCCGAACTCGGCCAGGGCGTCCTCGACCATTCGGTGTTCTTCGACGACACCGCGGCTCGGGTCAAGCGGTCCCTGCCGCCGATCTTCAACACGGTCTACGGCTCCGACACCGATCACCCCGGTCAGCAGGTCCGCGACTTCCATCAGCAGATCAAGGGTGAGATGCCGGGCGGCGAGCGTTATCACGCGCTTGACCCGGAAACGTACTTCTGGGCGCACGCCACCTTCGTCGAGCAGGTGCAGTATTTCGCCGACACGTTCGTCAAACGGCTCAGCGAAGCCGAAAAGGAGCAGATCTACCTCGAGTCGAAGACGTGGTATCGCCGATACGGCGTCAGCGATCGGCAGATGCCGCCGGATTACGCTGCGTTCCAACGCTATTGGGACCGCATGCTCGACGAGATCGTTGTCGCTCACCCCACCGCGAAGTACGGGGTCGGGTATGTCACCAAAGGGTTTCCCTGCCCCAAGGGTGTGCCGCCTATGGTGTGGCGGTTCGTTGCGCCCGTGTTCAACCCGGTCGCCGCATTCTTGACGACGGGCGGGCTGCCGCCTCGAGCGCGGACGTTGCTCGGGTTGCCGTGGAGCGATCGCCAGGAGCGGCGTTATCAGCGGTTCGCTTCGCTGTGCCGGTCGCGGGCCGTCAATTGGACATGGGATCGACTGCCGATGCGGTTGCGCTACAACAAGTTTGCGCAGAGCGGTTATGCGAGAGGCTGACTCGGTCACGACGAAGATCCTCGACGCCGCGGTCGCCGAATTCGAAAAGCATGGCGTCCGCCGGGTGGCGCTCGACGACGTGGCGCGACGCGCCGGGGTAAGCAGGATGACGATCTACCGGCGGTTTGCCAACCGCGACGAACTCGTCACCGCGGTGATCGACCGCGAGAATGAGGTGCTATTCGCGGAGATCGCCGACGAGCTGAAAAGTTCTGGGCCGCAAAGCAACTACTATGTCGAAGCGTTCACCTCGGCGATCATGCAGCTGCGCCACCACCGGGTGCTCAATCGGATGATTACCGACGAGCCGGCGCTGACGCTGCAACTCGCGCACCTGCATTACCCGGCGGCACTGGTACGGATGGCCGACGCGTTGCGGGTCATCTTCCCCGCTGGGTTCGCGCAGCGGATCGGAAGCGAGGCTGTCGACGAGCTGGCCGACACGATCCTGAGCTACGCGCTGATGGCGCTGCTCCTGCCATCGCCGCGCAAGCTCGAAAGTGCTGACGACATCCGGACTTTCGCGACGACGCATTTCCTGCCGAGCCTGCCCGCCGCACTCCGCGAACGTGAAGCCGTTGTGACGACACGCCGGTGACGGTCGCACTGAGCTCACATTCGCGAAGCGCTCACCCGAAGAAGATGCAAGTTGGATCGTCGGAGATCTCATTCAGCAGCAGGCGGATGTTGTGGGTGGGTGCGACGAACTCGTACATGTGGAAGTTGTCATTACGGTCTGCCCAGTACAGCTCCCAACCACGGGAGTCGGGCATTTCCGCGTTGAGCGCGTCGACCCAGCGCCGAACCGCCGCAAGGTCATCGGCCGGCAACGGCATCCTCAGTCCGCCCTCGTCAGCAGCAGCGCGTATTCGAACGGCAGGCGCGCGAAGATCGGCCGCCACAGTCCTTTCACCGACGGCGCGGCCACCGACTTCGGCATCACCCGCGGATCCGTGACGGTGAAGGTCCGGCCGTAGCGCCGCATGCGGCCCTTGCCCGCGGTGGTCAGGTTCTTCAG
>DASRFZ010000139.1:0-10380 GCA_035651275.1 Mycobacterium sp. | reverse complement strand
CGAGCTTCACGCCCACTCCGCATACAGCTTCCTTGACGGCGCCAGCACGCCGGAGGAACTCGTCGAGGAAGCGGTGCGGCTGGATCTGCGCGCGATCGCGCTCACCGACCACGACGGTCTCTACGGCGTGGTGCGCTTCGCCGAGGCCGCCAAGGAACTCGACATGCGCACCGTGTTTGGCGCCGAGCTGTCGCTGTCCAACACACCGCGCACCGAGGACGCCGACCCGCCCGGCCCTCATCTTCTGGTGCTGGCGCGTGGCCCGGAGGGCTATCGACGGCTGTCGCGCCAGCTGTCCGCAGCGCATTTGGCCGGCGGCGAGAAAGGCAAGCCGCGCTACGACTTCAACACGCTCACCGAAGCCGCCGGAGGTCATTGGCACATCTTGACGGGATGCCGCAAAGGCCATGTGCGCCAAGCGCTTACCGCTCACGGGCCCGAAGCGGCCGAGAAGGCGCTGGCCGACCTGGTGGACAGGTTCGGCGCCGATCGAGTCAGTATCGAGCTGACGACGCACGGCCAACCCCTCGACGACGAGCACAACGCTGCGTTGGCGAGCCTGGCGCCGAAGTTCGGTGTGGGCGTCGTCGCCACCACCGGAGCGCACTTCGCCGAACCGTCACGAGCGCGGCTGGCCATGGCGATGGGCGCGATCCGCGCACGGCATTCACTCGACGAGGCCGCCGGATACCTTGCCCCACTGGGTGGTTCGCATCTGCGCTCCGGAGCGGAGATGGCGCGGCTGTTCGGTCCGCAGGTGGTGACGGCCGCGGCCGAGCTCGGTGATCAATGCGCGTTCGCCCTTGAACTCATCGCGCCGCAGCTGCCGCCGTTCGACGTTCCGGTCGGCCACACCGAGGACAGCTGGCTCCGGTATCTGACCATGATCGGCGCACAGGACCGGTACGGACCTCCTGAGCGCGCGCGGCGGGCCTACGCGCAGATCGAGCATGAGCTGGAAATCATTGAGGAGCTTCGGTTTCCGGGCTACTTCCTGGTGGTACACGACATCACCAGGTTCTGCCGGGAGAACGGCATCCTGAGTCAGGGCAGGGGATCGGCTGCCAACTCGGCCGTCTGCTACGCACTGGGCATCACCGCCGTCGACCCCGTCGCCAACGAGCTGCTGTTCGAACGGTTCCTGTCTCCGGAGCGAGACGGCCCGCCCGACATCGACATCGACATCGAATCCGACTTGCGAGAGAAAGCGATTCAGTATGTCTACGACCGTTATGGCCGCGACTATGCCGCGCAAGTCGCCAATGTCATCACCTACCGGGGCCGCAGCGCGGTACGGGATATGGCTCGGGCGCTCGGCTTTTCGCAAGGACAGCAGGACGCGTGGAGCAAGCAGATCAGCCGCTGGAATGGCGTGGCCGATTCTCCCGACGTCGAAGACATTCCCGAGCCGGTGATCGACCTGGCGCTGCAGATTTCCAACCTTCCGCGGCACATGGGCATCCACTCGGGTGGCATGGTGATCTGTGACCGCCCGATCGCCGACGTGTGCCCGGTGGAGTGGGCGCGGATGGAGAACCGAAGCGTGCTGCAGTGGGACAAAGACGACTGCGCCGCAATCGGATTGGTGAAGTTCGATCTGCTGGGCCTCGGCATGCTGTCCGCCTTGCACTACGCGATCGACCTGCTCGCTGAGCACAAGGGTATCGATGTCGACCTCGCGAAGCTCGACCTGTCCGAGCCTGCGGTCTACGAGATGCTGCAACGCGCCGATTCGGTGGGGGTGTTCCAGGTGGAGTCCCGCGCGCAGATGGCCACCCTGCCCCGGCTGAAGCCGCGCCGCTTCTATGACCTCGTCGTCGAGGTCGCACTGATCCGGCCCGGCCCGATCCAGGGCGGCTCGGTGCATCCGTACATCAAGCGGCGCAACGGCGACGAGCGTGTCACCTACGATCACCCTTCGATGAAGCGGGCGCTGCGAAAGACGTTGGGAGTTCCGTTGTTCCAGGAGCAGCTGATGCAACTCGCGGTCGACTGCGCCGGTTTCAGCGCCGCCGAAGCCGACCAACTGAGGCGCGCGATGGGCTCCAAACGCTCCACCGAGAAGATGCGACGCCTCAAAGGCCGGTTCTACGACGGCATGCGCGAACTGCACGGCATCAGCGGAGACACCGCTGACCGGATCTACGAAAAGCTGGAGGCATTCGCCAACTTCGGCTTCCCGGAAAGTCATTCGCTGAGTTTTGCGTCGCTGGTGTTCTACTCGTCGTGGTTCAAGCTGCACCACCCGGCGGCGTTCTGCGCGGCACTGCTGCGTGCACAGCCGATGGGTTTCTACTCGCCGCAGTCATTGGTCGCTGACGCCCGCCGGCATGGCGTCCTGGTCCACACTCCCGACGTGAACGCCAGCCTTGCGCATGCCACGCTGGAGAACGCAGGCAGCGAGGTACGGCTGGGACTGGGCAGCGTCCGCCACATCGGCGACGACCTTGCACAGCAGATCGTCGACGAGCGAAAGACTAACGGCCCCTTCGCTTCTCTGCTCGATCTCACATCACGCGTGCAGCTGAGTGTCCCGCAGACCGAGGCGCTGGCGACGGCCGGTGCGCTGGGCTGCTTCGACATCAGCCGTCGTGAGGCGTTGTGGGCGGCGGGCGCGGCCGCCACGCAGCGGCCCGACCGACTGCCCGGCGTCGGATCGTCGTCACACATCCCGGCGCTGCCCGGCATGACGGAGATCGAACTGTCCTCGGCCGACGTGTGGGCAACCGGCATCTCACCGGACAGCTACCCGACGCAGTTCCTGCGCGAAGACCTCGACGCACTCGGCGTCGTCCCGGCGGACAAGCTGCTGGAGATTCCCGACGGCACGCGCGTCTTGGTGGCCGGCGCGGTCACGCATCGGCAGCGGCCCGGGACTGCGCGCGGGGTGACGTTCTTGAACCTCGAGGACGAGACCGGAATGGTCAACGTGCTGTGTACGCCGGGGGTATGGACGCGGCATCGGCGGGTTGCGCAGACCGCCCCGGCGATGCTGATCCGGGGTCAGCTGCAGAACGCCACCGGGGCGGTCACCGTCGTTGCCGAACGGATCGGCCGCATCGAGCTGGCGATCGCTTCGCGCAGCCGCGACTTCAGGTGAAAATTGCAATCACGGCTATGCAACTCGCGAAACTCACAGCCATGAGCGCAAATTCGACGGCCTACCCAGCCGTCGGTGTCGTCCACACCTTGTCGATGCTGATCTTCAACCGCGTGCTGTACGCGGCGAGGAAATCCTCGCTGAAGCCGAGCTCGGCGGCGTACTGGCCGTACTTGGTCTGATACTGCTGGTCCTCACGCGGATCCACGTCGACCGCGTCGACGCGGGCGTCACCGCCGACGACGATGATTCCGCCGCCGTTGCCGTCGGAATCCAGATTCAAGCTCACCCGTGGGCGCGCCTTGATTTGTGCGACCTTCGCGGCGTTCGGCATCGAGTACACCGTCAAATCGGTGCCGTCGAAGAAGAACCACACCAGCCGCGGCACCGGCTGGCCGGATTTCGCGACTGTCGTCAACCACCCGTACCGGTCAGATTCGAGTCGCTGGGAAACCTCTTGCGTCAATTCAGCAGTCATGTCGCGAATGTAGTCTCCACCCATGACAGCCCTGAATCTCTCCGTCGACGAAGTCCTGACCACTACGCGCTCGGTTCGTAAACGACTCGATTTCGACAAGCCCGTGCCGCGCGAGGTGCTGCTCGAATGCCTCGAGCTAGCGATTCAGGCGCCGACGGGCTCCAACCAGCAGGGCTGGCAGTGGGTGTTCGTCGAGGACGCCGACAAGAAGAAGACCCTTGGGGAGATCTACCGCAAGAACTTCGAGTGGTACGGCGCGCAGCAGAAACCCGACTACGCGCCTGACGATCCCCGCGCCAAGCAGCGCGACCGGGTGGTGTCGTCGGCGATGTATCTGGCCGAGCACATGGCTGAGGCGCCGGCGCTGTTGATTCCGTGCCTGGAGGGCGACGTCGAGTTCGCGACGCAGGGCGGCGCGTCGTTCTGGGGCTCGCTGCTTCCCGCGGTGTGGAGCTACATGCTGGCGCTGCGTTCCCGCGGACTGGGTTCGGCGTGGACCACGCTGCATCTGATCAACAACGGCGAACGCCAGGCCGCCGAACTGCTAGGCATCCCCTACGAGAAGTACCGGCAGGGCGGCCTGTTCCCGATCGCCTACACCAAGGGCACCGACTTCAAGCCCGCCAAGCGCCTGCCGGTCGAGCAGATCGTGCACTTCGACACCTGGTGACGCCGGCGACGATGCGCCGAGCGCACGGTTGTTGTACGTAATACGCAAGTAGGGGTGTAAACAACCGTGCGGTCGGTGACAAAGAGCTAAGCACCCGCGAACCCGTGCTGGCGCCACGCCTCATACACCGCGACGGCCGCGGCGTTCGACAGGTTCAGCGACCGTCGGCCCGCGATCATCGGGATCCGCACCGTCGCGGTGATCGCCGGGTCGGCCAACGTCGCGGCGTCCAGCCCCGTCGGCTCGGGCCCGAACAGCAGCACATCGCCACGTTCATACGCGATGTCGGCGAACGACGTCTGCGCGTGTGCGGTGAACCCGAACACTCGCGCGGGCAGCAGCGCCTGCCACGCGGCGGCCAGCGATTCGTGCACGGTGACGGACGCGAGGTCGTGGTAATCGAGTCCCGCGCGCCGAAGTTTCGGCTCGGACAAGTCGAAACCGAGCGGTCGCACCAGATGCAACTCACACCCCGTCCCCGCGACCATCCGAATTGCGTTGCCCGTGTTCGGTGCAATGCGAGGGGAGTAGAACATCACGCGGAACATCTGCAAATGATCGCGCATAAGTTTGCTTGAGTAGAATTTCACTGCACGGCGTTGTGTGTGTGAACTCTGTCTGTTCAGTAAGAACTGGTGGAGCGCGCAGGCAATGGCGGTAAACTCGTCGAATTGCCAGGCGGTCACCGCCCCGCCCCGATGTCGGGTCGACAAAAGCAGGAAAGTCTATGAACCAGGCGCATATTCAGCACAGTGCACTTTGCTCTTCGCGCGAGCGCCCATCGCGTGGTGCACCGAGCATTCCCGGGAGCCCGGTCCGATGACCATGTTCGAGCAGCCGGTATTGCCCGAGGAGGCCGAGGAACGGCCGCCCGCGAAGCAACCGAAGAGACCGTCACGCTGGTCGCCGTCGAACTGGTCGGTTCGCTGGAAAGTATTGGCGATCGTCGTGATTCCGCTCGCGCTGGCCGTCGCATTCGGTGGCATCCGCGTCTACAACAGTGTGACCACTGCGCGCGATTTGCGTCACGCCGCGGAACGCGCCGACATGATCGCGCCGATCGAGGATTACACCGCGTCACTCGAAAGCGCGCTGCTTGCATATTCCTCCGGAAGCGATGGACCGGTAGCCCGCAAGGCTTTCGACGACGCCCGCGTCGAACTTCAACGCAAACTGTCCCGCACCGACGTTGATCCCGACGTCCGCGGCGGCGTCACCACGCTGCTCAACGCCGGTCCCGCGCTACTGGACAAAGTCGCGTCGAACACCATCGGCCTGCGGGACACGGTGACGGCGTACGCGCCGATTCTGCTGACCGCCGAGGACGCGATCGCCGGGTCGGTGCGCGTGAACGACGAGAAGATTCGCGCGGAGGCCCAGGGCCTGAGCCGCGCAGTCGGCGCTCGTGGCCAGATGTTGATGCAGAAACTGCTGGTCAACCGCGGCGGAGAGATTCCGGAGCCAGAGCTTCGCACATCGATGATCACGCTGGCGGGCACCGAACCGTCGACGCTGTTCGGCATGAACCAGGTGCTCGGCGTCGGCTCGCCCGACGCCAAGACCCTGCAGGACCAGATGGTCGCGCGGATGGCGATCATGTCGGACCCGGCCTCGGTCCTGCCAGGTAACGCCGACATTCTGAAGTCGTTGCAGACCACCGAGGACATCGCCAAGAAGGTGATCAGCGACACCACGTCGTCGGTGACGTCGGCGGTCGACAGGAAGGCCTCCTCAGCTCGCACGGCCGCGATCCGCGATTCCGCGATCGTCGTGACGGCGCTCCTGATCGCGCTGTTGCTGGTCCTGCTGGCGGCGCGATCGCTGGTGCGACCGTTGCGCCGGCTGCGCGAGGGGGCATTGCGGGTGGCGCACGAGGAGCTGCCCGACGAGATCGACCGGATCAACGACGGCGAGCAGCCAGGCGCGATTCAGCCGATCCCGGTTCACACCGCTGAGGAGATCGGCCAGGTCGCCCACGCGGTCGACGACCTGCATGAGCAGGCGCTGCTGATGGCCGCCGAGCAGGCCCGGCTCCAGGCCTACGTCAGCGACATGTTCGAGACGATGTCGCGTCGCAGCCGCACACTGGTCGACCAGCAGCTGTCGTTGATCGACGACCTCGAACGCAACGAAGACGACCCTCGCCGCCTGGAGGCGCTGTTCAAACTCGACCACCTGGCCGCGCGGATGCGCCGGACCGGAACGAACCTGCTGGTCCTGGCCGGTTCAAAGGTTCGCCGAGACCAGACCGAGCCGATGACGGCCGCGACTGTCATCAGCGCTGCCGCGTCGCAGGTCGAGGACTACCAACGCGTCGTGACGGCGACGGTGGCGGATAACAGCGTGGTGGGCTCGGCGGCGGGCGACATCGTCCATCTGCTCGCGGAACTGATCGACAACGCGTTGCGCTACTCGCCGCCCTCGTCGCAGGTGCGCGTGTCCGCAGTGCACACGGGGAACCGCGGACTCGTGATCGAGGTCAGCGACGCCGGTCTCGGCATGACGGAAGCCGACCTGCGCATGGCGAACATGCGCCTGGAATCCGGCGGCGAGGTCACCCCCTACAGCACCCGGCACATGGGACTCTTCGTCGTCGGCCGGCTCGCCCAGCAACACGGCCTGGTGGTGCGGCTGCGCAGCTCACTCGCCGGTGAACCGCGTTCGGGCACCACCGCTGGAGTCTTCATTCCCTCCGAGCTGCTCGAGCGGCCGGGCGAGCCGACCCGTCGCCCTCGCGACGACGTCGGCCGCGCCACGGCGGAGGTGCCCGCAGAGCCTGCCGCGTTCGGTGGCCACGCCGCGTCCGCGACGTTGCTCAGCGACGCGGGCATGATGGGACAGCCGTACCGCAACGGGTCGTCTGGGCTCCCGCAACGTGATCCCGGCACGAGCGGGATCGTCGCGTCGGACGAGGCGCCGATTCCATCGGAGCCCGTCGAGCCCGCTGATGAAGAGCCGGCCGACGAGCCCGTCGAGTCTCCCGCGGAAGCGCCCGCCCAGCGCCGCGGACCGGCGGACACCTCGGCGTTCTTCTCGTCGCGACAGCAGGCCACCGAGGGTGCGCCCGTCGAGCAGAAGCCCGCGCGCACACGGCCGCCATCGTCGCCTTTGGGCGACACCGACGTGATCTTCCAGCGGATGGTCTCGGAATGGCTGGTCGACCCGCAGGAGATCATGCCGCCCATGCAGTCGTGGGAGTCGGTGTGGGACAGCGGATGGACGGCGGCCGAGCAAGCCGAGGACGCCCCCGTTGAACAGCACACCGACCAGGGTCTCCCGGTGCGCGAACCAGGCGCGCGGCTGGTGCCCGGCTCACCCGAATCGAGACGACCGAACGGCGCGCACCGCAGGGCTGACGACGACGTCGCCGACGAGCCGGTGATGCACCGTGATCCCGAGGCGGTGCGGGCGTCGCTGTCGAGTCACTGGGGTGGCGTGCGCGCCGGTCGGTCCCACGCCCGAGAAGACGGTCCGGAGAACGAATGACGACGCCCCATTCGCCGATTCCCCCGCAAGGTGAGTCACTGGACTGGCTGGTGTCGGTGTTCGCTCGCGACGTGCCGGGGGTGTCTCACGCCGTACTGGTGTCCGCCGACGGACTGCTGGTTGCCGCGAGTGAACACCTACCCGTCGACCGCGCAGAGCAATTGGCCGCTGTCAGTTCGGGTTTGGCGAGTTTGTCGACTGGAGCGGCGCAGCTGTTCGAGGGCGGTCAGGTGCTGCAATCCGTCGTAGAGATGGAGCATGGATACCTGCTGCTGATGCGGGTAGGGGACGGGTCGCATCTGGCGGCGCTGGCCTCCACGTCGTGCGACATCGGACAAGTCGGATACGAGATGGCGATCCTCGTGGAACGTGTTGGCGGCGTGGTCAAGTCGTCACGGCGAGCGACGCAGCACTCATGAGGCGCGATGAAAACACCTTCGTCGGCATCTCGAAATGAGCCGAATTTGGTACGGCCGTATACCCTTACGGCCGGGCGCACCACTGCGAGCATTGAGTTGCCGCTCGAGGCACCGATCGAAGCCTTTGAGTCGGCACAGCACCACACCTGGTCGGTGGGCGACGTGCGGTCTGACATCATAAAGCTCTGTGCGACAACGCCATCGGTGGCGGAGATCGCTGCCCGACTGCAGCTTCCTGTGGGAGTCGCTCGTGTTCTGGTCGGCGACCTGGTGCAGTCGGGTTATCTTCGCGTGTTGACGACCTTGCATGACGACTCGTCGGTGGAAGAACGGCGAGAACTGATCGGAAGGACTCTGCGTGGCCTCCGCACGCTCTGACAGCTCGACCGCTGCGTCGACGAAGATCGTGATCGCCGGCGGATTCGGTGCGGGCAAGACGACTTTCGTCGGAGCGGTGTCGGAGATCATGCCGTTGCGCACGGAAGCGATCCTGACCGAAGCGTCCGTCGGTGTCGACGAACTCGCGGGCACGCCGGCAAAGAAAACTACCACGGTGGCAATGGATTTCGGCCGGATCACCATGCACGACGAAGACCTGGTGCTGTATCTCTTCGGAACACCGGGTCAGCGGCGCTTCTGGTTCATGTGGGACGACTTGGTGCGCGGCGCGATCGGCGCGATCATTCTGGTCGACGTCCGTCGGCTGCAGGACAGTTTCGCGGCTGTCGACTTCTTCGAGGCGCGCGACTTGCCGTTCTTGATCGCGATCAACGAATTCGACGGCGCACCGCGGTATCCCGCCCAGGACGTGCGCGCGGCGCTGTCGCTGCCCGCGTCGATCCCGGTGATCAGTATCGATGCGCGCCAACGCGATTCAGCCAAGCAGGCGCTGATCGCCGTCGCTGAATATGCGTTGCAGCGGCTGGCGCCCGCTCGAGGTTGACGGGGTCAGACCGTGATCGTCGTCTTCTGGTCGATGTCGCTCGTCGCGTCCATGAGCGGCGTGCTGTCCGCCTCGGGAGCCTGTGCCCTGAGCTGAAGGACGTACAGACCGTCTTTTCCTTGGATGACGACGGTCTTCTCGGCGATCAACCGCTTCGCTCCGTCCTTCATGTAGGTGCCCCCGATCTGATACGCGGGGAAGCCGCCCAGCGAGTCCTTTTGCCCGTCACCACCTTCGAAGCCCTGCAGATTCTTCGTCTGACCGGGCGCCGCCGCGAGGATTTTGTCGGGATCGGCGTTCCCGCTGAGCTTCACGAACGCAGCAAGGATTTGGGGTGGGTCGCTCGGGTTTGACGGGGAGTTGAACTGGATGCCGCCATATGGCGCATCGTCACTCTCGGGCAGTTTGGTCCAATTGTCGGGGACGGGCAGGTCGATGGTTGGAGCGCCGGCGGTGCTGTGGCTGATCACTGTGGTGTCGATGCCGTTTTGCTTCAAGTAATCCGCGATCGTCGGATTGGGGCCCGATGCCTCGGCGGAGGTTGTCGCAGTCGTGGTCTTGGTCGATGTGGACGTGGACGTCGACGTCGATGTCGAGGTCGAGGCCTTCGTCGATTTCGAATCCGACCCGCAGCCCGTGATGCCAACGGCGAGCGAGATAGCGGCAACGGCAACGCCGATGACCAGTGCTGGCTTCTTCATGCGATGTGTCTCCTGAAGGTCGTGTGCCGTTGTCGGCAAAGGCTTCCGGATTAAACCATGCGAACGTAACGACCGCACCAAGTTCGAATCGATTGCATCCGTTGCGCGAACGCAATGAATTAGCAAGCGCTGGTGCCAGTTTCGCGCCGCGTTCGGCCTTTGCTTCGCTGGAGTTCTGCGAATTCGTTCAAAGCGCCCCGCGGTCGTTGGCTTTCTCTTACCGCAAAGGAGACGCAGAGGCATGGCCAAGAACGAACCATGAAACTTGAAGTTCTTACGGCGATTTCGCTCACAATTGCCCCGCGGCGCCCACGCCTGATTCTCCGCCCAGACGCCCACTCGGCTAAATGAGCGGTGGGCCGGGGCACCTAACCCCGGGCTGGCTGCTTGTCAAGCCTCTGATTGACATCTGTGAATAGATTTGGGGTTGTGGATAACTTGGGCTGAATTCGGTTGGGCGGCAATGTGTGTCGGGTTTGGTTGTCGGTGGGTGTCGCTACGTTTGTGGTATGAGCTCGATGGCGGCGGCCTGTGATGCGGTGGATGAGGCGTTGGACAAGCTCGCCGCGTTGGGTGGCGGCGT
>DASRFZ010000138.1:0-6377 GCA_035651275.1 Mycobacterium sp. | reverse complement strand
GTCGTCGTGCATCGGCTGGACAACCTGCGCCGCAGCGGGCGGATCGGCAGAGGCGCATCCTGGCTCAGTACCGCGCTGGCTATCAAGCCGCTGCTGCGCATCGATTCCGACGGCAGGCTGGTGTTGGCGCAGCGGGTCCGTACCGCCGGCAAGGCGCTGGACGCGATGGTCCAGCATGTGGTCGGCGAAGTGGGGGAGCGGTCGGTGGCTGTCGCCGTTCACCACATCCAAAATTCCAGTGCCGCAAACGATGTCGCACGGGAGCTGATTGCCCGACTGCATCCCAGTGAGCCGCCGACCGTCACCGACATGGGCCCGGTCCTCGGGGTGCATGTTGGGGCCGGCGCGGTGGCCGTCGTCGTCGACATCACCGACTAGACAGCGGCTCGCCCGGTGATCGGCGGAAGATCGGCGAGCGTGACGATCCCAGGCGCTGCCGCAACGACTTTGGGCACCGCATTGGTGACCGGCAGCGCCGTGTAGATCATTCCCAGCCCCATGAACCCGGGCTCGGTCCAGTCCTTGGGCGGCAAGCAGTGCAGCACCGTCCGCATGTTGGGCAGGCCGAAGACCTGCACGACGTGGCCGTGTTCGAGCGGCTTCGGCGGCACGACGTGGCTGCCCATGATCCAGTTGAACCCGACGCTGACGATGTTGCGGTCGGCGACCCAGCCGCGGTGATAGCCGAACACACCCGCGACGGTGCCTTTCGGGATCTGCATGAAGCCAAGGTCAGAATCCCCGGTGGCCGCAGTGAACGTGACGTCGAAAGTCATCCGGTCCAGTTGCGCGCCCATCGCGTCGGCCATCATCGCCGCGGACTCGGCGAATACTTCGCTCTCCCGTCGTACGCTTTCAGCGAGCCCCGGAGTGTCGGGCGACTGCGAGAACCCCATCGCCCGTTGCGTTTCCGCCGACTCGTAGGTCGAGCAGTCGACTGACTCGGTGACCCTGATTTCGTCGACATGCTCGCAGCAGCCGCTGAGCACCATGCCCACCAGGTTGCTCATCCCCGGATGCGCACCGCTGCCGAACATCGTGGAATTGCCTTGCTGGCAAGCCTTTTCGATTCGCGCGCGATCATCGGGGGTTTGCTTGCCGCCGGTGATCCAGGCCGCACTGGAGCACACATTGACGCCGGACTCCAGAAGCCGGACCAGTTCGTCGACGTCTGGCCAGAGCGGGTTGTAGCAGCATGCGTCGGGTCGCAATGCGATCAACGCATCGATGTCGTTGGTGGCGGTCACGCCCGTCCGCACCGGCCACCCGCACAGGTCGGCGGCGTCCACCCCGACCTTCTCGGGGCCGTGCGCGTAGACCCCGACCAGTTCCATGTCGGGTCGGCCGATGATCGCGTGGAGCGAGCGTCGGCCGATGTTGCCGGTGGTCCATTGGATGACGCGAAGCGGCGGGTTGGTCATAACGATCGAGTATGACGGCCGTCGATGAGCCGCTTGCGCGAAGAGTGGACAATCCGTCCACAGACTCGAATTCATCCCCAGCCGGGGCCCTCTCGCCGTCGCGGACGACCTCGGTGTCGGCTGTTCTTCTTACCGTTGCGGCATGCGAACCGAACTGCCCGCGGAACGACTGCAGCGACGGCTCGGTGCGGCTGCCGACGCTGATTCCGAAGACGACGACGGGACCGAGCCGGAAGCGCGGCTGTCGCGGTGGCTGCCGGCGTCGACCGACAATGATCGTGGCTGGCTGGCATCAATCCGGGCCGACCCGGGGCGTGCCGGTCTGTTCGCGTTGGGTGCCGTCGGCGTCGTCGCCGTCCTGGTCACCGTGTTCACGATGATGCGGGACACCTCGCCGCCGGTCGCGTCGGCGAAACTGCCGCCGGTCCAAATGGTGTCGTCGACCACGCCCAGCCACAGCGCCGGCGCGTCGCCCGCCGCCGAGCAGCCGGTGGTGGTCAGCGTCGTCGGACTGGTGCACAAGCCTGGTCTGGTGACGCTGCAACCCGGTGCGCGGATTGCCGACGCGGTGACCGCAGCGGGCGGCACGCTTGACGGCGCTGACCTTATCGGGCTGAACATGGCCCAGCGGGTGTCCGATGGACAACAGATCATCGTGGGAATGGCGCCGCCGCCGGGCCAGCCCGCCAAGCTCGGCAGTGGAGTAGCGCCGTCGTCCGGTGGCCAGGACGGGGCGTCGCCCACGGGGTCGAAGAGCGCGTCACCGTCCGGGCCGATCGATCTGAACTCGGCGACCGTCGAGCAGCTCGACGCCCTTCCCGGTGTCGGCCCGGTGACGGCGGCCGCGATCGTCGCGTGGCGCCAATCTCACGGCAAGTTCACCAGCGTCGATCAGCTTGGCGAGGTTGACGGTATCGGCCCCGGCCGTTTGGAGAAGCTGCGAAATCTGGTCAAGGTGTGAGGCCGATGGACGACGCCCGTGAACGTCGCGCTGGTGGCGCAGTCCGACCGCATCGACATCCGGTTGGTGCCGGCGGCCGCGACGTGCTGGGCGGTGACAGCGGCGGCCATCATGTGGCGAATTGGTGTCGGCGCCGCGGTCGTGTGTGCGGCAGTCGCTGTGTGCGCGGCGGGGGTGCACTGGCGCGCTCGCCGCCGCGATGACACGTTGCGAACGGCGACGTCGACTATCGTTCTCGCCGCGGCTGTCGTCGGGGCAGGGTTCGCCGTGGCCGCGGCAGTCCGCGTCAATGCCGTTGAGCACCATCCACTCTCGGCAATGTACGGCCGCGCGGTGGTGGTGACAGTGACCGCCAGCGAGCAACCGCGCACACTCAACGACGGCCGACGCCTGATGTTCCGCGCAGCGTTGACGCGCATCGGCGACGACGCGGCTTCCGGACGAGTGACGGTGTTCGCGCCTGCTCGGGGGTTCGCCGAACTCACCGCCGGCCGGCCAGTGAGCTTCCGCGCGATCGTCGGCCGGCCGAAACGGCATGACCTGACCGTCGCGGTGCTTAATGCAACGGGCGCACCGACTTTGGGTGAGGCCTCAACGCTGCAGCGTGCGGCGGCATCAGTCCGACGGCGGTTCGTCGACGCGTCACGAGAACAACTGCCCGCCGACCAGGCGGCGGCGCTGCCTGCGCTGGTGCTCGGCGACGAGTCGGCGCTGACGCCGGAGACTGTCGCGGAATTCCGAGTCGCGGGGTTGTCTCATCTGACTGCGGTGTCCGGGGCCAACGTGACGATCGTGTGCGGCGCCGTGCTGCTTGCGGCGCGGTTCGTCGGTCCGCGCGTCGCGGTCGTACTGGCGGCGCTGGCGTTGACGGGCTTCGTGATCGTGGTGCAGCCGTCGGCCAGCGTGCTGCGCGCTGCGGTGATGGGCGCGATCGCGCTGCTCGCAGTACTCACGCACCGGCGCCGGCAGGCAATCCCGGCACTGGCCGCCGCCGTGATCGTGTTGATGGTGGTGGCCCCGCAAATGGCAGTCGACCTCGGGTTCGCGTTGTCGGTCGCCGCGACAGCCGCTCTGATCGTCGTGGCGCCGGGGTGGTCACGCCGGCTCGTCGCGAGAGGATGGCCGAAACCGATCGCCGACGCCTTATGCGTGGCGGCCGCCGCTCAACTGGTCACTGCGCCATTGATCGCCGGCTTCAGCGGGCGGGTCAGCGTGGTGTCGATCGCCGCGAATATCGCTGTGGCCGCGGTGATTCCGCCGATCACGGTCGCGGGCACTGCGGCGGCGACGGTGGCATCGGTGTGGCCCGGCGGCGCGCATCTGCTGATTCGATTCACCGGTCCCGAAGTGTGGTGGCTCCTGAGCGTTGCCGACTGGGCCGCCGGCGTGCCCGGCGCGAGTGTCACAGTGCCCTCACACCTGCCGGGCGTCGTACTCGTCGGCGTCGCCGGCGTCGGTTCGGTGCTGCTTTGGCGGTACCTGCACGACAGGCGATGGGCGCGGGTCGCCTTCGTTTGTGCGGTTCTGGTCGCGACGGCGTGGGTCGTCGCGTCGGTCGGTCATGGCACGATCGTCGGGTGAGCTCGCGCCCCGGTCTGCACCTGGTTCTCGGCGACGACGAATTCCTCGTCGAGCGGGCGATCTCCGCCGTCATGCGTGAGGTTCGGGCCAACGCCGGCACCGACGACGTGCCCGAGAGCAGGCTGCGCGCCGGCGACGTGACCACCAGCGAGCTTGCTGAACTGCTCAGCCCGTCGCTGTTCGCGGACCAGCGCGTGCTCGTCCTCGACGCCGCGGCCGAGGCGGGCAAGGAGGCGACCGCGCTGATCTCCGCAGCCGCCGCCGACCTGCCCGCCGGCACGATCCTGATCCTGGTTCACTCCGGCGGTGGCCGCGCGAAAGCGCTCGCCGACGACATCCGCAAGCTCGGCGCCCAAGTGCACGCGTGCGCCCGCATCACCAAGATGAGCGAGCGCGCCGACTTCGTGCGCGCGGAGTTCCGATCACACCGCGTCGATGTCGACGACGACGTTGTTACCGCGTTCGTCGACGCGGTCGGCTCAGATCTCCGCGAACTCGCGTCCGCCTGTTCACAATTGGTCGCCGACACTGGCGGCCAGGTCGACGTCAGCGCTGTCAGGCGTTATCACAGCGGAAAGGCCGACGTCACCGGCTTCGAGATCGCCGACAAAGCCGTCGCCGGCGATGTTGCGGGGTCGGTGGAAGCCCTGCGCTGGGCGATGATGCGCGGCGTTCCGCATGTCTTGCTCGCCGACGCCCTTGCCGAGGCCGTGCACACCATCGCCCGCGTCGGACCGCTATCCGGTGACCCGTACCGCATTGCCCCCGAGGTCGGGATGCCGCCGTGGCGAGTTCAGAAGGCGCAGCGGCAATCCAGACGGTGGTCGAACGAATCCGTCGCGGCGGCAATACAACTCGTCGCGGCGTTGAACGCGGATGTGAAGGGTGCGGCGGCCGACGCCGACTACGTCCTCGAAGCGACGACCCGGCGGGTCGCGGAATTGGCGGCGAAACCCGCTCGCCGATAGCTCAGATCTTGGCCAGTGCGTGTGCGAGGGCCGACTTGCGGTTGGCGGCCTGGTTCTTGTGGATGACGCCCTTGCTGGCGGCCTTGTCCAACTTGCGGCTGGCCGCCTTGGCCAACTCGGCGGCCTTGTCCTTGTCCCCGGCCTCGGCAGCTTCGCGGAACGCGCGGACCGCCGTGTGAAGTGACGACTTCACCGACTTGTTGCGCAGTCTGCGGCGCTCGTTCGTACGATTGCGCTTCACCTGCGACTTGATGTTGGCCACGCGTAAATTCCTTCGTACTTCTCAATTGGGGGCAATTCGAGGGCCGCCTGCCGGGCGGCGACTGCTCAGGCTACCAGCCGGCCCGCTGGCCTGCCAAAACGGCCTATCGTTGCGCTATGAACGGCCGGCCGTCTCTGATTGTGCTGGTATCGGTTTCGTTGGTTCTGCTGCTCTGCGGCCTGGGCATCGCCGTGGCGACCGCCGGCGTGCCGCCTCTACCGTTCGCCCAAGGCGCGACGGTCAGCAATTACCTGCTCGCCCATCCCGCCGCGGTTCAAACCGCGGCGGTCGCCACATTTGCGTCGTCGGTTCCGCTGGCGATCTACGCCGCAACCGTCACCGCCCGCCTGCGGCAGCTGGGAACCCCCGCGCTCGGCGTGACGATCGCGTTCACGGGCGGAATCCTCGCCGCCGCCGCACTCGGCCTGTGCGGACTTGTACTGTGGACGCTCTCGCGGCCCGAAGTCAGCACCGCCGAGCCGCTCACGCGAGCGCTGTACTACCTCGTCTTTCTCACGGGCGGAACCGCCCATCTCGTCATGCTCGGCTTGCTGGTCGGCGGCATGGCAGTCGCCAGCCTGAGCGTCGGTCTGCTGCCTCGACCTCTCGCCTGGGCTGGTGTGGTTATCGCTGCCATCGCGGAGCTCACGACGCTGGTGCTGATCTGGCCGGGGCTGAGCCCGCTGCTGCCGGTCGCGCGGTTCTCCGGACTGGTGTGGTTGATCGTCGCCGGCGCGCTGCTTCCGCGCCTAAGCCGCAGCGCGACCTAGCGGTGCACCTCGATGCGATGCAGATCGGGCCCCATCTCGATCGGCCCGTCGAACACTGACGCCGCCCTTGCGCGCCAGTCGTCTTCCTGCCCGGGCCCGACCGCAGGCACGCAGTGCGTCAGCACCAACGTGCCGACGCGTGCCCGCGCCGCTGTTGCCGCGGCTTCCTCCACCGACGAGTGGTAGTCGCAGATGTCGCGAATTCGCTGCTGCGGCAACGCTTCTATCAAATCCTTGCGGATCACGCTGTGCACCAACGCGCCCGCGTCGGCAGCCAGTGCGTCGAGGCTCTCGCAGGGCACCGTGTCGCCGGCCAGCACCACCGACGCACCTTCGAACTCGACCCGGAACGCGATCGTCGGCGCCACCGGCCGGTGATCGGTCGGCGCGACGCGGATCGTCACGTCCTCGTGG
>DASRFZ010000137.1:0-3110 GCA_035651275.1 Mycobacterium sp. | reverse complement strand
CGTGAACGCGTTCCATAGTCCCGACGACCCGCTGCAGCTGTCCGACGTCGCGAAGTCGTTCATCGCCGGCATCCTCGAGCACGCCGCGGAGATCAGCGCGGTGACGAACCAGTGGGTGAACAGCTACAAGCGGCTGGTGGTCGGCGGGGAGGCGCCGACGGCGGCGTGCTGGGGTGCGGCGAACCGGTCGGCGCTGGTGCGGGTTCCGATGTATTCGCCGCGCAAAACGTCGTCCCGACGCATCGAAGTGCGCAGCCCCGATTCGGCGTGCAACCCGTACCTGACATTCGCGGTGCTGCTCGCCGCGGGCCTACGCGGCGTCGAGAAGGGTTACGCGCTGGGACCGCAGGCCGAGGACAACGTCTGGGATCTCACCCCCGAGGAACGCGGGGCGATGGGTTACCGGGAACTGCCGGGCAGTCTCGGCGTCGCGCTGGAGCAGATGGAGAGCTCGGAGCTCGTCGCGGAGGCGTTGGGAGAGCACGTGTTTGACTTCTTCCTGCGCAACAAGCGCACCGAGTGGGAGAACTACCGTCGGCAAGTGACGCCGTACGAGCTGAAGACGTATCTGTCGCTATAGGTCGGTCCTTATAGGCTCGGGTCGTGGCCAAACCCACGACTGAACGACCTCGGCTGCCGAGTCCCGGCCGGCTCGGACTCGTCGAAGCGCCGGCAAGCGCCGATCTGGCCCGACTCGGCTGGACCACCGACGAGTACGTGGAGTTGCTGTGGTCGTTGTCGCGTGCCCCCGACGCCGACTCTGCGTTGCGCACGATGGTGCGTCTCGCCGACGCGCTGGGTTCCGGCTATGACGAGTTGAACGCGGCGCTGCTTTCGGATCGATCGTTGCGGGGCAGGCTGTTCGCGGTGCTGGGTGCGTCGCTAGCGCTGGGCGACCACATCGTGGCAAACCCGCAAACCTGGCGCCTGCTGGCCGGGCAAGTGTCACTGCCGTCGGTCGAGGAACTGCGTTCTTCGTTCCTTGAGTGCGTCGCCGAAACAACCGCTGAGGCAACGCTTCCCGCGCTGCGGCTGTTGTACCGCAACCGCCTGCTGGTTCTGGCAGCGCTGGACGTGGCGCCCGCCGTCGAGAACGAGCCGGTGCTGCCGTTCGCGACGATCGGTGCGCACTTGTCCGATCTGGCGGACGCCGCGTTGGCCAGTGCGTTGGAGGTGGCTCTGATCCGAGCCTGTGAGGACGGCTCGCGGCCGCGACTAGCGGTGATTGCGATGGGCAAATGCGGTGCGCGCGAACTGAATTACGTCAGCGACGTCGACGTGATCTTCGTCGGCGCCGACGCTTCCGCGCTCGAGAACCGGGTCGCGGGGGAGACCATGCGGCTGGCGTCGGAGGTGTTCTTCGAAGTCGATGCCGCCCTTCGGCCCGAGGGCAAGATGGGACCGCTGGTGCGCACGCTCGACTCGCATGTGACGTACTACAAGCGGTGGGCCAAGACGTGGGAGTTCCAGGCTCTGCTGAAGGCGCGGCCGGCGGCGGGCGACGTCGAGCTCGGGCGGCAGTACATGGACGCACTGATGCCGATGGTGTGGACCGCGTGCGAGCGTGAGGATTTCGTGCCAGAGGTGCAGGCGATGCGGCGTCGCGTCGAGGACCTGGTGCCCGCCGACGTCCGCGACCGCGAGCTGAAGCTGGGTACAGGCGGGCTGCGCGATGTGGAGTTCGCGGTGCAGCTGCTGCAGCTTGTGCATGGCCGCAACGACGAAAGCTTGCATGTCTCGTCGACCGTCGACGCGTTGTCTGCTCTCGGTGCGGGAGGGTATGTGGGTCGTGACGATGCGGCGAATTTGACTGCGTCGTACGAGTTTCTGCGACTGCTCGAACACCGGTTGCAGTTGCAGCGGCTCAAGCGCACGCACATGCTGCCGAAGTTCGATGACGACGAGGCGATGCGTTGGCTGGCCCGCGCGGCGCATGTGCGCCCAGACGGTCGGCATGACGCGGCCGGGGTGCTGCGGGATGAGCTTCGGCGGCAGAACGCTCGCGTGTCGCGGCTGCACGCGAAGCTGTTTTATCAGCCGCTGCTCGAATCCGTCGGGGGCGGTGTCGAATTGGCCGGCGGGCTGAGCGCCGAGGCCGCGGAGCGCCAGATCGCCGCGCTGGGCTACCTGGCCCCGCAGAACGCGCTCACTCATCTGGCGGCGTTGACCGGGTCCAGCGGGCGGCGTGGGCGGGTGCAGACGGTGTTGCTGCCGACGCTGCTCGATTGGCTGTCTCATACGCCAGATCCGGACAGCGGACTGCTGGCGTATCGCAAACTCAGCGAGGCGCTTTCGGACCAGCGGTGGTTCTTGTCGACATTGCGCGACGAGGGCGCGGTGGCCAAGCGCTTGATGCACGTGCTCGGCACGTCTGCCTACGTGCCGGAATTGCTGATGCGGGTGCCCGAGGTGATCCAGGCCTACGCCGACGGTCCGACAGGACCGAAGCTGCTCGACGTCGAACTGGACCAGGTGGCGCGGTCATTATTGGCGGCCGCGTCGCGGCACACCGATCCGGTGAAGGCGATCGCGGCAGCGCGCAGCCTGCGGCGGCGTGAACTCGCGCGGATCGGGTCGGCGGATCTGCTTGGGCTGCTGGAGGTTCGGCAGGTGTGCGCTGCGTTGACGTCGGTGTGGGTGGCGGTGTTGCAGGCGGCGCTGGATGCGGTGGTCCGCGCGAACACGCCGTCGGACGGGCACGCGCCGGCGCGTATCGCGGTGATCGGCATGGGCCGGCTGGGTGGGCACGAGCTGGGCTACGGATCCGACGCCGACGTGATGTTCGTCTGCGAACCCGCCTCCGGTGTCGAAGAGTCCAAAGGCGTGCGCTGGTCGACGGTCATCGCGGAGCAGGTGCGATCGTTGTTGGGTACGCCGAGCGTCGATCCGCCGCTGGAGGTCGACTCCGGGTTGCGGCCGGAAGGGCGCAGCGGCCCGCTGGTGCGTACGTTGAATTCGTATGCCGCGTACTACGAGCAGTGGGCGCAGCCGTGGGAGATCCAGGCCCTGCTGCGCGCGCATTGTGTGGCGGGTGACTTTGATCTGGGCAGCGAGTATTTGTTGATGGCTGACAAGACGCGTTATCCGCCTGGGGGCGTGTCGGTTTCGGC
>DASRFZ010000136.1:0-12143 GCA_035651275.1 Mycobacterium sp. | reverse complement strand
ACGACTCCGCACCCGCCTCGTCGACGCCGTTCTGGATCGAGTCACCGTCGACGTAGTTGGCCAGCGCCTCGCGGAACATCTCCTTCGCACGGTCCAGCGGCACCCGGTCCTGGGGGCGCTTGGGTCCGGCGAGCGACGGCTCCACCGTGGCGAGGTCGAGTTCGAGGGTCTCGGAGAACTCCGGCTCGACCGACGCGTCGTGCCAGAGACCGTTCTCCTTCGCATACGTCTCCACCAGCGCGATGTGCTCGTCCTTGCGGCCGGTGAATCGGAGGTAGCGCAGCGTCTCCTGGTCGATGGGGAAGATGGCGCAGGTCGAGCCGTACTCCGGGCTCATGTTGCCGATGGTGGCCCGGTTCGCGAGCGGCACCGCGGCGACGCCTTCGCCGTAGAACTCGACGAACTTGCCGACGACGCCGTGCTCGCGCAGCATCTGGGTGACGGTCAGCACCACATCCGTTGCTGTCACGCCGGGTTGAATCTCACCGGTCAGCCTGAAGCCGACCACGCGGGGGATCAGCATCGACACCGGTTGGCCCAGCATCGCCGCCTCCGCCTCGATCCCGCCGACGCCCCAGCCCAGCACGCCCAGCCCGTTGACCATCGTCGTGTGCGAGTCGGTGCCGACGCACGTGTCCGGGTACGCAACGCCGTCGCGCTCCATCACGACACTCGCCAAGTATTCGATGTTGACCTGATGCACGATCCCAGTGCCGGGCGGGACGACCTTGAAATCGCTGAAAGCGCCTTGGCCCCAACGCAAGAACTGGTAACGCTCGCCGTTGCGTTCGTATTCGATCTCGACATTGCGCTCGAACGCGTCGGCGCGGCCGAACAAATCCGCGATGACCGAGTGGTCGATGACGAGGTCGGCAGGTGCGAGAGGGTTCACCTTGTCGGGGTCGCCGCCCAGGTCGCCGATCGCCTCACGCATGGTCGCAAGATCGACGATGCACGGCACGCCGGTGAAGTCCTGCATCACGACTCGTGCTGGCGTGTACTGGATTTCGATGCTGGGCTCGGCTTCGGAATCCCACTTCGCGATGGCTTCGATGTGATCCTTCGTGATGTTCGAGCCGTCTTCGTTGCGGAGCAGGTTCTCGGCGAGGACCTTCAGGCTGTAGGGAAGTTTCTCGGTGCCTTTGACGGCGTCGAGGCGATAGATCTCATACGACTTGTCGCCGACCTTCAGGGTGTCGCGGGCGTCAAACGAATTCGGCGACTCTGTGCTGCTCACATTCACTCCCCAGTTAAGTTGTCGAGCGCGGCGGGCTGTGCCGCAGCCCCCTCTGACTTTAACAGTACGCTTGTCCTTTTTGAACCCCGGGTGTCGGTGCGGTTCTCGACCAATCCGTTCGCGGTACCGTCATGCCCGTGACAATGCCGCCCGTGCTTCTCGAGATCCCGAGCGAGTTGTGTGCGACGGTCGCCGCACCGCCGGCCACCCCGGTTGGTCAGTGCCTGAATGAAGTCCGCGCCGACGTCCGTGACGACGGGGTGAGTGCGCCGAAGGGCACCGATATCGCGGGCCTGCAGCGCGTGGTCGCTGATGCCAAACACCAGGGCATCGATCTGAAGGTCGTCGTCGTGCCGGCCAATCCGCCGATCGAAGCGCCGCTTCGCGATATCGCGACCGAGATCGGCCATACCTATCCGGATTCGACCGTCCTGGTACTCAGTCCCACCTGGGCGGGCACCTACAGCACTCATTACGACCGCTTCACGCTCGAGGCGGGCCAGGACGTAGCCAAAGCCGCCGGGGGGAATCCGGTGCAGGGCGCAAAGAACTTTGTCAGTCAGTTACAGACGCCCGAATTTCCCTGGACCGCGTTGACTATCTTCCTCGTGCTGGCGGTCGCAATCGGCACGATTCTTACCCGCGTGATGCAAGTGCGTGCGAAAAAAGCGGCCGGCCGCAAACCCGATTCGCCAACACCGGACGTATCCGCGGAATCTCGCGTCTGACTGCGCTTTTCAGCGTTCCCACGGGCCTGATTCCCTCGTCGTTGAAGCGCTCATCGCACAACGCATAACCATTTGGTCACAACAACCTCAATTACAGGGTTGTAGTTTGTGACCAAAGTTTCTCTAGTGACAAATGTGACGTACGGTGCGTATTGGCACTGATGTTGTAAATGTCTCCAGTGACTCTGGATGCGGCCAAACCCGACGGGAGTCGAATGACACGCACCCGCCATTCGTTGTGCGCGGCCGCGATGGCCTTCGGCCTTTTACTGGCAACTCCCGGCCTGGCCCGCGCGCAGCCCGGCCCGCCCGGTCCCGACGACATGGCCACGCTGATCTCCGAAGTCGCCGACGCCAACCAGAAGTTGCAGGAAATCGGCGCGTCCGTGCAATCCCGTCAGGAGGCCGTCAACAAAGCGATTGTCGACGTGCAAACAGCGCGGGACGACGCCGACACGGCCAAGGCCTCCGTCGCGTCCAGCGAGCAAGGCGTTCACGACGCCGACGCTGCGATCGCCGCCGCGCAGAAGCGATTCGACACATATGCCGCCGCGTCTTATATGAACGGTCCGTCGAGTTCGTATCTGATGGCGACGAATCCCGACGATGTCATCACGACGGCGAGCGCGAACGAGACGTTCGCGATGAGCGCCCAACAGACATTCAGCAATTTGCAGCAGGCCCGCACGAACCAGCTCGACAAGGAGTCGGCAGCCCGCGCTGCGCAACAGAAAGCCGACCAGGCCGCCACCGACGCGCAGCGCAGCATGGCCGACGCGGTGACCGCCCTTAAGGACGCACAGCAACAGTTCGTGCAGCAGAAGGGCGAAATCGACCGGCTAGCCGCTGAGCGCGACGCCGCCCAGGCCAAACTCGACGCGGCCCGTGCGCAGTGGTCCGCCCCGGCGGGCCCGGCGCCGGTAGCCCAGGTCCCTGCGTCGGCGAACACGCCGAGGGACCGATGGGACGCGCCCGGTGCGAGTCGAGCTCCGCCACAAGCCAATTCGGCGCCAAGCAACAGGAACTGGGACGTCAGCCTGTGGGACCCGACACTGCCGCAGATTCCCAGCGCGTTCGTGAGCGGTGACCCGATCGCAATCATCAACTCGATTCTCGGCATCTCGGCGACGTCGTCTCAGGTCACCGCGAACATGGGCAAGCAGTTCCTCCAGTCGATCGGACTGTTGCGGCCCGACGACCCCGGGTTCACCAACGGACGCATTCCGCGGGTGTACGGCCGGCAGGCATCCGAATACGTGATCCGCCGCGGCATGTCGCAGATCGGTGTGCCGTACTCGTGGGGCGGCGGCACTGCTGCGGGACCGAGCCGCGGCATCGACGACGGCGCCAACACGGTCGGCTTCGACTGTTCCGGGCTGGTCCTCTACTCGTTCGCCGGGGTCGGCATCAAACTGCCGCACTACTCGGGCTCGCAGTACAACATGGGCCGCAAAATCCCGGCGTCACAGATGCGCCGCGGAGACGTCATCTTCTACGGCCCGGGCGGCAGCCAGCACGTGACGATCTATCTCGGCAACGGCCAGATGCTCGAGGCCCAGCAAAACGGGGTGCCGGTCAAGGTCTCTGCCGTGCGCACCAGCGGCATGACTCCATACGTCGTGCGCTACATCGAATACTGACCAGGAGGAAAAGCGCTTTTGCATTTGACGAAACTGCTCCGGTTCGTCTGCGTTCTGTTGGCGCCGCTGCTGATCGCGCTCGCGACTCCGGCGGCGGCTAACGCCGACGACGGACAACAGTGGGATCCGGCGCTGCCGAAGATTCTCAGCGCCGGCGCTCCCGGCGATCCGGTGGCGATCGCGAACGCCTCGCTGCAGGCCAGCGCGCAGGCCGCACAGACCACCATGGATCTGGGTCGCAATTTCTTGAGCAGCATCGGCATCCTGCCCAAGTCGGCGGTTGCCGGTGCCGCATCCGGGCGTGTGTACGGCCCACAAGCCATCGAATATGTAATCCGTCGGGCAGCCTCCCAGATTGGCGTTCCGTACTCGTGGGGAGGGGGCTCGCTGACAGGCCCGAGCCGAGGTGTCGGTAGCGGCGCAGACACGGTGGGGTTCGACTGCTCGGGGCTGGTTCGTTATGCATTCGCCGGCGTCGGCGTGCTGCTGCCGCGGTTCTCCGGCGACCAGTACAACGCGGGCCGGCATGTCCCGCCTTCACAGGCGAAACGCGGTGACCTGATCTTCTATGGACCGGGCGGCGGCCAGCACGTCACCTTGTATCTGGGTAATGGCCAAATGTTGGAGGCGTACGACACTGGCGTGCCAGTGAGGATAGCCCCGGTGAGGACCGAAGGTATGACTCCATACGTCACCCGCATCATCGAAAGCTGAGCCGACGCGCCCAGGCGCCTCCCAGGCGACGCACGTCGACGGAAGTCCAGACGCCTGGAATAGTTGACGACGGACACGTCGCGGCCAGGCCGCGATACTGGGCAGCAGCCCTATCGACAGCGGGAAGGATCCTCGATGACGTCAGCAGGTGGGCCGCCGCAGGGCGCCGGAAATTTTTCGGGGCCAGGTGGGTCGCCCGGCTACCAGGGTGGCGCCCACGCAGGTGGTCCTCCGCCTGAGCGCAACGGCGGCCTCGCGTCGGAGGTGCACACGCTGGAGCGGGCGGTCTACGAGGTCAAGCGGATCATCGTCGGCCAGGACCAGCTGGTTGAGCGGATGCTGGTCGGGCTGCTCGCCAAGGGCCATCTGCTGCTCGAGGGCGTGCCTGGCGTGGCCAAGACCCTGGCTGTCGAAACGTTCGCGCGCGTCGTCGGCGGCACGTTCGCCCGCATCCAGTTCACGCCCGACCTGGTGCCCACCGACATCGTCGGCACCCGCATCTACCGGATGGGCAAGGAAGAATTCGATATCGAGCTTGGCCCCGTGGTGGTCAACTTCCTGCTGGCCGACGAAATCAACCGCGCACCGGCCAAGGTGCAGTCGGCTTTGCTCGAGGTGATGGCAGAACGCAAAATCTCCATCGGCGGCAAGACGTTTCCTCTGCCCGCGCCGTTCTTGGTCATGGCCACGCAGAACCCGATCGAGCAGGAGGGCGTCTACGCACTGCCGGAGGCGCAGCGCGACCGCTTCCTGTTCAAGCTCAACATCGACTACCCGTCGCCGGAGGAGGAGCGCGAGATCATCTACCGGATGGGCGTCAACCCGCCTGAGCCGAAGCAGATCCTTGCCCCAGGTGACCTACTGCGGCTGCAGGATGTGGCCAGCAATACGTTCGTGCACCACGCGCTCGTCGACTACGTCGTCCGCGTCGTCACGGCGACCCGGCGTCCCGACCAGTTCGGCATGCCGGACGCGCGCGCGTGGATCGCATACGGCGCGTCCCCGCGCGCGTCGCTGGGCATCATCGCCGGTGCCCGCGCGCTGGCGTTGGTTCGCGGCCGTGACTACGTGGTCCCGCAGGACGTCATCGAGATCATCCCTGACGTGCTGCGGCACCGGCTCGTGCTGACCTACGACGCGCTGGCCGACGAGATCTCGCCGGAGACCGTCATCACCCGGATCATGCAGACGGTGGCCCTGCCGCAGGTGAATGCCGTTCCGCAGCAAGGACATTCGGTGCATCCGGTGGTGCCGGCCGCAGCGGCCGCGGCTGGCGGTCGGTGAGTAGGTCCGCGGGTAGGAGTGTTGACCTACCGTCGTTGCAGCGCGGCCAGATCCGCGATCCGGAGTTGTCGGCCGCGCTGCGCAAGTTGGAGCTGACAGTACGACGAAAACTCGACGGGGTGCTGCACGGCGACCATCTCGGGCTGCTCCCCGGCCCAGGCTCGGAGCCGGGCGAGTCACGGATCTACCAGCCGGGCGACGACGTCCGCCGGATGGACTGGGCGGTGACGGCCCGCACCACCGCGCCGCACGTGCGCGAGATGATCGCAGATCGCGAGCTGGAGACGTGGCTTGTGGTTGACATGTCGGCGAGCCTGGACTTCGGCACCACCGGATGCGAAAAGCGCGACCTCGCTGTGGCGGCCGCGGCGGCGATCGCATTCCTCAACAGCGGGGGTGGCAACCGGCTCGGCGCGCTGATTGCCAACGGGCAGGACATCATTCGCGTGCCGGCACTGTCCGGGCGGATGCACGAGCAGACATTGTTGCGAGCAATCGCGACGTCGCCACGCGCTCCCGTAGGCGTCCGGGGTGATCTCGCCGCCGCCATCGACGATCTGCGCCGCCCCGAACGTCGTCGCGGGATGGCGGTGATCATCAGCGACTTCCTCGGCCCGATCAACTGGATGCGTCCGCTGCGGGCGATCGCGGGCCGTCACGAAGTGCTGGGAATCGAGATCCTGGACCCGCGTGACGTCGAACTACCTGCGGTTGGCGACGTGATCCTTCAGGACGCGGAAACTGGTGTCACCAAAGAGTTCACGATCGACGAGAAGTTGCGTGAGGACTTCGAGAAGGCGGCCGCGGCGCACCGCGCGGAGGTCGCGCGGACGCTGCGCCGGTGCGACGCGCCGCTGCTGAGCCTGCGCACCGACCGCGACTGGATCGCCGATGTTGTGCGGTTCGTCAGCAACCGGCGCAGGGGTGCGCTTGCGGGAAGGCGATGAGATCGCCCGCAAACCAACGACGAAATGACATATCTGAAATGACATCAGTGAATGCC
Source organism: Mycobacterium sp. (assembly GCA_035651275.1). Taxonomy (GTDB): domain Bacteria; phylum Actinomycetota; class Actinomycetes; order Mycobacteriales; family Mycobacteriaceae; genus Mycobacterium. The sequence goes on along the minus strand of DASRFZ010000136.1, from coordinate 5,537 downwards.
ATGCGTGAAATGACACGGGTCGGATCTTTATGAACATCCCAGGCTTGGGCCCGATGACGCTGACAGGCTTTCAGCACAGCTGGTTTTTCCTGTTCCTGATCGTCGTCGCCGCGCTCGTCGTGCTGTATCTCATCGCGCAGGTGGCCCGAAAGCGCCGGGTGTTGCGGTTCGCGAACATGGAGCTTCTGGAAAGCGTTGCGCCGCAACGCCCTAACCGCTGGCGACATCTGCCGGCGATTTTGTTGGTGGCGGCGCTGGTGGTGTTCACGATCGTGATGGCCGGTCCAACTCAAGACGTGAGGATTCCGCGCAACCGCGCCGTCGTGATGCTCGTCATCGACGTGTCGCAGTCGATGCGTGCCACCGACGTGAAACCCACCCGGATGGCCGCAGCGCAGGACGCGGCCAAGCAGTTCGCCGACGAGCTGACCCCCGGCATCAACCTCGGGCTGATCGCCTACGGCGGCACCGCGACCGTGCTGGTGTCGCCGACCACCAACCGTGACACCACCAAGTTCGCGATCGACAAGCTGCAGTTCCAGGACCGCACGGCCACGGGCGAGGGCATCTTCACCGCGCTGCAGGCGATTGCGACCGTCGGCGCGGTGATCGGCGGAGGGGACAGCCCGCCCCCGGCACGGATCGTGTTGTTCTCCGACGGCAAAGAGACGGTGCCGACCAACCCCGACGCCCCGAAGGGCGCGTACACCGCGGCCCGCACGGCCAAGGAGCAGGGCGTGCCGATCTCGACGATCTCGTTCGGCACGCCGGACGGCTACGTCGAAATCAACGACCAGCGCCAGCCCGTGCCTGTCGACGACGAGACGATGAAGAAGGTCGCCGAGCTATCCGGCGGCGAATCCTTCAGCGCGTCGAACCTGTCCGAACTGCGCAGTGTCTACGCGACGCTGCAGCAGCAGATCGGCTACGAAACCATCCGCGGCGACGCCAGCACCGGCTGGCTGCGGCTCGGCGCGCTGGTGTTGGCGCTCGCGGCATTCGCCGCTCTGCTGATCAACCGCCGCCTGCCGACGTAGTCTTCGCGCCGAAACGGTATTCCACGTGGTCCGTTCTCGGAGTTCTCCGCGCCAGTTACCGCCTCGGCGATTTCGGGCTCGCGCAGGTGACACGTTAAGTTGGCGGGCATGACGGACACTGCTGTAGCTGATACCGCAGCCGCTTCGCCCGCCGGCCGGCCGGCCTTCGTCGCGCGGTCCGTACTGGTGACGGGAGGAAACCGGGGGATCGGCCTGGCCGTCGCCCGCCGGCTCGCCGCCGACGGGCACAAGGTCGCCGTGACCCATCGCGGATCCGGAGTGCCGGACGAAAATCTGTTCGCCGTCGAATGCGACGTCACCGACACCGACGCTGTCGACCGCGCGTTCAAGGAGGTCGAAGAGCACCAAGGGCCGGTCGAGGTGCTAGTCGCCAATGCCGGCATCGCCGCGGACGCGTTCCTCATCCGGATGACGGTCGAGAAGTTCGAAAAGGTCATCGACGCAAACCTCACCGGCGCGTTTCGGGTCGTCCAGCGAGCATCTCGCAGCATGCAGCGGAAGCGATTCGGCCGGCTGATCTTTATGGGTTCGGTCTCCGGCAGCTGGGGCATCGGCAACCAGGCCAACTATGCGGCGTCCAAGGCCGGTCTGGTCGGTATGGCCCGCTCGATCGCCCGGGAGCTGTCGAAGGCCAACGTGACCGCGAACGTCGTGGCCCCGGGGTACATCGACACCGAGATGACCCGGTCCTTGGACGAGAGGATCCAGGAGGGGGCTCTGGAATTCATCCCGGCGAAGCGGGTCGGTACCGCCGAGGAGGTGGCCGGCGTGGTCAGCTTTCTCGCGTCGGAGGACGCCAGCTACATCTCGGGCGCGGTGATCCCGGTCGACGGCGGCATGGGCATGGGCCACTGAGAGGACTCACATGGTGAAACTGCTTGAAGGCAAACGGATTCTGGTCACCGGGATCATCACCGACGCGTCGATCGCGTTTCATATCGCGCGCGTCGCGCAGGAGGCCGGGGCTGAGCTGGTGCTCACTGGCTTCGATCGGTTGCGGCTGATCCAGCGCATCGCCGACCGGCTGCCGCAGAAGGCGCCGCTGCTCGAACTCGACGTGCAGAACGAGAAGCACCTCGACACGCTTGCCGACCGCGTCACTGAGGTGATTGGTGAGGGCAACAAACTCGACGGTGTCGTGCACTCGATTGGGTATATGCCGCAAACCGGCATGGGAATCAACCCGTTCTTCGAGGCGCCGTACGAGGACGTCTCCAAGGGCATTCACATTTCCGCGTATTCGTATGCGTCGCTGGCGAAAGCGACACTGGCGATCATGAACCCGGGCGGCGGCATCGTCGGCATGGACTTCGACCCGACTCGCGCGATGCCTGCGTACAACTGGATGACGGTGGCCAAGAGCGCTTTGGAATCTGTGAACAGGTTCGTCGCACGGGAAGCCGGAAAGTACGGCGTGCGGTCCAATCTCGTTGCGGCGGGCCCTATCCGAACGCTCGCGATGAGCGCGATCGTCGGCGGCGCGCTTGGCGAGGAGGCGGGCCAGCAGATGCAGCTGCTCGAAGAGGGCTGGGATCAGCGGGCGCCGATCGGGTGGAACATGAAGGACCCGACACCTGTGGCGAAAACCGTGTGCGCGTTGCTGTCCGACTGGCTGCCGGCCACCACTGGCACGGTCATTTATGCCGACGGCGGCGCGAGTACGCAGCTGCTGTAAATGGATATCGACGCCCTTCTGCTGCTGTCGTTCGGCGGCCCGGAGGGCCCGCAGCAGGTGCGGCCGTTTCTCGAGAATGTGACGCGGGGGCGCGGCGTGCCCCCGGAGCGCCTCGACGACGTCGCACAGCACTATCTGCATTTCGGCGGCGTCTCACCGATCAACGGGATCAATCGGGCGCTCGTCTCCGAGATTCGTACGCAACTGGACATCCCCGTCTACTTTGGGAACCGCAACTGGCATCCCTTCGTCGAAAAGACGGTCGAGGCGATGCGCGACGACGGCGTGCGACGTGCGGCGGTGTTCGCGACATCGGCGTGGGGCGGATATTCCAGTTGCACGCAATATCTGGAAGATATCGTCCGCGCACGGCGAGCGGCGGGCGATGGTGCACCGGAACTGATCAAGCTGCGTCACTACTTCGACCATCCGCTGCTGGTGGAGACGTTCGCAGAAGCGGTGACGGCGGCCGCCGAGACGCTGCCCGACGCCGTGCGCGATGACGCCCGGTTGGTGTTCACCGCGCATTCCATTCCGGCACAAGCGAGTTCGCGCTGTGGACTCGACTTGTACAGCCGCCAGGTGGCGTACGCTTCGTCGCTCGTTGCTTCGGCGGCGGGGTATCGCGAATACGATCAGGTGTGGCAATCCCGCTCAGGACCGCCGCAGATCCCTTGGCTGGAGCCCGATGTCGCCGACCACGTGGCGGCATTGGCGGCCGAAGGCACCGCGGCGGTGATCGTCTGCCCAATCGGGTTCGTGTCGGACCATATCGAGGTTGTGTGGGACCTCGACCATGAGCTGCGACAGCAGGCGGAGGCCGCGGGGATGGCGTTTGCGCGCACGGCGACGCCGAATGCCGATCCTCGGTTTGCACGCCTTGCGGTCGATCTGGTCGACGAATTGCGCGGCGACCGTGAGCCGTTGCGGGTGTCCGGCGTTAATCCGCCTCCGCTGTATGGGTTTTCGGTGAACGGCGCGCCGTGTACGACGGACTGCACGCTCGGCTAGCCGCGAAGGTTAGTGCCAGGGGGAGTGCAGGATCGCGGTGATCGCGGCCATGCGGGCCGAGCGGACCACCGCGGCGAGCGGTTTGAGCGCGTCGTTGGCGATCTGCGTGTCCGACAGGGTCTGGGGGCCGATCGGCATCAGGTCCGAACTCACCGCAATGATTGCGTCGACCTGGGCTGCGTTCTCCAGCACGCGGAGGGCCCGTGCGGGTGCATCGGCGGGGATGCGATGCCGCCGCGAGCATTCCAGCACCTGCTCGATCATGCCCCGCGGGTCCGAGACGCCTGCGCCCGGCCGGACCGCCTCCAGTGCCTCGGCTGCCGACCGCACCGCGGATCGCAATGCGTATTCGGCCTCACCCAGGTCGACGTGCACAGGGGGTGGCGCCGCCGGAAGCGCGTATACCGTCCACACCAGGGCCCGCGGTCCGCCGTCGTCAGCGTCCGAATCACCGTCGCCGTAGTCGAATTCGGGAACAATCCCAACCGCCTTATTACGGTCACCGGTCACGATCAGCGCTTCCCCGGCAGCCAGCGCATCACGCTCGAACCCGGTTCCGGCAGGCAAACCGCGGACGTCGCCGGGCACTGGCAGAACGACGTTGACCGACGGTTCGCCAGTGTGTTTGCCGGCTGCCGTGCGCAATGTCCGCAGCAAGGTGATCACGCTAGCTTCGTCGACGTCAGGCCACGGCAAGCCGGTGTTGCCGGCGGCCACAGAATCGTAGGCAGCGATGAAATGCTGTGGTGCCCAAAGGGATAACGCGTCGAGAACATCATCGGGCGCGGCAGTGCCGGCGAGCCAGGCGTTGGCCCACACCGACAGCGACACACTCGGGCACCACATGCTCGCCGAGTGTAATGGTTCACCGCGAGCCAGGCTGGATTCGCGATAGGCTGACGATATGCCCGTGGCGCTCATCTGGCTGATCGTCGCTCTGGGATTGGCAGGCGCCGAAGTGCTGACCGGCGACCTGTTCCTGTTGATGCTCGGCGGCGGAGCCCTGGCAGCGGCAGGCTCGAGTTTGATCGTCGATGACCTGTGGATTCACGGCGTGGTGTTCTTGGTGGTGTCGATCCTGCTCCTGGTCGGTGTGCGTCCCGTGCTGCGTCGGCATCTGACCGCCGGCAAGGGACTGCCCGAACCGATGAAGGAGCTCGAAGGCAAGACCGCGCTGGTGCTCGACAAGGTGGCGCGGCACGAGGGTCAGGTGAAGCTCGATGGTCAGGTGTGGACCGCGCGCCCACTGAACGAGGACGATGTGTATCAGCCAGGTGACCACGTGACCGTCGTGCACATCGACGGCGCAACCGCGGTCGTGTCGAAGATCGTCTAGAGAACACTGGACGAAGAAGGAAGGAATCGTCATGGGTGGTGGTGGTGTCGCTGCGCTGATATTGCTTGGCGTGCTGGTGATCTTGGCGATCATCATCGTCGCGAAATCGGTGGCGCTGATCCCGCAGGCCGAGGCGGCAGTGATCGAGCGGCTCGGCCGATACAGCAAGACAGTCTCCGGTCAGCTGACGCTGCTGCTGCCGTTCGTCGACCGGATTCGGGCGCGCGTCGACCTTCGCGAGCGTGTGGTGTCGTTCCCGCCGCAGCCGGTGATCACCGAGGACAACCTGACGGTCAATATCGACACCGTCGTCTACTTCCAGGTGACCAATCCGCAGGCCGCGGTGTACCAGATCAGCAACTACATCGTGGGCGTCGAGCAGCTCACCACCACCACGCTGCGCAATGTGGTTGGCGGCATGACACTGGAGCAGACGCTGACCTCGCGCGACCAGATC
>DASRFZ010000135.1:0-13385 GCA_035651275.1 Mycobacterium sp. | reverse complement strand
CTGGCTGAGCTTTCGGCCGTACAAGGACCTTCCACCGTTGCGGCCGGACAGCCGGACGGTCGCGCCGTACTACTTCGACTGGATACGACACTGGACACGCGACGACTTTTGGAAGCACTGGAGCATCCGCGACCGCTACGCCGCGGTGAAGGTGCCGGTGCTCGACGTCGAAGGCTGGTACGACGCTTTCCTGGCCGGTGGTGTCGAAAACTTCACCGGGATGGTGGCCAGCGGCGGCAGCGAGCAGGCGCGCGTAAACCAGCGTCTGGTGATCGGCCCGTGGGACCACGTGAATTGGGGACGCGACACCTCGCAGCCTGCTCCGTTGCTGAAAGACGTTGGCGCCGTGGGAAACAGCCCGATCAACGAACTGATGCTCGCGTGGTTCGACCACTTCCTCAAGGGCGACGACAACGGGGTGTCGGGCCAGCCCCGGGTCGACTACTTCCTGATGGGCGCAAATAGGTGGAAGTCGTCATCGGGTTGGCCTCTGCCGCAAACGGTCTGGACGCGTTACTACCTGAGCGGCATCGGCGGAACCCCGGCGCGAGACGGCAAACTGACGGGTTCGCCTAACGTCGGCGATTCGCCGCCGGACACCTACACCTACGATCCCGCGAATCCGGTCCCCAGTTTGGGCGGCCACTCGTGTTGCGATGCGCTCACCGGGCCGCAGGGGCCCTACGACCAGACGCCCGTCGAACAGCGGTCGGACGTCCTCGTCTACAGCAGCGACCCGTTGACGAAGGACACCGAAGTGACCGGCCCGATCACGGTCGACCTGTGGGCGTCGTCGTCGGTCACCGACACGGATTTCACCGCGAAGGTCGATGTCGTCGAGCCGGACGGGCACGTCGTCAACCTCAACAACGGCATCCTGCGCACCGCATTCCGCGAATCGCTGTCGGCGCCACACCCCGGAGACCCGGGCCGTCCCTACGAGTACCGAATTGCCGTGTGGCCCACCAGTTATCTGTTCTGCAAGGGCGACCGCGTTCGGCTCGAAATCTCAAGCAGTGACTATCCGCAGTTCGCGCCGAACCCCAACACCGGGGAGCCGTTCGGGCAGAGCGCCGACACGCGGCCGGCGACGCAGACGATCCTGCACGACGCCGCGCACCCGTCGAGCGTGGTGCTTCCGGTGATCCCGGGGGACGACCTGGGATCGGAGAGGTTCCCGATCGCTAAGGTTGGCGGGTGAACGAATACGACACCCTCGTGGTGGAGCGCTCCGGGCCGATCCGGCGGATTACTCTAAACCGCCCGGACGCCGCGAACGCGATGAACGACGCGCTGACGCGCGAGCTCGCAGACGCAGCCCGCCATTGCGACGACGCGACGACCAAGGTCGTCGTGCTGACCGGCGCCGGGCGCTTCTTCAGCGCGGGCGGAGACCTCAAGAGCATCGCGTCGTCTGACTCGCCCGGACGCTATGTGAAAGGGATTGCCGACGACCTGCACCGCGCGCTGTCGACGTTCGCGCGGATGGACGCCGTGTTGATCACCGCCGTGAACGGTGTCGCGGCAGGGGCCGGTTTCAGTCTGGCGATCACGGGCGATCTCGTCGTCGCTGCGGAGAACGCGTCGTTCACGATGGCGTACACGGCGGCAGGGCTGAGTCCGGACGGCAGTTCGTCGTTCTATCTGCCGCGGCTCGTCGGCGTCCGCCGGGCGCAGGAGCTGATGCTGACCAATCGCAAACTGTCCGCGGCTGAGGCGTTGCAGTGGGGGCTTGTCACCGAGGTCGTCGACGGCGCCGAGCTGCCTGCCCGGGTCGACGCGTTGGCGCAGCAGATAGCAAGCGGCGCAAAGCAATCCGGGTCGGCAGTCAAGAAGCTGCTGCTGGCGTCCTCCAAGAACAGTCTTGAGGAGCAAATGGAGTGGGAGGGCCGGCTGATCGCGGAGTGCGCTGACTCGCCCGACGGAGCCGAGGGTATGAACGCGTTCCTCCAGAAGCGGCGACCGGAGTTCGCGTGAACCTTCGTCGCGTGACGGTGTTCGGTCGAGTGGTCGTCGTCGCCCTTCTGGTCGCAAGCGGCTGCGGGGTCGTGGGCGCGACGACCGCGTCGGCATCGCCGAGCATCGCCGGCATGTCGGTCTTCCTGGATCCCGGTCACAACGGTGTGAGCGACTCGTCGCTGAACGCGCAAGTCACCAACGGTCGCGGCGGGACGAAGCCCTGCGGAACCTCGGGCACCGCGACCAACGACGGGTATCCCGAGCACGCCTTCACCTGGGCGGTGGTGCAGCAGATCCAGGCCGAATTGAATGCGCAGGGCGTGCGCACACAGTTGTCGCGGCCCAACGACACCTCGATGGGACCGTGCATCGACAAGCGCGCCGAGGCCGCCAACGCGATGCATCCCGACGCGATCGTCAGCATCCACGCCGACGGCGGACCGCCGGGCGGGCGAGGCTTTCACGTGAACTACTCCAGCCCGCCGCTCAATGACGTCCAGGCTCACGCCGCGGTCCAGCTGGCGACGACGATGCGCGATTCGCTTGTCGCAGCGGGTCTTCAGCCGTCCACATACATCGGGTCGGGCGGGCTGTACGGCCGCGCCGACCTCGCGGGGCTCAACCTGGCGGAATATCCGGCGATCCTCGTCGAACTCGGCAACATGAAGAACAGTGACGAGGCGGCTCAGATGGAAAGCGCTGCCGGACAAAAGAAGTATGCGGACGCGGTGACACAGGGCATCGTCGCGTATCTCAGTGCGCACGTGACACCGGGTTAGCGGTCGTTGACAGCGGCTTCGCCGTGCCGCATGGTCGAATCTTGCCCAGACACGCCGCACCGCCACACCCCCCGCGCCGGTTCCCGCGATCGCCGGTGATGTGGGCAGTCGTGGTTGTGTTGGCTGTGCTGTTGACCGTTGATCTCTTTGGCGGCGGCGTGCTTCTGGGCCGCCACCTGATGTCACACTCCGCCGCGCCACCGCCGACGGCGCCGCCGGTCCCGACATCCACCGGTTCGTCGGTGCCAGTAAACGTGAACCCCGTGCCCGATCCGGCGGCCAGCCAACCCGGCTCGTTGCAGGCGGAGTTCGCGGCCCTGGAGAAGCAGCTGGGCGCCAAGATGGGCGTGGTGGCGGTCAGCCTTGGCGGTAGCAAAGCACTTGCGAGACTGGGGGATTGGGACAGCGGACCGGCATGGTCGACAATCAAGGTGCCGTTGACCATCGCGGCGCTACGCGAAGAGGGGACATCGCAAGTCACCGACCCGATGGCCGCCGCGATCACCGAATCCGACAATGCCGCAGCCGAATCGATCTGGGAGAGCCTGGGAGACCCGGCCGCGGCAGCCTCGAAGGTGGAAGTCGTGTTGCGGGAGTACGGCGACGACACGACCGTCGAGTCGAGAAAGGTGCGGCCGGAGTTCACCGCGTTCGGGCAGACGATGTGGCCCTTGACGAATGCGGCTCAGTTCACCGCGGGTGCGTTCTGCGACCCGCAGAACTCCCCGATTTTCGACCTCATGGGGAAAGTCGTCGCCGGCCAGAGCTGGGGTCTCGGGCACATCGCGGGTTCGCGATTCAAAGGTGGCTGGGGGCCGTCGCCCGCGGGCAATTATCTGGTGCGACAGATCGGCGTGCTCTCGACGCCGACGGGCCAGGTGGCCCTTGCGATTGCCGCGGAGCCCTCGTCGGGCTCGTTCGTGGACGGCACGAACGATCTGACGAGAGTGGCGAATTGGCTGCAGCAACATATCGCAGAGCTGCCGTCGGGCAAGTGCGGCACCTAGTACAGGTACACCCGCGCAGTGCCGTCGATGCCGCCTGTGCACGTGATCCAGCTGTCGGACGGCATTTGAATGCACTGCATGACGAAATCCCCTCCGTTGCACACCGCGTTGTCCGAGGGGTCACACGCGACTGCGCCGGGAGCGGACACGGTGCGGCGTTCTGGGCTGGCGTTGCTGTACTGGTCCCAATACGCGTGCAGAACGTTGTAGGTGAAGGCACATGATGTTCTGTCGCTGCCGCGCCGTGCGTGGGTCGCCCAGCCGGCACGGCCGGGCAGCGAAAAGTCTTGGGAGCAGCCGCTGGTGCCGCCTGGGTCGTCTGCCGTCACAGGTGGAGGAAGCGGCCGCTGCGGTGGTGGTGGCGGCGCGGATTGCGGAATCGGTTCACTGATTTTCGGTACGGGTTGTGCGTAAGGTGTTGTCCCCGAGGAGTTTTCAGTGGACTGGGAGTTGCTGGCCATCAGACCGATGACCACTCCGACGGCGCCGATGGTCAGCGCGATCGCCACGGCGATGACCGTGGGGACCACCCATCGCCCACTCTGGGCCGGAGCCGGCGGTACCTGCGGGGACATCGCCCTACGCATCGGCGGAGGGTGCCACGGCGGTGGAGCAGGTGGAGGATAGCTCTGGGTGGGCAGTATCGCCTGCGGGCCCACCGCGGTGTACTCGTTGTTCGGCCAGTCCGTTCGAAGCGCCTGCTGCGCCGCACGTCCGAACGCGTCGGCAGACGGATACCGCTCGTCGGGATCTTTCGCCATGCCGCGCGCGATGACGGCGTCGAATGACGCGGGAACGGCGGGGTTGGCGACACTTGGCCGCGGCGGGGGAGCGGACAGCTGGGCGGCGATGACCTGCTCCATGCTGTGCGCGGGAAACGGCACGCTGCCGGTCAGCGCCTCGTAGAGCACACAGGCGAGCGCATAGATGTCGACAGCGGGCGTCGCTGGCCTGTCGTCGAAGCGCTCGGGCGCCATGTAGGCGAACGACCCGATGGCAGTGCTCGTCATCGTCAGATGAGAATCACCCTTCGCTTCGGCGATGCCGAAGTCGAGCAGGTACGCGAAATCCGCCGGAGTGACGATGATGTTCGCGGGCTTGATGTCGCGATGAACCAACCCCTCTGCGTGCGCCGCGTCGAGCGCAGCGGCGACCTGATTCACAATGGCGACAGCACGATTGGGCGGAAGCGGACCGTCGGCCAGGAGTTGCTGCAGCGTCTGCCCGCGGATTCGGGGCATTTCGATGTAGAGGCTGCCGTCGATGTCACCCCAGTCGTGAATCGGGATGACGTGCGGTTCTTGAAGGCTTGCGGCGGCGTGGGACTCCCGCTCGAATCGGGTCCGAAACCGCTCGTCGTGCGAAAGCTGGTCGGCAAGGATTTTCAGGGCTACCGTCCGCTGCTTCGCGGTGTCGAACGCCTCGTACACGTCACCCATCCCGCCCTTGCCGAGCAGGCTGGTGATCTTGTACCTGCCGACCGTCGTTCCGACGCGCGAGTCCACCCCAGTCACCTTCGTCTCCGCCAATCCTGATGGGAGTATCCGTCGCGAAGGCGCGCTATGCGTCGAGTTTGCCGATGTACGCACAGCGGCCGAGACGCCGCCAAATCGCACCTATCCTGGTTTTCGTCGGTTTGCGGTGACTCGCCGCCTGGATGTGGACCGAGATGAGGTTGGCACATGCAGCAACGTCGCGCGCGGGGGCTCGCGGCCGCGGCCGTCTGCTTGGCGCTGCTCGTCGCGGGCTGCAGCCACACCGTTCTGGCGGGCCGGGCTCTGTCGATGCTTTACGACCCTTACCGCGTGGCGGGATTGCCGGTGACCGACTCGCCGAGTGGTGTTCGACCGAACGCGCCCAAACCGACGGGCGCCGTCTACAACTCGGACGGCGGTGAGATCGACCAGTTGGCGGTCTTGGCTGTCAACGACATCGAGGGCTACTGGAGACAGCATTACTCCGACGCCTTGCCCGGGACGTTTCAGCCGATATCGGGCATGGGGTCGTTCGACTCCACGAGTCCCGACAGCCCTGAGATGTGCGGTCACGAGACATACCAGGAACTGAATGCCCTCTACTGCTTCTCTGACAACAAAATCTATTGGGACCGTGGGCAACTCCTGCCCATCGCGCAGAAGAACTTCGGCGACATGGGAGTTGTCGGCGTGTTCGCGCACGAGTACGGGCACAACGTTCAGCACACCGCAAAGCTCGTCACCCCGCAGACGCCCGTTCTTGTGGGCGAGCAGCAGGCCGACTGCCTCGCCGGCGTTTATCTGCGCTGGGTCGCCGAAGGGAAGTCGTCACGGTTCACGTTGAGCACCGGCGACGGTCTGACCCACGTCCTCGCCGGGTTGATCGCGTCGCGCGACCCGACCTTGGACCCCGACAATGCGGAGATGCTCAGGCAAGGCCACGGGACAGCGCTCGACCGCGTGAGCGCGTTTCAGATCGGCTTCGACGAGGGCACCGACGCCTGCGCACACATCGACATGGACGAAATCAACAAGCGCCGCGGAGATTTGCCGATGTCGCTGCAATACGACGCGGACGGAGACGTCCAAACCGGCGAGGCGCCGATCGACAACGACGACTTGTCGACGTTGATGGACATCTTGGGCCAGGTGTTCTCGCCCGCCAACCCACCGAAGCTGAGCACGGACCCGGACAATTGTGCCGACGCCAAGCCCAGTAAGCCCGCGTCGTATTGCCCTGGCACCAATACGATTTACGTCGACCTTCCCGCGCTGCAGGCGATGGGTCAGCGGGCCGACGTGCAGGATTATTCGTTGGTCAAAGGTGACAACACCGCATTTTCCGCAGTGATTTCGCGCTACACCCTTGCGGTTCAGCATGAGCGCGGCGTGCCGCTCACCTCGGCCACCACCGGGCTGCGCACCGCCTGCCTGACCGGCGTTGCGCAACGCAAAATGGCCGAACCGATCAAAGTGTCGTCCGGCAAGCAACTCGTGCTCGCCGCCGGTGACATCGACGAAGCCGTGTCGGGCATACTGCTCAACGGCATCGTCGCCAGCGATGTCGACGGTCAGCCGGCACCGGCCGCCTCCACCCGGATCGTCGCGTTCCGATTGGGCCTGCAGGGGGAGGCCGACCAATGCTTCCAACGGTTCTCGTGACATGAGCGGACCACAGAGACCCGACCCCACGCAGCGATGGGTGCCGCCGCCGGGCCGGCGCCCTGCGCCCCCTCCTCCTCGGCGGCGACCGGCTCCGCCGCCAGAAGCCCAGGGCAACAACAGAATTCAGCGGCCACCGCCGCCGCCTCCAGGCCGATACCCGCTACCGCCGCGGGCCTACCGACGGCCTCCCGTTCAGCCTCCACCGCGTCCGTATTACCCGCAGCAGCCTCCGCCACGGCCCTACTACCCGCCGTATCCGCCAGCGCCCGCACGGTATGCACCGCCTCCGCCGCCCGTCCAGGTGCGGCCCGCGCCTTCCCGGCCTACGTCCAACCGCGGGCCGCTCATTGCCGGTTCGCTCGTCGTCGCAGCGGTGGCGGTCGGCGTCATCGTGTTCGCGGTGTGGAAGTTTGGCCTCATGGCCGGCAACGAACTCGATGTGCACAAGACCGAGGCCGCCGTGACACAGATCCTCACCAACCCGACGTACGGCTACGGGGTCGAGAACGTCAGCAACGTGGTCTGCAACAACGGCAAGGACCCGGTCGCCAAAAAGGGCGCCACCTTTACCTGCGTCGCGCTGGTCAACGGCACGAAACGCACTGTGGCCGTGCTGATCACCGACGACAACGGCACTTACGAGGTCGACCGGCCGAGGTGAATTGAGTTAGCGGACGTACGCCCACGTCCACGCTTCGAGGCGCGGATCCCAAACTGCTTTGAGCCCAAGGGCATCCGCCCACGGCGGAGCAGGCGGCGGGGGCGGGGCCCACGCGGGGGCCCACGACTGCGCATACGACGGGGCGGCCTGATACCAGGCCGGTGGGGGCGGCGGAGGATTACACATCTTGGCCACCGGATCCCACGTCTGCCCGGCGTCACACTCGGCTGAACTCACAGCGGGGGTCACGACCGTCACGATCGCCAACGGCGCGAACGCCACGGCACCCAAGATCATCAGACGGCGAAGACCTTGCCTCATCGCAACCTCCCTCGACCGAACTGGTCTAGCTTATGCGCGCGGCCGACGCAATTCAGCTGTTTGCTGTGCCGCCGCAATATCAAACGAGGTTAATCGTCATTGCTCAATTCGCCTACACAGTGCCGACTCGAGGGTCAGAATACTTAGCGGTACGCATTTTTGCGGTACCGAAAAACACCACCGGGGGCGCCGCAGGAACCTCGTTTCCGCGGGCGGGTTGAGTGGTCAAACCCGTGATCTGCAGGGGAGTACGAGATGGGTGCGGCACGTTATGTCGGTCGGGTCGGTGGATTGGCGGTCGCCTTAGGGGTGGGCGTCGCAGTGGCAAGCGGCTACGGGCTGGCCGGAGCGGACACTCCCGGGTCGGGCTCGTCCGGCTCTGGAACGTCTTCGGGAACGTCGTCGTCGAGTTCCGCTTCTTCGTCTGGCGGATCGTCAACAGGCACGTCTTCGGCCACGTCGTCGACGAGTTCTCAGACATCGGGCACACCAACGGTGACTGGTTCCGCAGGCACCACCGGCTCGTCGACGTCGACGTCGACGACCACGTCGACGGATGCCGATGGCGCGAGTACGGTTTCCGGTCAAGTGGTGAGCACCGGTGGTGCACAAGCGAACTCGAAGGCAACGCTGACTGTGCCCACAGCGACATTGCAAGTGCCCCTGCCAACGACTCTCGCGACGCCCAAGACGTCGGACTCACAAGATGTGAAACCTTCGGGCAAGTCCTCCTCGGTATCTGCTTACGACTCCGCAACACCGTCGCTCGAGACCCCGAAGGCAAATTTCGACGCCGCTACGACCAACGGCTTGACCGCCCCCGTCGGCCAGTCGCTGTTGAGGGTCCCGGTCGCGACCACGTTCACGACGTCGACGGTGACACAGACTGCGGCGGTTCAGACAAACTCGGTCAACACCGCGAATGCACAGGTATCGACGGCTCAGGTCACCTCGACCTCGCTGGCGCCGCCGGCGACAACGCCGAACATCTTGACCACGGTGCTGGCCGCATTCGGGTTGGTGGCGACGGCCACCGGCACGCCTGGCGCTCCCGCGCAAGCCCCGTTGTGGGCGTTGTTCGCCTGGGCCCGAAACGAATTCGAGCAGGGCTTCTCCGACCTCATGCAGATGGCGGGCTTCGGGAGCTCGCCGGTCGCCACCGGGCCCGTCGACCTCGCGTCGACCACGACCGCGGCGACGAACGAGCTTGCGATGACGACCAACGCCATGCCCCTTGCCGCAGCGGCGGCTGCGGTTTCGCCGGCGTTCCCGGTCCCAGGCCAAGCGATGAGCCCGTCGACGAACTTCGTCAACTGGGTCACGGGCGACTTCCCGGTCAACTACACGCTGTCTCGGTTCGGGATCTCAGGCACCGATCTTGGAATCATGTGGGACAACGGAATGGTCGACAACCCCAATACCCCCGTCGACGAACACCAGATTCTGATCGCGTTCGGTGACACGTTCGGAAATCTCAACACCGCGAGCCAGGAATGGCGAAGCAATGTATTGATGCGCACCTCGGATCCGAATCCTGCCGACGGATTGTCCGTGCCGAACGCGGCATTGGGAAACGTATTCGCAGGCTCGCCGGTGGACGCATCGCAATGGCAGCTCGGCAGGCCTTTCTCGAAGCAGATCATCGCCGATCCTGGCCTGGGCTCGGCGGTGACCATCATTCCGACCGCCGGAATTGCCGTGCCGACGCCGGGGACTCAGTACGGAGTGACGCAGTACATCAATTTCATGGCCGTCCAGCAGTGGGGCGCTCCCGGTTCGTGGACGACGAGTTACTCCGCGCTGGCGTACTCGACGGACAACGGCGAGAACTGGACCGTCGCTCCGCAGACTGTGCGGTACAACCAGTGGTGGACCGGTAATCAGAACTTCCAGCAGGCCGCGTTCGTCCGGCCGGGCGACGGGTTTGTCTACATGTATGGCACGCCGAACGGGCGGCAGGGCTCGGCGTATGTATCGCGGGTTCCCGAGGCGTCGATCCTCGATCTGTCGAAGTACCAGTACTGGAGCGCGGGCAGCCCCGGCTTCTTGTGGTTCCCGGGGACGCCGGCCGGCTGGATCACCGGGCAACCCAATGCAGCCTCCGCGGTGATGCCGCCGTCGGGAGCGTGCCCAGGCGTGGGCGCCGGCAACACCGTGGGCGAATTGTCCGTCCAGTACAACAAGTACCTCGGCAAGTACGTCGCTCTGTACTGCGACCAGAACAACAGCGTCGTGATGCGAACCGCGAGTCAGCCACAGGGAACATGGTCGGACGCAACGGTTTTGATGCCTCAGCAGAACGGCGGGATCTATGCCCCGATGATGGATCCGTGGTCGCCGTCGACGTTGGGTACCGGATCGGATCTCTACTGGGACCTGTCGCTGTTCTCGCAATACGACGTGATGCTGATGCACACCGACCTGACGAAGGTCTAGATCGGTGCGTCCCGTCGGGATAGCCCTTGCAGTCTTGACAGCCGCGGTGGTTTGCCAACCCGCGCTCGCGTCAGCCGATCCTGCTGTGCCGCAAGCGGATACGTCGTGCTCGCCAGATTTTGCCAACGCGATGACGTGGCCGCCGAACGACAAGCTGCCGCTGGTATGCGCCAACCAGCCGGGCGGCTATCGGTGGACGGCGCTGACCGAGCCTCCCGCGCCGAGCGACCGGTGGCTGAGCTACGGCCCGCCGATGCGGCTGCACGGAGAGGGCCTGCAGAACCCGAGCGTGACATCCGGCAACTGGACGGCGACCCCGCAGGACCCGAACAGCCAGTGCCGCGCCGAGCAACTGGCTGTCGTCAAAGCCGGAGTTGTCGGTCCGCCGCAGATCGCTGAGGGCGAGAAGGGGAAGCCGCTATCGTTCTCGGTCGTGCCGAAGTTGTTTTCCATCGCGATGAGCGGCTATTGCCTGTGGACGAAGGCGGTGTCCTGATGGCCGAAGCAGGCCTTTGGATGGTCTGGGGAGTGCCGGCCCGTGGGCGCGAGAGGCAGGCGCTCGCCGTCCTCAAGGAGTCGATGCATCAGTATCTGGCGGATCTTCAGCGAGACGGAAAGATCGAGCGCTTCGACGTCGCGATCCTGAAGCCGCAGACAACCGAGCTCGGCGGCTTCGCACTGATCCAAGGCTCGCAGCAGCAGATCGATATTCTGCGGGGAGACAAGGACTTTCAGGTGTGGGTCAACCACGTGCAAATGGTCGCAGACAAGTTCGGCGTCATCGACGCTTGGGTGGACCAGGGGATCACCGAGGCGATCGGGCTGTACGAGGACGCGATTCGCAGGCTCGGCTGAGTTGTGAGGGTTGAGTAACCCGGCCGAAACACGAAACATGGCGGAAACATTCTCGTCCCGCGGTTGAAACGCGGCGCAGACATCCTCATCGGGACCGTCAGAAGGAGCCCCTTCAAAGGAGCCGACGTGCATTCGATCGATCCTGCCGCGACCGCCTGGCTGCTGGCCAGCACAGCACTCGTGCTGCTGATGACTCCCGGCCTGGCCATTTTCTACGGGGGCATGGTCCGGACCACCGGCGTGCTGAACATGATCATGATGAGCTTCATCTCCATCCCGCTGGTGACGGTCGCGTGGCTGGTCGTCGGGTACACGCTGGCTTTTTCCGACGACGGGGGTGGCGGCCTGATCGGCAACCTCGCGCATGCCGGTTTCGCCGGCATCAACCCGAGCACCGCGCACGGCCAGGTCCCGGAATTCCTGTTCGCCACCTTCCAGCTGGGGTTCGCGATCGTCACCGCCGCACTGGTCAGCGGGGCGATCGCGGACCGTGCCAAATTCGTGGCCTGGTTCGCGTTCGTGCCTCTCTGGACGATCGCGGTGTACGCGGTCGTGGCGCACTGGGTGTGGGGGCCGGCCGGGTGGCTGGCGAAGCTCGGCGTGCTGGACTACGCCGGCGGCCTGGTCGTCGAGATCGTTTCCGGAATGTCGGCGCTGGCGCTGGCCTTGGTGCTGGGTCCGCGGATCGGTTTCAAAAAGGACGCGATGCGCCCGCACAATCTGCCGTTCGTGTTGCTGGGCGCTGGTCTGTTGTGGTTCGGCTGGTTCGGCTTCAACGCCGGGTCGGCGCTGGCCGCCGACGGGAAGGCGTCAGCGATCTTCCTCAACACGCTTATCGCCGGATGTCTGGGGATGCTGGGGTGGCTTTCGGTCGAACAGATCCGCGACGGACGGCCGACGACGTTCGGCGCAGCGTCGGGCGTCATCGCCGGTCTTGTCGCGATCACACCGTCGTGCGGAACCGTGAACACCCTCGGTGCGATCATCGTCGGATTGGCGGCCGGGGTGGTGTGCGCATTCGCGATCGGCGTGAAATTCCGCTTCGGGTATGACGATTCGCTCGACGTCGTGGGTGTGCACTTTGTCGGCGGGGTCGTCGGTGTGCTGCTGATCGGATTCCTGGCGACGGCCGTGATGACTGACGGACCGCAGGGCCTCTTCTATCACGGAGGCTTTGCCCAGCTGGGCAAGCAGTCGCTTGCCGCGGTGGTGATCGCCCTGTACGCGTTCGTCGTGTCGTATGCGCTCGGGAAGTTGATCGACGTGGCAATCGGCTTCCGGGTGAGCGCCGAGGACGAGACGAGTGGCGTCGACTTCACGCAGCACGCCGAGACCGCGTATGCCGAAGGGGTGCACGGTTATCAGCCGGCCCGTCGTCCGGCATCGTTCGGCGACCTCGCCGCGTTGCGCCCCCGCGCGGAGGCCGCCGAGGAAGGTTAGCGCGCAATTACCCGGAATGGGTTCCATCGACCGCCGCGGGCATAGACGATGGAGACGCACCCTCGTCGAGAACCGGGAGGCTCCATGTACGACCTGAAGATCACCGGCGGCACGGTCGTGGACGGCACCGGTGCCGACCGCTACCTCGCCGACGTCGGCGTCGTGGACGGTCGCATCGTCGACGTGCGTCGTCGGCAGGCCAGCGATCCCGGGCTGGAAGGCGAGGCGCGGGAGACGATCGACGCGAGCGGGCACGTCGTCGCCCCGGGATTCGTCGACATCCACACCCATTACGACGGCCAGGTGAGTTGGGACAGTCTGCTCGAACCGTCCAGCGGCCACGGCGTCACCACAGTCGTCATGGGCAATTGCGGAGTGGGATTCGCGCCCGTTCAGCCCGGTCGCGAGGACTGGCTGATCAAGTTGATGGAAGGTGTCGAGGACATTCCGGGCTCCGCGCTGACCGAAGGTATTTCCTGGGGGTGGCGAAGCTATCCCGAATACCTCGACGTGATCGAGAAGCGGCCGCTTGCAGTGGATGTCGGCAGCCAGGTCGCCCACGGCGCCATCCGCGCGTACGCGATGGGCGAACGCGGCGCGCGCAACGAGCCCGCGACCCCCGATGACATCGACGCGATGGCCAAGCTTGTCCAAGAGGCGATCGAGGCTGGCGCGCTTGGCTTTTCGACCTCACGGACGCTGGGGCACCGCGCCATGGATGGCGAACCGGTACCCGGCACCTTTGCGGCTGAAGACGAGCTCTTCGGTCTGGGCAGAGCCATGGCGG
>DASRFZ010000134.1:0-12411 GCA_035651275.1 Mycobacterium sp. | reverse complement strand
AAGGACTTACGCACCGGTGAACGGTACCCCGACGAGATTGCCGGGATCGGCGCGGGCGTGACGTGGGCTGCAGACAACCAGACCGTGTACTACGTCACGGTCGACGACGCGTGGCGTCCGGACACGGTCTGGCGTTACCGGTTGGGCGCGCAGGCACCTGCCGAACAGGTCTATCACGAAGCCGATGAACGGTTCTGGCTCGCGGTGGGCCGCACTCGCAGCGACGCATACATTTTGATCGCCGCGGGCTCGGCGATCACGTCGGAGATTCGCTACGGGTCCGCGGCCGACGGGCAGGCGCAGTTCAGTGTCGTCCTGCCGAGGCGCGAGGGCATCGAGTATTCGGTCGACCATGCGGTAGTCGGTGGGGCGCAGAAGTTTCTGATCGTGCACAACGACGGCGCGGTGAACTTCACCCTGGTGGAGTCGCCGGTGGAGGATCCGACCGCCCAGCGGACTTTGATCGAACACCGCGACGACGTCCGGATCGACGGCGTGGACGCGTTCGCCAATCACGTGGTGGTGAGCTATCGGCGGGAAGCGTTGCCGCGACTGCAGATATGGCCAATCGGCGCCGACGGAAGCTACGTCGAGCCGCAGGAGATTTCGTTCGACTCGCCGTTGATGTCAGCGGGCTTGGGCGGCAATCCGAACTGGGACGCACCGATGCTGCGGATCGGGGCGACGTCGTTTTTGACACCGGTGCGGGTGTACGACCTCGAGTTGGCGACCGGGCGCCGGACGCTGTTGCGCGAGCAACCGGTGCTCGGCGATTACCGCCGCGACGACTACGTCGAACGTCGGGACTGGGCAGTGGCGCCGGACGGAGCGCGGGTTCCGCTGTCGATCATCTACCGGGCCGACGTGACGTTGCCGGCACCGACCGTGGTGTATGGCTACGGCGCCTACGAGATGTGCGAGGACCCGCGGTTCTCGATCGCGCGGTTGTCACTGCTCGACCGCGGAATGGTGTTCGTCATCGCCCATGTGCGCGGCGGCGGCGAGATGGGCAGGCTGTGGTATGAGAACGGCAAGCTGCTGAAGAAGAAGAACACGTTCACCGACTTCATCTCTGCGGGAAGGCATCTCATCGACAGCGGGGTGACCCGGCCTGATGGTCTCGTGGCAATGGGCGGCAGTGCGGGCGGGCTACTGATGGGCGCGGTCGCGAACATGGCGCCGGAGCTGTTTGCAGGCGTCCTTGCCCTGGTGCCGTTCGTCGACCCGCTGACGACGATCCTCGACCCGTCGCTGCCGCTGACCGTCACCGAATGGGACGAATGGGGAAACCCGTTGCAGGACAAGGACGTCTACTGCTACATGAAGTCGTATTCCCCGTACGAGAATGTGGCGGCCAAGGACTACCCGCCGGTGCTGGCGATGACGTCGCTGCACGACACCAGGGTTTACTACGTCGAACCCGCCAAATGGGTTGCGGCCCTGCGTCACGCCAAAACCGACGGCAACCCGGTTCTGCTGAAAACCGAGATGAGCGCCGGTCATGGCGGGATCAGCGGCCGCTACGAGCGGTGGAAAGAGACCGCCTTCCAATATGCGTGGCTCCTAGATGCTGCCAACTGCCACGAGGGTGGCGCCGGCCAGAAATAGCGCTTGCATCAGCGTGCGCGGGACCAGCGGTGTGCTGGGTGCGTGTTCGGAACGCTTGGCTCCTGCGGCGTACACGTTGGCCGGGAACAATGCGATCAACATCAGACCCAGGCATACCGCGGCGGCGACCCGCGTCGCCGGGATCAGCAGACCGATCGCCCCGATCAGCTCCAGAACGCCGGTGACCGTCACCAGCAGCCCCGGTGCCGGCAGCGCCGGCGGGACGATCGCGATCAGGCCGCCGCGCAGGGGCTGCACGAAATGCGCGGCGCCGGTGAGCACGAACATCGCCGCCAACCCGACCGCGACGGCAGACGCCCAGCCATTGGTGTAGTCGAATCCCAGCCAGCCGGCCAGCCGGGCAATCAGCGAGACGCCGAGGAGGGCGATCAACGGGGCCATTGGGATCTCCAATCTAGACAGTGACAAGATTCCCCCCGACTGTAGACGGGTGAACTAGTCATTGTCAAGATTCGAAGCTAGGATGCCGTCATGAGTGCGCCCCGGTCCCAGTACCACCACGGCGACCTGCGGGCCGTCATCCTCGCCGAGACCGCGCGCCTGGTGTCCGACATCGGTGCCGACCGGGTTTCGCTTCGCCAGCTCGCCCGCGAGGCCGGTGTGTCCCACGCGGCGCCCGCTCACCATTTCACGGATCGGCGCGGATTGTTCACCGCCCTTGCGGCAGAAGGCTATTGGCTTCTATCCGAGGCGCTGAAAGCAGCCCGCGGCGATTTCGTGGCTGCCGCGATCGCGTACGTCCGGTTCGCGATCGAGCATCCGGGCCACTACCAAGTGATGTTCGACCGCTCGCTCGTGGATCCCGCCGACCCGGACTTGACCGCGGCGCAGGCGGCTGCTGGGGCCGAGCTGTCGCGAGGCGTCGAGACGCTGGCCGACGCGGACGCTCGAGCCGATCCCGTTGGCGCGGAACTTGCGGCGTGGTCGCTGGTGCACGGCTTTGCGATGCTGTGGTTGAACGACGCCGTTCCGGCTGATGTCGCCGGAGCCGATCCGTTGAAGACGGCCGAGCGGATCGCGCGAATTCTGTTCGAGGGCTAGTGCGCTAGCACGGGAGCCGCCGGCTGCCCCTTCGCCGCCGAGGTCGGCTTCTTCGGCAGGAACGACGCCGGCAGAAGCGTCGCGACGACCAAGCACACTGCGACGACGAACACCACTGCGTACGCGTGCGTCAGGTCGTCGGCGACGTGCTGCATGAACCCCGGAGCGAAGAACTGCGGCGGCAGTTTCGACGGGTCAGGCGGCACACTCTTTCTGGCCGCTTCCTCCTGAACGGCCATGGCCTTGTTGAACGTGCCCACGTACTCGCTCTTGTTGAACTGACTCGTCACGATCACCGACATCAACGCTGTGCCAATGGATCCGGCCACTTGCTGGTTGACGTTGATCAGCGTCGAACCGCGGGCCACCTGCTGAGGGGCCAAAGCCTGGACGGCGGATCCCGACACCGGCATCATCGTGCAGCCCATGCCCATGCCCATCACCGCGAGCCCGATCAACAGCACCGGTGTGTAGTGGAACTGCTGGCTGACGCCGTACGCGAAAATGCCCATGCCCGTGGCGATCAACGTGATGCCGACCAGCACCACTTTGCCCGGTCCGCGCTTGTCCATGTAGCGCCCGGCGAGCGGCATCGTGGACATCGCGCCCAAACCCTGCGGCACCATGTGCAGACCCGACTGGAACGGGCTTTGGTGAAGGAGTTGCTGAAAATAGCTGGGGAACAACAGCCCTGCGCCGAAGAAGGCGATCGCGAACAGGAACATGGTCGCGTTGGCCAGCGCCAGCACCTTGTTCTTGAACAGTCGCAAATCGATCAGCGGGTGGTCGGCGCGGTACAGCGCGTGGAAGATGAAGCCGAGGATCAGCGTCAGCCCGATCGCGACCGGGATATAGACGTGCGGGTCGGCGGCGGTGCCCCGCCCGGGGATCGACGACACTCCGTACAGGAACGTCGCCAGGCCCGGCGACAGCAGCAGCATGCCCACGAAATCGAACGACTCACCAGGCGACGACCGGTCTTTCGGGAAGATGACTGCCGCCAACGTGAAGGCCAGCGCGCCGATTGGCAAGTTGATCAAGAAGATCCAGCGCCAGCCGTAGTCGATCAGCCAGCCGCCCAGGATCGGTCCGCCGATCGGGCCGAGCAGCATCGGAATTCCGAGCACCGCCATCAGGCGGCCCAGCCGTCGCGGCCCGGCCTCGCGGGTGAGGATGGTGAACGTCAGCGGCATCAACATGCCGCCGCCGAGACCCTGCACCACGCGGAACGCCACGAGCAACGTGATGTTGGGCGCCATCGCGCACAACAGCGATCCCAGTGAGAAGAAGAACACCGAACACAAGAACAGCCGCTTGGTGCCGAAACGGTCTGCGGCCCAGCCGGTTAGCGGAATGACCGTCGCCAGGGCGAGAGTGTAGCCGGTCATCGTCCAGCCGACGATGGCCTGCGTGGTGGCGAAGTCTTTGATGAAGGTGCGCTGTGCAACGCTGACGACGGTGGTGTCGAGGATCGCCATCACCGCGGCGAGCACGCACACACCGGCGATCTTGAGCAAGCCCGCGTCGAGGTTTTCGGGGTATTCGTCAGGCGGCGTGGCGGCTGCGTCGTCCACCGCAGCTCCGTTGTGCTGGTCGGAGTTGCGCGGTTTCGGACTCATTGCACGATGTACCACTTAGCCAGCCTACCTTTATCTAGCTCGTCGAGCTAAGTACATGCTCGTCCGCTGGTTACCCCCCGTCGGCGTCGACGACACCGTCCGGTCACCTGCGCACGTCACACTTTCGTCGTGTCCAGACAACTCATCGTCTCGGTCTCCGGTATCCGGGACCGCACCACCGCCGCCGTCGACGACTTCTGCGGGCTTCTCGACGCGCGCGGCGTGCCGGTGTCGTTGTTGGTCGCGCCGCGACAGGCGGGCGGCTACCGATTGACCGACGACCCCGACACGGCGGAGTGGCTGCAAGCGCGCCGTGACGACGGTGACGCAATTGTGCTCCACGGCTTCGACGCAGCGGCGACCAGGCGTCGTCGGCCGGAGTTCGCGGCGCTGCCCGCGCACGAGGCGAATCTGCGGCTGATGGCCGCCGACCGCGCCCTGGAACAGATCGGCTTGCGGACCCGGCTTTTCGCGCCGCCGGGGTGGATGGCGTCGTCGGGAACAATGAAGGCCTTGCCACGCAATGGTTTTCGGTTGCTCGCGACGCTGACAAGCGTCATCGATCTGGTGAGTGATCATGCAGAGCGGGCGCGGGTGATCGGGATCGGTGCGGGGTTTCTGTCCGAGCCGTGGTGGTGCCGCACCGTTGTGCTGTCGGCGGAGCGCATCGCGCGCCGCGCAGGGATGCTGCGAATTACGGTGTCTGCCAAGCAGTTAGCACGGTCCGGCCCGCGTCAGGCAGCGGTCGACGCCGTCGACCTCGCGCTGATGCACGGACTCACGCCGGCGGTGTACGGCCGGCGTCAGAACTCGGTGGCGTTCTCCGCGTCGAGGACGCGGAACTCAGCGTTGCCCATCTCCGCATAGCGCTGGTAGTAGATGCTGTAGGCCGGCGGGCTGACGATGCCTTGGTGAATGGGGATGGCGCGCTGCGGGTTTACTGCTCGCAGGTACTCGACCGCTTCGGAAATCTTCATCCACGGCGCGGCGGCCGGCAGCGCGAGCACATCGACCGGCTCGCCCGGGATGTGCAGTGCGTCGCCGGGGTGCATGAGCCGCGCGGCATGCTCGCCGTCGCCGACGAGGTACGAAATGTTGTTGATGAGCGGGATTTCGGGGTGGATGACGGCGTGCACGCCGCCGACGCCCCGCACTCGTAGGCCGCCGACGGTGAGTTGGTCGCCGACGTTGACCGCTACCCAGGGGTCGCCGAGTTGTGCCGCGGTCTGCGGGTCGGCATAGAGCGCCGCGTCGGGATTGGCGTCGATGAGCGCCGGGAGCCGAGACGTGTCGACGTGGTCGGGGTGCTGATGCGTGATGAGGATGGCCGACAAGCCCGTGATGCCTTCGAACCCGTGGGAGAACACGCCGGGATCGAACAACAGCGTCGTGTCGGAAATGCTGGCGAGCAAGCAGGAATGGCCGAAATGTGTCAACTGCATGCCCTCGATTGTGCTCCGCCGGCGCAGTGGCTCGGTATCGTGGCCGTCGGTGACCCGACTGCTTGCGGCCCTCAGTGCGGCTGCGATGGTGGCCGCCCACGGGCTGGTCACCTCACCGCCAGCTCATACGGACCCGATTGTGTGCCCGCCCGACTGCGACCGAATTCCTGCGACAGCCTGGGTCGATCCCGCCGCCATTCCCCTTGCCGGGAAATACAACTGGCCGAACCTGGCCCACCGGGCCGTCCCGGTGCAGCGGCCGCGGTTCTACTTCGAGGACGTCTGCGACATACCGCCGGCGCCCGCTGATCCACGGTCGTACGTGGTCGCGGCGAAGGCCACCGTCGCAAATCCGCCGGGCCAGTGGCAGCTTCAGGCGCAGGTGCTCCATTGGCGCGGCGATGTCTGGCTCGGTGGCCAACTCGCCGACGAGGCCGTGCATTCGGCGGTGACAGCGCTGCGGGCCTGCCAGTCCATCGAAACGGAGGTCTCGCCGTCGATCACCACGGACCAACCGGGGAGGCTGGCAGCGGTGCTCACCGTCGCCGGCACGCCGACGACGATCGTGCACCAATACGTCGTGTCGCACCCGCAGAGCGGCACGATCGTCGAACTGGCCATGTGGGCGTCGTCGCCGCCGTTGCAGAATTGGCGGACGGTCCCCGACGAGCAGGTCTTCGACGCGCTGTTGGCCCCGCTGTGCGACGCGTACATCAGCTCGTGTCGGTAGAGTTGTCGCCGCAAAGAGTCAGCAACAGCGAGGAGCAGCGCGTGGCGCGGGTGGTGGTCAACGTCATGCCGAAGGCCGAGATCCTCGACCCGCAGGGGCAGGCGATCGCTGGGGCACTGAGCCGTCTCGGTCATGCGGGCATCTCAGATGTGCGGCAGGGCAAGCGTTTTGAGCTCGAGGTCGACGACTCCGTCGATGATTCGACGGTTGCCGAAATCGCTGAGTCGCTGCTCGCCAACACCGTGATCGAGGACTGGACCGTCAGCAGGGAGCCGTCGTGACGGCCCGCGTCGGCGTCATCACGTTCCCGGGCACGCTCGACGACGTCGACGCCGGCCGGGCGGCCAAACTGGTCGGTGCAGAGGTGGTCAGCCTCTGGCACGCCGACGCGGATCTCAAAGGTGTCGACGCAGTCGTCGTCCCCGGCGGGTTCTCGTATGGCGACTACCTGCGCGCAGGCGCCATTGCCCGGTTCGCGCCCGTGATGGGTGAGGTGATCGCCGCGGCGGGCAGGGGCATGCCAGTGTTGGGGATTTGCAACGGTTTTCAAGTGCTGTGCGAGGCGGGTCTGTTGCCGGGTGCGTTGACGCGCAATGCCGGTTTGCACTTCGTGTGCCGCGACGTGTGGCTGCAAGTCGCGTCGATCAGAACGGCGTGGACGTCGCGCTACGAGCCGGGCGCGGAGCTGCTGGTGCCGCTGAAGTCCGGCGAGGGCCGGTACGTGGCGGCGGAGACGGTGCTCGACAAGCTCGAGGGCG
Organism: Mycobacterium sp.; assembly: GCA_035651275.1. Classification (GTDB taxonomy): domain Bacteria; phylum Actinomycetota; class Actinomycetes; order Mycobacteriales; family Mycobacteriaceae; genus Mycobacterium. The sequence continues at coordinate 5,192 of DASRFZ010000134.1, read as the reverse complement.
ACGACCGCGTGGTGTTCCGCTACTGCGAGAACCCGAACGGGTCGATGCGCGACATCGCCGGCATCTGCTCCGCCAACCGCCGCGTCGTGGGCCTGATGCCGCACCCCGAGCATGCGACCGAACCGCTTACCGGGCCGTCCGACGACGGGCTCGGGTTGTTCTACTCCGCGCTGGACTCCGTGCTGGCCGCCTGAGTAGGTAGCCGCTGCCTGCGCGAGCGTGCGTGTCGGTACGTCGACACCCCGCGCTGCTACGTACCGCCGCGCACGTTCACCGGGCCGCGAACGTGCGCCGGCGTACACAAAATGCCGGCGTGTTGTGTACAGACACGCACGCTCGCGGAAACGACTACGGCGTGAGGGCGACCGAGGCTTCTGCCGTGTACGCGAGGAATGTCAACGTCTCCTCCATGTACAGCTCGACGACCTCGGCGTCGTGGCTGGTGTATCCGATCGACACGTCGGTGCCCAGCTGAAGATCGAAATCGCCTCCGCGCGTGGTCAATACGAATGCGCCGTCGATCGCGGGCGCCCAGATGATCTCGCCGTGGACGATCCGGTTGAGGTGTTCCAGGATCGGATAACCGTGCTCGGTGGTCTCACTGACCGCGGTGTATGCGTCGGCCGACAGCAGCACGGCCCACGGTCCTGCGACACCCGCGAGCCGCAACTCGGACAGCGCCTGGCTGATCACGTCGGGAATCTCGCGCGCGTCGTCCGGCAGTGTCAGCGTGGCGTTGGACGTGGTCTGCCGAATCCCCTCGATACCCGCCGCCTCATACCCTTCGAAGATTGCCCGATCCTCAACGAACGCAAGCTTTTTCGCGGCATCCTTGACGGGATCCCAGTCGGAGTCCTGCGACCCGCGCTCGACGTCATCGATATCGGAGCGCTGCAGCGTGAACGGAACCCGCAGCCGCACAAGCGGTTTGCTGTCCCTTAGGTGTGCGACGACGCCCGTGCTGGGCGGCGCGACATCGCGGAGGTGACCGGTGCTGACGGCTGCGGTCACCGGCCCGCTCGGACCGCTGACATCGACTACCCGGCGACCGGCGATGTGCCGCTTGAACGTGCGGCCGGCCTCCAATTCGATTTCCGCCCAGGCAAGCTCGGTAATCGGCGCGAGTTCCCGGTAGAGGTTGTTCATCAGCTGGTTCCTTTCAGGCTGCCGATTGCCAGCGAGCCGTCGTCACGCGTGCGTTCGCGAGTGCTGTCGGAGGTGACCGTCGAGACCCCCCCGGGCAGCGGCGGCGGGGCGTCCAGAAAATCAACCACCGGGCTGAAGAACAGGCCGCCGGTGACCGCGGTCGAGAAGTCCAGGATCCGGTCGGTGTTGCCGGGCGGATCGCCGAAGAACATGTTGCGCAGCATCTGCTCGATCACGCCTGCGGCCGCGGCGTAACCGATGAAATACGTTCCGAATTCCGGCTTTCCGACCTCTCCGAACGGCATGTTGTGCCGGACGATCTTGCGCTCGTTGCCGTCGGCGTCGGTGATCACGTTCAGTGCGATGTGCGAATTGGAGGGCTTCTTGTCGTCGTCGAACTCGATGTCGTCAAGCTTCGTGCGTCCGATCACCAACTCCTGCTCGGTGACCGACAGCGCGTTCCAAGACGTCATGTCGTGGACGTACTTCTGCACCACCACGTAGCTGCCTCCGGCGAAATCCGGGTCCTCGCCGCCCACCCGCACCGACGCTTCGGCCAGCGGTCCGTCGGGGTTCTCGGTGCCGTCGACAAAGCCGAGCAAGTCGCGGTTGTCGAAGAAACGGAAACCGTGCACCTCGTCGACCACCGTCACCGCGCAGGCCATCTCGCTGATGATCCGGCCCGCCAGCTCGAAGCACACGTCCATGGTTTCGGCCCGAATGTGAAACAGCAGATCGCCCGGCGTGGACGGGGCGACGTGACGCGGTCCGCGCAGCTCCTCGAACGGGTGCAGCTCCGCAGGACGCGGGCCGGAGAACAGCCGGTCCCAGGCCGTCGAGCCGATGGAGGTCACCATCGACAACCGCTTCGTGGGATCGCGGAAACCGATCGCCCGTACCATTCCGGCGAATTCCGGCAGCGCGTCGTGAACGATCGGTTCGCCGCCGTCGTCGATCGTGGCGACCAGGAAGATGGCGGCAGGCGTGAGCGGCGCCAGGACCGGTTGCGGCTGAGCCGGGAGCACGACGTTGACCCTATCCGGAAGCGCCGCGGCCACGGCAGGAAGGATGGACACCATGTCGCAGGCGAGCCCGCAAGGCTTATGCGAGTTCATCGACGCATCGCCGTCGCCGTACCACGTCTGCGCGACCGCGGCACAGCGACTGACCGCGGCCGGCTACACCGAACTGTCGGAGCGCGACCGGTGGCGGTCAGGCGGTCGCTACTTCACTGTGCGCGCCGGGTCGATCGTCGCGTGGAACTCCGAAGGCGGTGCTGCTCGCCCGTTTCGTGTGGTCGGCGGCCACACCGACAGCCCGAACCTGAGGGTCAAGCAGCATCCCGACCGGTTCGTCGTGGGCTGGCGGGTGGTCGCGCTGGAACCCTACGGCGGGGCGTGGTTGAACTCGTGGCTGGACCGCGACCTCGGGGTCAGCGGCCGACTGTCGGTGCGCGACGGCGATGCGGTCCGGGAGGTGCTGGTCGGCATCGACGAACCGGTGCTGCGAGTGCCGCAACTGGCGATTCATTTGGCCGAGGACCGCAAGTCGCTGACACCCGATCCGCAGCGGCACGTGAACGCAGTCTGGGGCGCGGGTGAGGGACCGCGATCGTTTCTCACGTACGTGGCGGCGCGAGCCGGCGTCGACGCCGACGACGTGCTCGGCGCGGACCTAATGACCCACGACGTGCAGCCGTCGCGGGTGATCGGGGCGGACGGCGACCTCCTCAGCGCGCCGCGGCTGGACAACCAGGCCACCTGTTATGCGGGCCTGGAGGCATTTCTCGCGGCCGACCCTCGCGGACACGTTCCGGTACTCGCGCTGTTCGACCACGAAGAGGTCGGCTCGACGTCTGACCATGGTGCGCAGTCGAATCTGCTGACCGCGGTGCTCGAACGAATCGTGTTGGCGGACAATGGGACTCGCGAAGACTATCTACGGCTGCTCCCTGTGTCGGTGGTGGCGTCGGGGGACATGGCGCACGCGACCCACCCCAATTATCCCGATCGTCACGAGCCCGGGCATCTGATCGAGGTGAACGCCGGCCCGGTGCTCAAGGTGCAGCCGAACCTGCGCTACGCCACCGACGCCCGCTCGGCCGGGGTGTTCGCGTTGGCCTGCGCGCAGGCGGGTGTGCCGCTGCAGCGCTACGAGCATCGCGCCGACCTTCCGTGCGGGTCGACGATCGGCCCGATGACGTCGGCGCGCACCGGCATTCCGACCGTCGACGTCGGAGCCCCGCAGTTGGCGATGCACTCCGCGCGTGAGCTGATGGGCGCCGACGATGTGGCCGCGTATTCCGCGGCGCTGCAAGCCTTTCTAGATCCGCGCTGAGCCGGATAGAGTCGGCCGCATGACACTCAACGTCGAGATGGTCACGTTCGACTGCGCAGATCCCGCCGCGGTCGCGAACTGGTGGGCCGAGCAGTTCGACGGCAAGACGCAAGAGTTGATGCCCGGTGAATTCTTCGTCGTCGCCAGGGCTGACGGTCCACGGCTGGGGTTTCAGAAGGTCCCCGACCCGACGCCCGGCAAGAACCGAGTCCACCTGGATTTCAGCGCCGCCGACGTCGACGGCGAGGTGAAGCGACTCGTGGCGGCCGGCGCCAAGGAGACCGGCAGGCACTCCGTCGGCGAGAACTTCCGCTGGGTGGTCCTCGAAGACCCCGCCGGCAACGTGTTCTGCGTCGCGGGCAGCTAATCCGTCGGCGGTTCGGCATCGGCCCTTAAGCTGTCTGGGTGACGTCGCCGCTCGCTCAAACGCAGCCCGCGCTCGACACGGTGGACCACGCGGCCGCGACACGTGATCTGCCGCAGCCCTATCGCGAACTCGGCCTCAAGGACGACGAGTACGCGCGCATTCGCGACATCCTCGGCCGCCGTCCCACCGACGCCGAGCTCGCGATGTATTCGGTGATGTGGAGCGAGCACTGCTCGTACAAGTCGTCGAAGGTGCACCTGCGGTACTTCGCCGAGACAACCACCGACGAGATGCGCTCGGCGATGCTTGCCGGCATCGGCGAGAACGCCGGCGTCGTCGACATCGGCGACGGCTGGGCGGCGACGTTCAAGGTCGAATCGCACAACCACCCGTCGTACGTGGAGCCGTACCAAGGCGCGGCCACCGGTGTCGGCGGCATCGTGCGCGACATCATGGCGATGGGTGCGCGCCCGGTCGCGGTGATGGACCAGTTGCGCTTCGGTGCTGCCGACGCCCCGGACACTCGGCGAGTGGTCGACGGGGTCGTGCGCGGCATCGGCGGATACGGCAATTCCCTTGGCCTTCCGAACATCGGCGGCGAAACCGTGTTCGACGCGTCCTATGCCGGCAACCCGTTGGTGAACGCGCTCTGCGTCGGCGCATTGCGCAAAGAGGACCTGCACTTGGCGTTCGCGTCCGGCACCGGCAACAAGATCATCTTGTTTGGCGCGCGCACCGGTCTCGACGGCATCGGCGGCGTTTCGGTGCTCGCCTCCGACACGTTCAGCGGTGACGAGAGTGGTTCCGGCAGAAAGAAACTGCCGTCCGTGCAAGTCGGCGACCCGTTCATGGAGAAGGTGCTCATCGAGTGCTGTCTCGAGCTGTACGCCGCGGATCTGGTGGTCGGCATCCAGGATCTTGGCGGTGCCGGGTTATCCTGTGCGACATCAGAATTGGCGTCCGCGGGTGGGCAAGGTATGGCGGTCGAATTGGACAAGGTGCCGCTGCGCACGCAGAACATGACGCCCGCCGAGGTGCTCGCCAGCGAGTCGCAGGAACGCATGTGCGCGGTGGTCAAGCCCGAGAATGTCGACGCGTTCCTCGCCGTATGCCGCAAGTGGGACGTGCTTGCGACGGTGATTGGCGAGGTCACCGACGGCGACCGTCTGCGCATCACGTGGCATGGGGAAACCGTGGTCGACGCCCCGCCGCGCAGCCTCGCCGACGAAGGCCCCGTCTATCAGCGGCCCGTCGCCCGCCCCGAAACGCAAGACGCGCTGAACGCCGACACGTCGGCACGGCTGCCGCGCCCGCAGAGCGGCGACGAGCTGCGCGCGACTTT
>DASRFZ010000133.1:0-10262 GCA_035651275.1 Mycobacterium sp. | reverse complement strand
GGTCAATTCGTCGACGGGCGGGGTATCGGCGCCGGGCGGCATATCGGAGGGCATGGCATAACGCTAGCCTCGACAGCCATGGGAGACGCATACGAATCGGTGACCGTCGACGTCGACGCGCATGTGGCGCGGGTGACGCTGATTGGCCCGGGCAAAGGCAACGCGATGGGACCGGCGTTCTGGCGGGAGATGCCGGAGGTATTCGCGAAGCTGGACGCCGACCGCGACGTGCGCGCGATCGTGCTCACCGGTTCGGGGCGCAATTTCAGCTACGGCCTCGACTTGCCGGCGATGGGCGGAAGCCTGACCGCGGCGATGTCGGAAGGAACGTCGGCACGGCCACGTGCGGATTTCCACGCCGAGGTGCTGCGCATGCAGGGTGCGATCAACGCGGTCGCGGATTGCCGGACGCCGACGATCGCGTCGGTCCACGGGTGGTGCATCGGCGGCGGCGTCGACCTGATCTCGGCTGTCGACATCCGCTACGCCAGCGCCGACGCGAAGTTCTCGGTGCGGGAAGTGAGGCTCGCGATCGTCGCCGACGTCGGCAGCCTCGCACGTCTGCCGCTGATTCTGTCCGATGGACACCTGCGCGAATTGGCGTTGACGGGCAAGGACATTGATGCCGCGCGAGCGGAGAAGATCGGACTTGTCAACGACGTCTACGACGACGCTGAGGCGTGCTTGGCCGCAGCCCACGCGACGGCGGCGGAGATCGCGGCCAACCCGCCGCTGACCGTGCACGGCATCAAGGACGTGCTGGATCAGCAGCGGATCGCACGGGTATCGGAAAGCCTGCGCTATGTGGCCGCATGGAACGCGGCGTTCCTGCCGTCAAAGGACCTGACCGAAGGCATCAAGGCGATGTTCGAGAAGCGTGCGCCGGAGTTCACCGGCGAATAACGTGTCGCCTCCGCGTGGCAGATCTTTTGGATGGACCCAGCGGTGGCGGAAACCACCTCTGACCTGCGGTGGCGGAGGGATTTGAACCCCCGGACGGTTTTAGCCGTCTCTCGCTTTCAAGGCGAGTGCATTAGGCCGCTCTGCCACGCCACCGCGGACAAGCGTACGGGACTGTTTCGCAGCGCCGAGCCTGTAACCACCGCGGCGAATGTCGAGTAGACGCCACGTGGAATACCGTTTCGGCGCAGCCGCGGGGGCTAGATGCGGCCGAGGCGCGACGGCGGCGCGGCCAGCTTCAGCCCCGCGTTGATTCGTCGGCAATTCTCACCGAGCGCGGCAACCTGCGGCCGTGAAAGCTGGCTCAGGAAATGCGTTTTCACGCACTGGCTGTAGGTGACCATCGCGCAACTCACCGCCTCCCGACCCTCGTCGGTGATCTTCGCGAGCACGCCGCGGCCGTCGTCCGGGCTGGCCTCGCGGCGAACAAGGCCCTGGCTCTCCAGTCGCCGAATCTGACGAGTGACCCTGCTCGGCAGCGACATCAACCCCTCGGCGAGGTCGCCCATACGTGCCGAACCGGTCGGCGACTTCGTCAACATGTCCAGCAGGCGGACGTCGACCAGCGTGAGCTTGTGTGCGTCGACCAACCCCCGATTGAGCGTTGCCGACATCCGCAAGGCGGCCTCGAGGAAGTTTTGCCACGATCGCATCTCCCCCAGGTCCAGCCCCGGCATCTCGCTGGCAGTACGCCCGGCCAGTAACCCCTCCATGGCGGATCATCCTAAGTCAGGATTGGTTGCTAGGGGCCGAAATGACGAGTAGTACCGTGGCGGAATGCGCGCCGTTGTCGCCCACGCTTCTGACCGACTTTCATGGGATGAGGTGCCAGATGTCCGTCCGGGGGCCGGCGAGGTGCTGCTGCGGGTCCGGGCCGCAGGGCTAAATAGGGCTGATTTGCTACAGGCGGCCGGCCACTACCCGCCGCCTCCCGGTGCCAGCGAGATTCTCGGCATGGAGGCATCCGGAGTGATCGCCGAGATTGGCGACAGCGTCGCCGGATGGACGGTAGGACAAGAAGTTTGCGCTTTGCTGGCCGGCGGCGGGTATGCCGAGTACGTCGCGGTGCCCGCTCCTCAGCTGATGCCGATTCCCGACGGGGTCGACGTGGTGACCGCGGCGGGCCTGCCTGAAGTGGCGTGCACCGTGTGGTCCAACATCGTGATGACCGCCGGCCTTCAACCCGGCCAGACGGTGCTGTTCCACGGCGGCGGCAGCGGCATCGGCACCCACGGCATCCAAGTGGCGCGGGCGCTCGGCGCCAAAGTCGCCGTCACCGCCGGCTCCGAGGACAAGCTGAATGCGGCGCGCGAACTCGGCGCCGAGATCACCATCAACTACCGCGAGGACGATTTCGTCGAGCGCATCCGCGAGGAGACCGGCGGCGCCGACGTGATCCTTGACATCATCGGCGCGAAGTACCTCGACCGGAACGTCGACGCGCTCGCCCCTGATGGCCGCATCGTCGTAATCGGCATGCAGGGCGGTACCACAGCCGAGCTCAATCTCGGCAAGCTGTTGGTCAAGCGCGCCGGAGTCATCGCCACCGCGCTGCGTGGACGCCCGGTCGACGGGCCGGCCGGCAAGGGCGTGATCGTGGCCGAGGTCGTCAAGAACGTATGGCCGATGATTGCCGACGGGCGAGTGCGGCCGGTGGTCGGTGCGGTCCTGCCGATCGAGGAGGCCACCGAGGCCCACCGACTGCTGTCGTCCGGCGAGGTGACGGGCAAAGTCCTTCTGCGGGTCGAGTGATTTCGGTGCGTTTTCATGCGCTCAGCGCGTGTGAGCGCACCGAAATCGCTTGGGGCTAGCCCAAAGACGCGAGTGCGCGGACCAGTTGGTCCACCTCGGCGGTCGTCGAGTAATGCGCGAGCCCGATCGACACCGCACCACCGACGTCGTTCACGCCGATCAGGTCAAGCACCCGTGACGGCGCGTTTGCGATCGCGCAGATTCCGTTGTCCGCCAACCGTTTTACGACGTGCTCGGCGGGTACGTCGGCAACCGCGAAGCTCAGCACCGGGATCTGCACCTCCGGCCGTCCCAGCACCATCACCCGCGGCAGCGACCGCAACGACACCTGCAGGTAATCGAACACGCGGTCCATGTACAGGCCCGCGGATTGCATTGACACAGCGAGTCTTTGGCGTCGCGTACCAGTCGCCGTCTCGTCCAGCGATGCCAGATACTCGATGCTGGCGACCAGCCCGGCGAGGAAGGCGAACTGGCGCACGCCGGTTTCGAGTCGGGCGGGACCGGTAGCGTTGGCTGCCAACGACATCGACGCGAACGTGTCGATGACCGCCGGGTCCCGGAACACCAGCGCGCCGACCGGTGGCCCGCCCCAGCCGACGGCATTGACCGCCACGATGTCGGCGTCGAGGTCGTCGATGTCCATCAACCGGTACGGCGCAGCGGCGGAGTGGTCGACCACCACCAGGCCGCCGGCGTCGTGCACCAGCTTGATGACGGCCCGCAAGTCCGTGACCGTTCCCAGCGTCGACGACGCCGACGCAATCGCCACCAAGCGGGTGCCCTTGGTGATCAAACCCTCCCACTGCCAGGCGGGCAGATCACCCGATTCGATGTCGACCTCGGCCCACTTGATCCGGGCGCCGTAACGGTTTGCTGCACGAAGCCACGGCGCAATGTTTGCCTCGTCGTCGAGCCGGGTGACGACGACTTCGTACCCGAGCCCGGCCCGCGACGCCGACGCGTCCGCGAGAGCCCTCAGCAAAATCGCCCGGTCTGCCCCAAGCACCACTCCGCGGGGGTCCGCGTTGACCAGATCGGCGACGGCTTGCCGCGCGGCCTCCAAAACAGCCCCGCTGCGTCGCGCCGACGGATGCGGGCCCTCTGTGTGCGGGCGTGAACCCCGGAACGCGGTCGAGACCGTCGTCGCCACCGAGTCTGGAACCAGCATCCCCAATTGCGCGTCGAGATGAACCCAACCGTCGCCCAGCGATGGGTGCAACCCGCGCACTCGCGCAACGTCGTACGCCATGTGAGCCACCTCAGAGCTTCTCCGGATCGACCGAACCGACCCACTCGCCGGGGGCGCCCGGCTCTGTGGAGCCCAACCAGGCCGGACCACCTGGCCAGCCATACTAGTCCAGTGAGCCTGGCCCTCGGTGCGCTACCAGCACTGTTATTGCTGATAGCGCCGGGGACACTGGTCGCAACCGCTTCCCGGCTACCGTGGCCGATTGCTATCGCGGTGGCTCCGGCGCTCACCTACGGGGTTGTCGGGCTGGCGATCGTTCCGCTCGGCGCGCTCGGCTGGCCGTGGAACGCGTGGACGGCGTTGTTTGCTCTGGCGATCGTGACGGCAATCGCGATCGGTTTGCGGGCACTGCTTTCGCGGTACCGGGATCGCGACGCCGAACAGCGCGCGGTGTCGACGTGGCCGGCGGTTGCGGTCGCCGCTGGAATCGCCCTCGGGGTCGCACTGATCGGCTACGCGGCGATCGCCGGGATCCCGCACTGGCAATCGGTACCCAGCACGTGGGATGCGGTGTGGCACGCCAACGAAATTCGCTACATCCTCGACACCGGTCAAGCTTCGCCCACCCACATGGGCGAGCTCCGCAACGTGGAAACCCATGCGCCGCTTTACTATCCGTCGGCCTTTCATGCGCTGGCAGCAGTATTGAGCCAGCTGACCGGCGGCGCGCCGACCACCGTCTACACGCTTAGCTCGGTCGTGGCGTCCGCTTGGTTGTTTCCGGTCAGCGCAGCGACGTTGACGTGGCACCTGATGCGGCCCAAGGCGACGCAGTGGCGCACCGCCGGATGCGCGGCCGCCGCGGCTGCGATCGCGGCCTCGTTCACAGCCGTGCCGTACATCGAGTTCGACACCGCCTCGATGCCGAACCTCACTGCCTACGGCATGGCCGGCCCGACCATGGTGCTGATCGTGTCGGCGGTGCGGCACCGCGATCGCATCCCGGTCGCGGTCCTAGCACTGCTCGGTGTGTTCTCTGTGCACACCACCGGCGGGGTGATCGTCATGGTGTTCGTCGCCGCGTGGTGGCTGTGCGACGGGCTGTGGCGGCCGGTGCGCGGCAGGATCTCCGACGCCGTCAGCTTGCTGCTGATGGCGATACCGGGCGCACTGCTGCTGCTGCCGCAGTTCGCCGGTGTGCTCAAGCAGGCTGAGATCATCGCCGGGCACGAATTCGTCACGCACGAAGGCAAAAAGAAGGCGGTGTTCGACGCCGTCGTCGGACACACCCGTCACCTCAACGACTTTCCGATCCAGTGGGCGCTGCGCGCGGTGTCCGGTGTGGGCGCGGTAATCCTTCTGGTGAAACGGATCTGGTGGCCGCTTGCGGTGTGGGTGCTGCTGGCCGCCGCGATCGTGCATTCGTCGGCGCCGTTCGGCACGTTCGTCGGCACGCTGCTAGGAAAGTTCAGCGACCTCTTCTACAGCGATCCGCGCCGGCTGATGGCGGTGATGACCCTGCTGCTGGCTCCGATGGCCGGCATCGCGCTGTTCACGGTGGCCGACGCGGTCGTCGCCGGGCTGCGGAGGCTCACACGACCGTCCGTCGTCTGGACCGGCGTCACCGCCGCTGCCGTCGGCGCCGTCAGCGTCATCTTCATGTGGCTCTACCTTTCGCGCCACGAGTTCCTGTTCGGGCAGAAGTACGACTCGGTGATCATCGACCACAAGGATCTGGAGGCGATGGCGTACCTCGCGACGCTGCCAGGCGCTCGCGACACGCTGATCGGTGATGCCAACACGGACGGCACCGCGTGGATGTACGCGATCGCGGGGTTGCATCCACTGTGGACTCACTACGACTATCCGGTGCAGCAGGGCCCGGGGTACAACCGCTACATCTTCTGGGCGTACGCCGACGACGCCGACACCGACCCGCGAGTTGCCGAAGCGGTACGCGCCCTGGGCATCCGCTACGTGATGACGAGCACGCCGGTGGTGCGCGAGTTCGTGATGCCCGACGGGCTAGTGTCACTAGATAAATCACGGTCGTGGGCCAAGATCTACGACAACGGCGAAGCCCGGATCTACGAGTGGCGCGGGCACCCACCACCAGCGAGCTGACGAGAGAAGGTGACACGAAATGAGCATGAGCGCCGACGACGACAACATCGAGATCATCAACGGCAGCGCTGACGGCCAGCAGGACGACTCCGACGAGCGGTCGCTGACCGACCTGGTCGAGCAGCCGGCGAAGGTGATGCGGATCGGCACGATGATCAAGCAGCTGCTCGAGGAGGTGCGCGCCGCACCGCTCGACGACGCCAGCCGCAATCGGCTGCGCGAGATCCACGCGACCAGCATCCGCGAGCTCGAGGACGGGCTGGCCTCGGAACTTCGCGAGGAACTCGAACGCCTCACCCTGCCTTTCAGTGAGGACACCACGCCGTCGGACGCCGAGTTGCGGATTGCCCAGGCACAGCTTGTCGGCTGGCTGGAGGGGCTGTTCCACGGCATCCAGACAGCGCTGTTCGCCCAGCAGATGGCGGCCCGCGCGCAGCTCGAACACATGAGGCAAGGCGCGCTGCCTCCCGGTATGACCGCACCAGGGCAGCCCGGCGCACCGGGCCATGGCCATGGCACCGGGCAGTACTTGTAGGAAAGGTGCGGTGTCCCTAACCGATTCGACCGAGGGCGGCGTGACCACTCACGACGTCAGCATCAGGACGCAAGGTGCCTGGGTCGAGTTCCCGATCTTCGACGCGAAGTCGCGGTCGCTGAAGAAGACGTTTCTCGGCAAGGCCGGCGGCACGATCGGCCGCAACACGTCGAATGTGTTGGTAATCGAGGCATTACGCGACATCACCTTGTCGCTGGACACCGGTGACCGGGTCGGACTGGTCGGGCACAACGGCGCGGGCAAGTCGACGCTACTGCGGCTGCTGTCCGGAATCTACGAGCCGACTCGTGGCAAAGCCGTCGTAAACGGCCGTGTCGCACCGGTTTTCGACCTCGGCGTCGGGATGGACCCGGAAATCTCCGGTTATGAGAACATCATCATCCGCGGGCTTTTCCTCGGCGAGACCCGCAAGAAGATGGTGTCGAAGGTCGACGAAATCGCCGAGTTCACCGAGCTCGGCGAGTACCTGCGGATGCCGCTGCGGACGTACTCGACGGGCATGCGGGTGCGGCTGGCGATGGGTGTGGTCACAAGCATCGACCCGGAGATCCTGTTGCTCGACGAGGGCATCGGCGCTGTCGATGCTGATTTCTTGAAGAAGGCCCAGGTGCGCCTGCAGAAGCTCGTCGAGCGGTCCGGCATCCTGGTATTCGCCAGCCACTCAACGGAATTCCTGGCCCGGCTGTGCAAGACGGCGATCTGGATCGACCACGGCGAGATCAAGATGATGGGCGGCATCGAGGACGTGGTCCGCGCATACGAGGGCGACGACGCCGCACGCCACGTCCGTGAAATCCTCTCCGAGACGACGCAGTGATCTGCGCAGTGCTGGTCACCCACCGTCGGCCCGACGAGCTGGCGAAGTCGTTGGATGCGCTCACCGCGCAAACCCGACAACCCGACCACGTCGTCGTCGTCGACAACGACTGTTCCGAGCGGGTGCGCGATATCGTTGCCGGACAAGCCATTCCGTCGACATACCTGGGCTCGCGGCGCAACCTCGGCGGTGCGGGCGGATTCGCACTCGGCATGCTGCACGGGCTGGCATTGGGCGCGGACTGGGTGTGGTGCGCTGACGACGACGGCCGGCCTGCCGACCCGTCAGTGCTGGCGACACTGCTGGCGTGCGCCGAACGGCATGGGCTGGCCGAGGTTTCGCCGATGGTCTGCGACATCGACGACCCGTCGCGGCTGGCGTTTCCGCTGCGGCGCGGACTGGCGTGGCGACGGCGGGTCGACGAGTTGCGTACCGACGATCAGGACCTTCTGCCCGGCATTGCGTCGCTGTTCAACGGCGCCTTGTTCCGGGCGTCGACGTTGGAAGCCGTTGGCGTGCCAGATGTTCGGTTGTTCGTGCGTGGCGACGAGGTCGAGGTGCATCGGCGGCTGGTGCGATCGGGGTTGCCGTTCGGCACGTGTTTGACTGCGGTGTATCTGCATCCGCACGGCTCGGATGAGTTCAAGCCGATCCTCGGCGGACGCATGCACACGCAATACCCGGACGACCCCACCAAACGGTTCTTCACCTACCGTAACCGGGGCTATGTGCTGTCGCAGCGCGGGCTGCGCCGACTGCTGCCCCAGGAGTGGCTGCGATTCGGATGGTATTTCCTGGTGTCCCGCCGCGACCCCGCCGGGCTGCGAGAGTGGATTCGGTTGCGGCGCTTGGGCCGTCGTGAGCAGTTCACCCGGCCATCGGGACAGGAGGGGTCATGACGACGCCGCGCACGCGAGGAGCAATCGAATTCATCGACGATGCTGTCGACTCCAAGACCTTCCGGCGTGCGTTCCAGGATCTGTCCGACGGCTTCGACCGCCGGCAGCTGTGGCTTCACCTCGGCTGGCAGGACATCAAGCAGCGGTACCGCCGTTCGGTGCTCGGCCCGATCTGGATCACCATCGCCACTGGCACCGCAGCCGTCGCGATGGGAGTGCTGTACTCGAAGCTGTTTGGGCTCGAACTGTCGACGTTCCTGCCGTACGTCACGCTCGGCCTGATCGTGTGGGGCTTGATCAGCGCATCGATCCTCGAGGGCGCGGAGGTCTTCATCGCCAACGAAGGCCTGATCAAGCAGCTGCCCACGCCGTTGAGCGTGCACGTGTACCGGTTGGTGTGGCGCCAGGCGATTCTGTTCGCGCACAACATCGTCATCTTCGTGATCATCGCGATGATCTATCCGCAGCCATGGAAGTGGACCGACCTCTCGGTGATTCCGGCGCTCGGGTTGATCGCGATGAACTGCGTGTGGGCGTCGCTGGTGTTCGGCATCATCGGCACCCGGTTCCGTGACATCGGCCCGCTGCTGAACAGCGTTGTGCAATTGCTGTTCTTCTTGACGCCGATCATCTGGACCGACAAGACGCTCACCGCTCAGGGCGCTGCGCGGTGGCGGTGGATCGTCGAGCTGAACCCGCTGTACCACTACCTCGACATCGTGCGGACGCCGCTGCTCGGCGGCGACCAGCAGGCGCGTCACTGGATCGTGGTCTTGGTGCTGACCGCGATCGGCTGGGTGTTGGCCGCGTTCGCGATGCGGCAGTACCGCAGCAGGGTGCCGTACTGGGTCTGACCTTCAGTACACCTCTACGCGCGCTTGGTGGCCATGCGCCCGCGCCAGCCGACGATCACACGTGACCAGCGGCACGTCGAGCGCCTCGGCCAGAGAAACAAACACTGCGTCATACGCCGTCATTTGATGCCGCAATGCCCACACCCGGTCGCCGAGCGACCCGACCGGATATCTGGTCAACGCAATGTCATCGATGTCTGCTCGTGCGTCGTCCACGCGCGCCTCGTGCGCTGCTCCTGTCTGAACAAGACGACGCAGCGCGTGCAGGATTTCGACGTCGATCAGGTGCGGGGCGTGGAGGTCGCCGTCGTCTGCTAATCGGGCGACCAGCTTCGGTTTTGGCGGTCTTGCTAGCACCGCGTCGATGACGGCCGAGGAATCTACGACGATCAACGGTCGCGACCGCTGCGAACGGCGTCGACGATGGCCTCCGAGTCGGCTCCGCCCGCGCGTCTGCTCGACCTGGCGAGAACGTCGGCAATCGAAGGACGCTCTGCTACCCGCACAAGCTCTGCGAGCAGATAGTCCGATAGCGACACCCCGGCGGCCGCCGCCCGCGTGCGAAGCGTGCGGTGCACATGGTCGGGAACATTGCGGATCTGCACGACCTTCACATCCCGACATTACACCCAACTTAGGTGCAATACACGCAGTATTCATGCAATATCAGCGCTCGAACACGTCGGGCACACCGTCGTCGTCGAGGTCGAGCGACTCTTCCTCGTAGATCGCGCGATAACGCCTATTACGTAGTCGCAGAACCACCGCGGCCAGCACCGCGGCGACCAGCGAACCGGCCAGCACGCCGACTTTCACGCTGGCCGCGCGCTCCGACCCGGCGCCGTATGCCAGATCTCCGATCAGCAGTGAGACGGTGAACCCGATCCCGGCGAGCACCGACAGGCCGAACACGTCGGTCCAGCGCAGCGCGCTGTCCAAGCGAGCCCGGGTCATCGCGGCCAACGCCCGCGCGGTGCCGAACACCCCCACCGTCTTGCCCACGACCAATCCGGCCACGACGCCCAGCGTGATTGGGTCGGTCAGCGCCGACACCAGCCCGTCGTACCCGCCGACCGTCACTCCAGCCGCAAAGAACGCGAACACCGGC
>DASRFZ010000132.1:0-3147 GCA_035651275.1 Mycobacterium sp. | reverse complement strand
GAAGTCCCCACCGCGCAAGGGAAAACCGCGGAGTCGTCCGGCGGTGCAGTCTCCTCGTCGGAGATCCCCGAGCGTGACCTGTCGGTGCAGTTGTCGGGGTGGATGCTGATGGAAGCTGCGCATCAGCTGACCGCCGGCTAGCCAGCGCGTTCGCTAACAGCGTGGGGACGGATTCAGGGCGGACTCGGGCGATGATGGCCCATCGATGCATTGGACGTCATACCCTCTCCGGTATGAACAGGCGATGCGTGGCGGTTGCCACGCTGCTGCTGCTGGTGGTCACCGGCTGCTCGGGGCGTCAGGTCGCCGGCCAGGCCAACGCGTCGATAAGCATCGACGGCCAGAGTCAGGGCCAAGCGCAGACGGTCCGGTGCAACCAAGCGCAGTCGTCGTGGTTCATCGACATCGGCAACAACGGGTCCAGCGCAAGCGCGATCGTCGACGTGACCGGCGGCAAAGTCAACGTCGACACCGTCACGATCCGCGGGTACGGCGGCTTCACGGGTGGCTACTGGAAGGGCGGCGAGCAAAGCGCCGACGCCACCCTGTCGAACCTGAAGTTCACGATTTCAGGAACCGCGACCGGCTTGAAGACGGGCACGCCCGGATCCGTCGACGCGAAGTTCAAGATCGACGCCCACTGCTGACGCTAGGCGACATCGTCTGGCGCGTCGGCGTCGTCTTCAACATCAGGCAGCATTCTTTCCGGGCGAAAGTTCGTGTTGGTTCTCGGCTGCCCGCGATCCAGGTGCGGTGGCGGAATCCACTCGGTCTCACCTTTGTCGTTCTTACGGGTTGTCCACCCGCCATCCTCGACGAGGCGATTGTCCGGCCCGCAGGCCAGCGTTTCCTCGTCGATGTTTGACTGGCCGCCGCTGGCCCACCGCTTCGTGGCGTGGTGCACCTCGCACCAATACGGCGGCACGTCGCAGCCGGGCCGCGTGCATCCGCGTTCGGTCGCGTACAGCACAAGCCGTTGTGCGGGCGTGGCTAACCGGGTGGTGCGGCCCTTGTAGAGCTCGCACCGCTTAGCGTTGTCGAAGATCAGGAGATAGTTGTAGGACTGCGCGGCCATCCGGATCACGTCTTTGACTGGCAACAGCGTGCCGCCGCCGGTCTTCGCCACTCCGGCCTTCGCCTGCAAGTGCGCCAACTCCACGGTGGCCACAATCGTCACCGGCAACCCCTTATGCGAACCGAGCTCGCCGGAGGTCAAGGTCGACCGCAGCATTGCGTTGAATGCATCATGGTTGCGCTGCGCGGTGGTGCGCACGTCGGCGTTGATGGCCTCACTCGATGCCGCTGTGGACACTGTCGGTTCCTCATCCGCCGGATTGCACATCCCCGGCGCCGCCCACTTGGCCGCCACGGCATCCCAGCCCGCCCGCGCCTCTGGTGACAGATAGCCACTGATGCGGCTCATCCCGTCGAAACCCTGTGGCCCGACGGTGATTCCGCGCCGCCGCGCCCGGTCCTGATCGGAGAACGTGCCGTCCGGGTTGAGCACCAGCGCGTAACGCACGGCGTAGCGGTGAAGCTGATCCGGCCGATACGTCGCGGCCACACTCGCGAGATCCCGTTCGGCTTTCGTCCGGGTCGGCTCGTCGATGAACGACGGCAACTGCGCGAAAAACATCCGAATCACCTTGAGGTGCTCGGCGTCGATCAGTCCATCTCGCTGCCGCGCCGCGGTCGCCTCCAGCTTCGGGGGGAGCGGCTGTCCGGTCAGTGTCCTGCGCGGCCCTAGATCGGCGGCCTCTGCGATGCGCTGGCGCGCCTCCCCCCGCCTGATTCGCAGCCGGTCTGCCAGCACGTGCGCGGGCGCACCACCCAACTCCTCTCGCGTCGCAGAATTCACCTCGTTGACGAGCGCATGCTCGCCGGCCGGTAGGCGACGCCGCCAGCGCTGCCGCACCTCCAACAGCTTCAGCCGCTCCTCGTGTGACAGCCCGTCCAAGGACAGCGCGTCGGCGCGATCCAGCGCCGCGGCCACTGCGGCATAGGCGGCTTTCGCGTCGTCGAATTGCGCCGAACTCATACCGTCAATGTATCGACGACCACCGACAAGTCAGGGTGACAACTCTTGGCGCCCAATGTCTTTCACTACCGGTTATCCACAACCGCGAATTCACCGCTTGACAAACAACCCCGACCGGAGAAGGCCGATAGCGTAGTTGACTACTCGACTGGCGACGGCTCCTTTTGCGCACGTCGGCGGGCCAGCAGTCCGCGGGCCACCGAAATGATCCCGGGCACGATCGACACGAAGACGATCAGCAAGATCATCAACTCGAGGTTGCGCTTGACGAAGTCGATGTTGCCGAGGAAATAGCCCAGCAGTGTCACGCCGCAGCCCCACGCGATGCCGCCGACGATGTCGAAACCGAGGAACACCGGGTAGCGCATCTTCGACACCCCGGCGATCACGGGCGTGAACGTCCGCACGATCGGCACGAAGCGCGCCAAGATGATGGTGAACGGGCCGTGCTTCTCGAAGAATTCGTGCGACTCGGTGACATATCGCTTCTTGAAGAAGCGGGAGTCCTCCTTGTCGAACAGCGCAGGGCCGATCCCGCGGCCGATGAAGTACGCGGTCTGATCGCCGGCGATCGCGACGAGCGGCACCGTGATCAGCAGAGTCCAGATGCTCAGCGTCCCGCCCGCGGCAAGCAGTCCGCCGGTGAACAGCAGCGAATCGCCGGGCAGCACCGGGAACAGCAACCCCGTCTCGATGAAGACGATGACGAGGATGCCGGGCAGCACCGCGGAGGCGAACAGGCCGCCCGGCCCGATCCAGTACATCGGGTCCATCAGGTGCGGCAAGGCCATTGTGGCGGTGCTCATGACGACCCAACATACCGATCTTGTAGGGAAACGCCTGATTTCCCCGCGGCCCGCACGTCAATACGGTCGAACGATGAGTGAACTCCACGAACCGATCCGGGTGGCGCGGCTCGCGGCCGCCGCAGCCTGTGCAGCCCTGTGCGCCGTCGCTTGCGGATCACATGACAGCGACAACAAACCCGGCGCAAACGCCTCGGCGCCCGCCAAGTTCGTTGCCTCCGCTCCGATCGACGCGTGCGCGATGGTGTCGGCCGACGACATCACAGCCCTGCTCGGCACGTCGGCGCCAGGTCAGTCCACGTC
>DASRFZ010000131.1:0-6552 GCA_035651275.1 Mycobacterium sp. | reverse complement strand
AGAAGCTACAGCGCGAGCACGGGGTCAACCCCGTCCTGGGCTGCCTGCCGATGCTGGCGCAGATCCCGGTCTTCATCGGGCTTTATCACGTCTTGCGGTCGTTCAACCGGACCACCGGCGGCTTCGCGCAACCGCACATGTCGCCCCAAGCGAATCGGGCGACGGGCAACTACGTCTTCAGCCCCACCGACGTCGGGCACTTCTTGGATGCGCACCTGTTCGGCGCCCCGCTCGGTGCGTACATGACACAGCGCACCGGTCTGGATGCTTTCACCGAATTCAGCCGGCCCGCGGTGATCGCTGTCGGTGTGCCGCTGATGCTCGTGGCGGGTTTCGCGACTCACATGAACAGCCGGGCATCGATAGCCCGGCAGAGCCCGGAGGCGGCGGCCAACCCGCAGACCGCGATCATGAACCGGCTGGCGCTGTACATCTTCCCGATCGGGGTGATCGTCGGCGGACCGTTCCTGCCGTTGGCCATCATCGTGTACTGGGTGTCCAACAACATCTGGACGTTCGGACAGCAGCACTACGTGTTCGCCAAGATCGCCAAAGAGGAAGAGGCGAAGAAGGAGGAGGCGATCGCGCGGCGGGCGGCCAACGCCCCTCCGCCTGGCGCGAAACCGACCCGCCAGCCCAAGAAGGCGGCGACTTCCCCGAACGGATCGGAAGCCGAGCGGAACGAGACCCCAACCGAGGCGACTACCGCCGAGCCCACGACCGACAAACCCGTTAAACCCGACGACGGGCCGAACGGCGCTGTCGGTCGAACGCCGCGGCCGGGCGCCCGGCCTGGTGCGCGACCGGGTGCGCGGCCGAAAAAGCGCAAGCGTTGACAACTGACAGCACAGGAGACGAGCTGAGATGACAGACGCCGAGACCACCGAACGTGAAGACGAGTTGGCTGACCCGGAGGAGCCGGAGACGGATGCGGTACAAGAAGCGGCCAAACCCGACGACCTCGAAGAGCGCCTCGTCGCCGAAGGTGAAATCGCGGGCGACTATCTGGAGGAGCTGCTCGACCTGTTGGATTTTGACGGAGACATCGACCTCGACGTAGAAGGCAGCCGCGCAGTCGTGAGCATCGACGGCGGCGAGGATCTGGTGAAGCTGGTCGGCCGCAGGGGAGAAGTGCTCGACGCGCTGCAGGAGCTGACGCGGCTGGCGGTCCACCAGAAGACCGGGGAACGCAGCCGGCTGATGCTCGACATCGCTAGCTGGCGTCGGCGGCGCCGCGAAGAGCTCGCCGGGCTCGGGCAGAAGGTCGCGCAGCGGGTGCTGGAAACAGGCGAGCGCGAACAGTTGGCGCCGATGACGCCGTTCGAGCGCAAGATCGTCCACGACGCGGTCGCTGCCGTGTCCGGAGTGCGCAGCGAAAGCGAAGGGCAGGAGCCGGCGCGGCGCGTGGTCGTCCTGCTCGACAAGTAGGGGCACAAGTTACACCGATGTAGTTCTTAGGCGGCGGGTGTTGCTCGCGGGCGGGAGGATGTTTCACGTGAAACATG
Organism: Mycobacterium sp.; assembly: GCA_035651275.1. Classification (GTDB taxonomy): domain Bacteria; phylum Actinomycetota; class Actinomycetes; order Mycobacteriales; family Mycobacteriaceae; genus Mycobacterium. Next base: position 5,047 of record DASRFZ010000131.1, on the reverse strand, counting down.
TCGGGCTCGCCGACGCTCCGGCCGCCGCGTCTCGAGTGTTCGGGGACCGACTGGAATCCGCGGCCTGTTATGCCGAAATGCTTGCCGGTGTTGCGGTGGAGCGCGGACTGATCGGGCCCCGAGAGGCGGACCGGCTGTGGGAACGGCACCTGTTGAATTCCGCAGCGGTCGCCGAACTGATTGAGCCGGGCGTGCGAGTCGTGGACGTGGGCAGTGGGGCAGGCTTGCCCGGCGTGCCCCTGGCGCTGGCGCGGCCGGATCTCCGGATCGTCCTTGTCGAACCGATGCTGAGGCGAACCGAGTTTCTACAACAGGTTGTCGACGAACTGGGTGTCCAGATCGAGGTGGTCCGCGGGCGTGCGGAGGAGCCATCGGTCCGAGAGAAGGTTGGCAACGCCGACGCCGTAGTGTGCAGAGCGGTCGCGCCGCTAGACAGGTTGACCCGGTGGTGTCTGCCGTTGCTCCGGGCTGGTGGCCAACTGCTGGCCATCAAGGGGGAGCGAGCCGACGAAGAAGCCGAGCGTCACCGGCGTGTGATGAGATCGCTGGGAGCCGACAGTGTGAAGGTGGTGAAATGTGGCGGGGACTATCTAGATCCGCCGGCAACCGTCGTGGTGGCACGGCGACGATCGGCCGGCCCGCCGCATCGCAGGAGGAATTCGTGACCGGGATGCCGGCCGAATCCCGCGACGCGACGGCGAATGTTTCACGTGAAACACTTGCGACGGAAGGAACGGCGATGGCCTGGCAGGGCGATTCCACGGACACCGTCGACACGCCCATTGCTGCGGCCGCCGAGCGCGCGATGCACGTCCGCCACGCCACCTATCCCAGCCTGCCGCGCCCGTCCCGCCGACGGGTCTTCACCGTCGCCAATCAGAAAGGTGGTGTCGGCAAGACGACGACCGCTGTCAACCTCGCGGCCGCTCTCGCCTTGCACGGCATGAAGACGTTGGTGATCGACCTGGACCCGCAGGGCAATGCGAGCACCGCGCTGGGGATCGAGCACCGCCAATCCGGCACCCCGTCGTCGTACGAAATGCTCCTCGGGGAAATCAGTCTCGAGGAGGGGCTGCGCCGGAGCCCGCACAGCGATCGACTGTACTGCGTTCCCGCGACCATCGATCTGGCCGGCGCGGAGATCGAGTTGGTCAGCATGGTGGCCCGCGAAAACCGACTGCGCACCGCGCTCGCAGAGCTCGACAACACCGACTTCGACTACGTCTTCATCGACTGTCCGCCGTCGTTGGGCCTGCTGACGATCAACGCCCTCGTCGCCGCGCCCGAGGTGCTGATCCCGATCCAGTGCGAGTACTACGCCTTGGAAGGCGTGTCGCAGTTGATGAACAACATCGAGATGGTGCGGGCGCACCTCAATCCTGCGCTGAGCGTGTCGACGGTGATCCTGACGATGTACGACGGCCGGACGAAGCTGGCCGACCAAGTGGCCGACGAGGTGCGCCGGTACTTCGGCGACAAGGTGCTGCGGACCGTGATTCCGCGCAGCGTGAAGGTGTCCGAGGCCCCGGGGTACAGCATGACGATCATCGACTACGACCCGGGATCACGCGGCGCGATGAGCTACCTCGACGCCAGCCGCGAACTGGCCGAGCGCTCATAGAGGGGATAGCTGACGATGAGCGCTTGCGCGAAGAGGAGAACGCGATGACTCAATCATCTCGCAAGAAGGGCGGACTGGGCCGCGGCCTTGCGTCGCTGATTCCGACCGGGCCGGCCGACACCGGTATCAGCCCGAAGATGGGGTCGGCCGCCGCCGACGCGGTCTTCGGGAGCGCCCCGGCGGGTGACGCCGCATCAGTCGGCGCCGTGTACCGCGAGATCGATCCCGGGTCGATCGTCCCGAATCCGCGCCAACCGCGGCAAGTCTTCGACGAAGAGGCGCTCGCCGAACTCGTCCACTCGATCCGCGAGTTCGGGTTGATGCAACCGATCGTCGTGCGTTCGCCGGACTCCGCCGGCCGCTACCAGTTGGTGATGGGGGAGCGGCGCTGGCGCGCGGCCCAACAGGCCGGGCTCGCGACAATCCCGGCGATCGTTCGGCAAACCAGCGACGACAACATGCTGCGCGACGCCCTCCTGGAAAACATCCACAGGGTGCAGCTCAACCCGCTGGAAGAGGCGGCGGCTTACCAGCAGCTGCTCGACGAATTCGGCGTGACCCACGACGAACTCGCCACCCGGATCGGACGGTCGCGTCCACTCATCACGAACATGATCCGGCTGTTGCGGCTCCCAATTCCGGTGCAGCGCAGGGTCGCTGCGGGCGTGCTGTCCGCGGGCCACGCGCGGGCCCTGCTGTCGTTGGAAGGCGGTCCCGACGCCCAGGAGGAGCTCGCCGCCCGCATCGTCGCGGAGGGCTTGTCAGTCCGGGCAACCGAAGAGGCCGTCACGCTGGCCAACCGTGGCGACAGCACGCCGACGCCGGGGCCGCGCCGCAAACCAATCCAGATGCCGGGGCTGCAGGACATCGCCGATCGGCTGTCGGGCACCTTCGACACCCGCGTGACGGTCAGCCTGGGCAAGCGCAAGGGCAAGATCGTCGTCGAATTCGGCTCCGTCGACGACCTCCAGCGAATTGTCGGCCTCATGGACGGCTCTGCCGGCTGATCGAGCCCATACGGTGACACCGGTTCGTTACGTCACTGTGACACCATCCTGACCTTGAACCGAAAGTGGCTGCGGGTCAACGGGTTTCACCAGGTATCTTCGCGACCGTCAGGAACCCGTCCGAAACTGGCCCTCGGTGCCCACCCTCTCCTATCCTGGAAGGGCTGCCTTGGCAGTAGCACCTTCATGGAGGCCCCAGAGCGTAGTGTCCGCCCGTATCACGCCCCTGCGGCTCGAATGTTTCGAGCAGCTGCCCAAACACGCGCGCCGCTGCGTGTTCTGGGAGGTCGATCCGACGGCACTCGGGCGTGACGACCACTTCGCGGATCCCGAATTCGAGAAGGAAGCGTGGCTCTCGATGGTGATGTTGGAGTGGGGTGCGTGCGGGCAGATCGCGACGACGGTGACGGTACCCGGCGAGCAGACGGAGGGCGGGTCCGCCGACGACCAGCTGGACGCTCCGTGCATCGGATACGCCCTCTACGCTCCGCCCGGCGCCGTCCCGCGGGCGAGATCGTTTCCAACCACCCCGGTCAGTCCGGACGCGGTGTTACTGACGTCGATGGGCGTCGAGCCGGGCCACACCGACACGCTTGCCGCCAGCTTGATCGCTCAGGCGGTCGCCGACCTCAAACGCCGTGGCGTGCGCGCGCTGGAGGCGTTCGGCCGCACGGCCGAGGCAGCAGAACTCGTCGACCAGCAGGCGGCACCGGCCGACGTGCGCAGGGTGGTCGAACCGTTCGGTGACTGCTCGTTCGACCAGTGCATGATCGCCGCCGATTTCCTTCTCGACGTCGGCTTCACCGTCGTCGCGCCGCACAGGTACTTTCCGCGGCTGCGCCTGGAGCTGGACCAAGGCCTGGGCTGGAAAGCAGAGGTGGAGGCCGCGCTGGAGCGGTTACTGCACACCGGCCAACTCGAACCCGTTGGCGCGTGCAGCGAGGCTAGCGACTGAGCCGGCCGGCCTGTTCGACGGACAATTCGTGCGCCAGCAACTCGGCGAACGTGAAAGTTCCTGTGGGGCGGTCGTTTTTGCCGAGCAAGTACAACCGCTTGACCGCGGCCAGGATGCCTTCGGCAATCGAGTCGCGCGCTTGAGTGGTCACCAGCATGGCGCGGTCGTGCGGATTCGTGATGTAGCCGATGTCGACCTGGATGGTCGGCATGCGCGTCAACCGCAGCAGGTCCCAGGTGCGTCCGTGGGTGCGGCAGTCCTGTAATCCGGTGCGCGCCACCACTTCTCGTTGAATGAAGTCGGCGAGGTTGCGCCCGATCGTCGACACCGAACCGTGTGAGTTACCGAAATGGAACGACGCGACGCCGTTCGGCAGTTCGCTGGTTTGGCTGGCGCACCGAAGGCTGATCATCAGGTCGGCGCCGACGGTGTTGGCCGTTGCGGCGCGTTCGGCGTCGGCGGGGCATCGGTTCGCGGGCCGGGACAGGAACGTCTCCATGCCGATCGCCGTCATCCGGCCTTCGAGTCGCGACGCCAAGTCCCACAGGATGTCAGCCTCACTGATCGGGCCGCCTGGACCTTGGGTGATCAGGCCGTGGTCGTCGCCGCCTCGGCCCGGATCAATGATGATCCGCTTGCCCGACAGGCGTGGCCCGGACCGCCGCACCAGCTCCTCTTCGCGGATCGCGTGCGGTGATCCACCTGTGACGCGCGAACCCAGAAAATCCAAGGAGCGCAGCGTATCTGGGCCACAGATGCCGTCCGGAGTCAACCCGTACTCGCGTTGGTACGCCATCAGAGCGTTGTGGGTGTGCAGCCCGAAGTATCCGTCGACCAAGCCGGTGTAGAAACCGAGATCCTGCAGCCGGGCCTGCAATGACGCGACGTCGTCGCCGTACATGGGTGCGCCGAATTGGTGGTGCAGAGTGCGAGCGCCCAGCCGGTAGGAGGCTTCCTTGAGCGCGCGGTAGGTGGCCTCGCCTACCACCCCGTCAACGAGCAGGCCCCGGTGCTGTTGGAACGCCCGCACGGCATCGTCCAGCTCGGCGTCGAACAGTTCGGGAACGGAATGCTTGCCGGTGGTCAGGTCCGCGTCCGGATGGTCGAGCCAACCCAGCGACGCCAGCGCAACGCGGATCTCAGGGACCGCGCTGCCGCGGTCTCCGCGGCGAAGGTTCGACATCGAGGGGGCCTTTCGGTCACGCTCGCCAAAGCCGGACGCCTGAAAGGGCAGCATTCCCGATCGCTCGGCAAGTCCGACAAGCTAAGCAGTATTGTCGCAGACACTCGGCCTGATCGGGAAAACGCCAGGCGCATGCAGAGCGGCTAGAGCGCGTCACCGATCTCGCGGAGCAACGCCGCCTTGCTCTTGGCACCGACGATCCGCTTCACCGGCTTGCCGTCCTTGAACAGGATCAACGTGGGGACGGAGACCACCTGGAAGTCCCGCGCGGTGCCGGGGTT
>DASRFZ010000130.1:0-13436 GCA_035651275.1 Mycobacterium sp. | reverse complement strand
GGCAGCGGGAACTTTCGTGAACAGCTCCTGAACCGCCGGCGGCATCGGTGGATTGAGCCGCGGCAGCACCCAGCCGGGTGTGCGCTGGAACACCTTCACGAACTCCGCCTGCTTCACCAACTCGGGGATGATCTGGACCGCACTCGCGCCTGTGCCGATGACGCCGACGCGCTTGCCGGCGAAGTCGTAGGCGTGGTCCCAGTGTGCGCTGTGAATCTTGTGGCCCTGGTAGTCGTCAATTCCACGGATTTCGGGGAAGCTCGAGTCGGCGAGAGGACCGGATGCGAGCACGACCGTGCGTGCCCGAAATTGCCTGCGCTGCTCGGTTCTTGCGGTCCAGACGCCCGAATCCTCTTCGAATGACAGTCCCGTGACCTCGGTGCCGAATCGGATGCGGCGACGCAGGTCGAACTGGTCGGTCATCTCCTCGATGTGGCCGCAGATCTCCGTCCCGGAGGGATATGCACGCGACCAGTTCGGGTTCTTCGCGAACGAGAACGAGTACAGCAGCGACGGGATGTCGCACGCGATGCCCGGATAGGTGTTGTCCCGCCACGTTCCGCCGACGCGGTCGGCGCGCTCGAGGATGACGACGTCGTCGACGCCGGCGCGGGCGAGTTTGATCGCCGCGCCCAGGCCGGTGAATCCGGCGCCGACGATCAACGTCGAGTAGATGTGGTTCGGCACGCGAATCTCCTTATGCCGCAGGCTCGTGCGTGATTTCTTTGACCCAGCTCGGGACAGCCGGCAGCAAGGGCTGCGGATAGCGGTCGGAGAGCCACACCATCGAGTTGGCCAGCAGATGGTAGGGATGCCGCGGATTGACCACCATCTTTGCGTGCTGCTTGAGCACCTGGTACGTGGGCACTCGCCAGGTGTACTCGCCACGCTCGCCGAGCTGCTTGAAACGCTTCACCGCGTTGTACAGCTTGTCGGGCTGCATTCCCATGCCGACCATCTCGTTGCGGACCCGGTTGAGCAGAGGCAGGTACATCACAGCGCCGAGGATCAGACCAGGCGAGGCGACCGTGCCGACGAACTGGATCGCCAGCTTGCGGGCCTTCGCATGGCCGATCATGTCGAGCACTTCGAAATCGACTGCGATGTGCCGGGATTCGTCGTTGTTGATCTTCTCGAACACCTGATGGCACACCGGGTCGTGCACCTCTTCGAGCAGGAATTTCAGCAGCGCGCCGTCGAGGGCGACCTCAAGCATCGGGATCACGGTGCCGAGTACCGACAACGGCATATCGTCGGAGAACCGGTCCAACCACTCGATGGCCAGCCGGATGTTGACATTGGGTTCGGGCACCTCGTCGCCGTCGAGCATGCCCCATCGCTTCATCAGCGCCAGTTCGGCGTTGGCGTGCCGCTGTTCTTCCGCGTGGAAGTAGCGATAGATCTCCGCGAGCGTCGGCGTCGGCGCCTTCTTGGCCAGGGCGGCGAACCCGCGGGCGCCGATGTTCTCGATCCAGCACAGGTCGGCCATGAACGCCTTGAGCTTGGGGCGCTGCGCGTCGGTGATCATCTCGGCGCCCGGCGCGTCCCAGTCGATGTCGGCCAGCGCCCACTGCCGGTCCTTGATCTTCGCGAGCATCGTGTCCATATCGATCGCCATCGTGATCTCCTTATCGTGGGATGCGGGCAACGAGTCCGACGGTTCGGGTGTACGCCGTGGGTGCGAATCGTTTGATGCCCCAGCCGATCCGGGCATCGGGCTGCGGCATGCAATACAGCCCGCCCCGGTCGTGGGTGTCCAGACACATCCGCGCCACGCGTTGCGCGGAGAATCCGGTCCAGCGCATCAGGGTGTTGGCCAGATCGCTGGATTGCGCTGTGATGCGCCCGGATTCGACGATGTTGGTCTTGACGAACGTCGGGCACAGCACGGTGACGTTCACTCCGGTGCCGCTGAGTTCGGCCGCAAGCGTCTCCGAGAGGGAGAGCACGCCGGCCTTGCTGACGTTGTAGGCGCCCATGTTCGGCGCCGCGCCGAACGCCGCGGCCGACGCGACGTTGATGATGCCGCCGTAGCCGGCTGCGCGCAGGATCGGTGCGAACACGTGGCAGCCATGAATCGGGCCCCAGAGATTGATGCCCAGCACCCACGACCAGTCCTCCAGCGAGAAGTCGCCGACGGCTTCGCCGCCCGCGCCGACGCCCGCGTTGTTGACGACGAGCGTGGGCGGAGCGTCGAACCACTCCTGCGCGTCGGTTGCCAGCCGCGACACGTCGTCGGCGCGGGAAACGTCGCAGCGCATGGCAATTGCCGTGCCGCCGTGGTCACCGATCGCATCGGCCGTGCGCGCGGCAGCCAGCTCGTCGAGGTCGCTGCACACCACGCGGCCACCACGGCGGCCCAGTTCGAGCGCGAACGCCGCGCCGATGCCGCTGCCGGCGCCCGTGACGACGGCGAAAGCATCTCGGCTGCGTTTAGGCGAAGATCCGAACATCGTTATCCCGTCTGGTCCAAGGCTGCACTGTTGTCGCGCAATGTGTTTGCGACGAATGCCGCGACGTAGCGCATTGCCAGCGCGGCCTCGCGCGACAACCGCGGCAGTGCCTGGAAGACGTGAACCTGATCCGGCCACACCTGGAGTTCGCACGTGCCGCCCGCTGCGCGGATGTCGTCTGCGAGTTGGTGTGCGTCGGCCGCGAGCATCTCCGCCCCGCCGGCCTGGATGAGCGTCGGCGGCAGAACGGGTCCGCGGGCCACATCCAGCGCGAGTCTGGGATGTGTGGGATCGATTCCGCCGCAATATAACTCAAGAAGCTTGCGTGCGTCGGACGCCCTGATCGCCGGGTCGCGACGAAGCTGTTCGCGGGTACGCGCCAGCGCGAGCGTCGCGTCACACAGCGGTGAGAACAGCACCAAGCCCGCCGCCTCGCGGGCAGTGCGGTCGCCGTGCAGCATCAGGTCGACGGCCAGATGTCCGCCCGCGGAATCGCCCGCGACGACGACGCGGTCCGCGGGCAGTCCGGTCGCGGCCAGCATCCACTCCCATCCGGCGTGCGCGTCGTCGGCGGCGGCGGGGAAGCGGTGGTGTGGCGCGAGTCGATAGTCGACGGAGAAGACAGGAAGGCCCATCAATCGCGACAGCCACGCCGTCAAGCGGCGGTGGGTCCGCGGCGAGCACAACGCATAGCCGCTGCCGTGGATGTAGTAGATCGCGGCGTCGGTCCGGTCTGCGCCAGGGCCGCGGACCCATTCGCCGGCAATGCGACGGCCGTGAGAATCATGCGTGTCGACGTCGGTGACTGCCGCGCCGACGAGCGGCGGCCCGAAGGCGTCCATGACCGTCGCGACGATGCGGCGGGACAGCCACAAGCCCCAGGCCCGCTCGGGCGGAAGCACGGCGCCGAGCTGACGCAAGGTCAGCGCGCTCGTGAGCGCCGCGCTACGGGATCTCAGCGATCCGCGGGCGGGAACTACGCCGTCGTAGGTCACCAAATCATGCAACAGCTAATGGCACCATTTGTCAATGGCACAATCGCGATTGCCGAGGTCGCTTTCTCCCGCGAGCAGACGCGGAATCGCATTACCAATGGCCCGGTAACGCGATTCCGCGTCTGCTCGCGGGAGGTGCTAGCCGTTGTCGAGGTCGCTGGCGTCGTACGTGTCGCACTTCTTCCAGTCGCCGAGCTGGTAGCCAACGGTGAACCAGTGCTTGCGCTGCTCCGACGTGCCGTGTGTGAACGTGCCCGGGTCGACGCGTCCGCCCATCGTCTTCTGGATCCAGTCGTCACCGATGTGCTGCGTCGCATCCATCACGTCCTTGATCTGCTCGTCGGTTAGCGGATCCAGGTACGTCGTCCCGTTCTTCTGGGGGATCGTCGCGTAGTGCGCCCAGACACCCGCATAGCAGTCGGCCTGTAGCTCGGTGCGCACGCTATTGCCGGTTGCGCCCTGCACTCCCTGCTGCGCCCGGCCGATGGTGCCCTGCAGGTCCTGTACGTGATGGCCGAACTCGTGGGCCACGATGTATTCCTGCGCCAAGGGCCCCGGGTCGTAGCCGAGCTGCTGAGCGAGCACGTCCTTGAGGAAATCCGGGTCGAAGTACGCGGTCTTGTCGCCCGGACAGTAGAACGGGCCCACACTGACGTCCGCCGGCCCGCACGCACTATTCGTCTGACCGCTGAAGATCACGACGTGCGGGCGGGTGTATTCCTTGCCGAGCAACTGTTCCCACACGGCGTCGACGGAGTTGCCGGTGGCGATGATGCGGCACACCGGCTTCGCGTTGGCGTCGGCGGCCGTCTTGCACTGGCTGACGTCGACCCCGGACACGTTCTGCGACTGCTGACCGGCTGGCGGTGCACTGCCCCCGCCGGTGATGTTGCCCGGATCCACGCCAAGCAGTAGCGCGATCACGACGATCACCAACCCGCCCACACCGCCGCCGATCGCGATGCCGCGGCCGGGCCCGGGACCGCCGCCGCCCGACGTGGTGCTGGTGTCGATCTGCGTGCCCTCGTGGAAGGTCATAGCCCAGCTTCGCACACTACGATTCGTCCGTGGCTCTGGATGTGGACGCATATGCCGTCGTGCATCCGTCCTGCGGCGCATTGCGTGGTACGACGGAGTTCGGTGTCCGGGTGTGGCGCGGTATTCCTTACGCCGAGCAGCCGATCGGCGACCGCCGATTCCGGGCGCCGCAACCGCTTCCGTCGTGGACGGGAGTGCGCGACGCCGTCGAGCATGGGCCGATTCCGCTGCAGGGCAAGACGTTCGTCGGCGGCGGGCGTGACGACCCGAAGGTTCGCGACGAAGCCTGCCTGACGCTGACGGTGTGGTCGCCTGACACCACTGCGTCGCTGCCGGTGATGGTCTGGATTCCCGGCGGCGCCTTCGTGTTCGGCGCGGGGCAGTTCCAGCTTTACAACGGGGCACGCCTGGCTGCGAACGGCGACGTCGTCGTCGTCAATGTGACATACCGCATCGGCGTGTTCGGCGGACTCGAATTGTCAAGCCTTTCAGACGGATTCGACGATAACCTCGCGCTGCGCGACCAGATCGCGGCGCTGGGATGGGTGCGCGACAACATTGCCGCCTTCGGCGGGGACCCGCAGCGGGTGACGGTTTTCGGCGAATCCGCCGGTGCCACTTCGGTGTTGGCGCTTCTCGCCAGCCCTGCCGCCGACGGCCTGTTCGGCCGGGCGATCGCGCAGAGCCCCGCCCTACCACTGATCGCCGATCCCGATTTGCGTGCCGGTCGCGCAGAGGAATTCGTCCGCGAACTCGGCGTCTCCGTCGGCGACATCAAGGCGCTGCCGCAGAGGCGGTTGCGCCGCGCGGCCGGCCGCGTGCAGCAGCGCAGCGCGGCGGACACCCCGACGCTCGCGTACGGGCTCACCCACGGTGTCGACTTGTTGCCGCGACATCCGATCGACGCGGCCGGTTGTGGTGACATCGCCCGCGTGCCGTTGATCGTCGGCATCAACAGCCACGAGGCGTCGATGTTCGCGTGGTCGAGGGAGCCGATGATGCCGACCACGCCCGCGCTCGTCGACGACTACTTCCGGCGCACAGCGCCAAACGCGCGCGACCGGGTGCTCGCCGCCTACCCCGGCGTGTCCCGTCGGCGCGCGGCGATCGCAGTGGGCGCCGACGTGATGTTCGGCGCACCGACGTGGGCGTTCACCGATGCTTACAGCGCCATCGCGCCGACGCACGCGTACCGCTTCGACTACGCAGGCGTCAGCCTGAGGGCGCTACGTCTGGGAGCCACGCACGGCAGCGAAATCGTGCATGTCCACCACACCTACGACTCCTATCTGGGCCGGTTGATCCACCCGCTGGGCCGCCGAGTGCGGCCAGCGGTCGGCAGGCGGATGCAGCGGGCCTGGGTGGATTTCGCGAACGGGGTCGCCGCCGACGACTGGCCGCCCTACGAGGTGCCGCGGCGCGCGACCCGGGTGATCAAGTCGACTCGCGATGTCGTCGTCGACGATCCCGACCGCTTGCGCCGTGAAGCGTGGGCCAGTGTGATTTCGGTGCGCTAACGCGCGCTGAGCGCCGGTTAGCGCACCGAAATCACCGGCGGCTAGCCCGGGCCGTCGCTGGCCGCCGCGAGCAGTGGCACCAGCACCTCGCTGATCGGTGCGGCGAGCCCATGCGCAGCAGCCTTGCGCAGAATCACTCCATTGCGGATATCCCACTCCAGCGGCCGCTGAGCTTCACGGTCGAACAGCATCGACGTGCCCATGTCCTCGGGCGCGCTGTCGAACATGTCGGCCATCTCGTCGACCACCGCGTCGTCGAGTTTCGCGCCCTCCGCGCGTGCCACCGCAAGGCATTCGGCGAGATAGCGCCGGGCCAGCGCGGCGACGTCGTCGCGCCTGAACATCCCTGAACGCCGGCCCGACAACACCATGAACCCGGCCAACGCGTTGACCAGAAGCTTGCGCCACGCCTCGGTAGTGAAGTCCGAAGCCGCTGTCACCACGCATCCCGCGCTGCCCAACACGTCGACGGCGGCTTCGGCGGACGCGGGCAGCGTCAACCTCGGCTCGCCGCGCAACCGGACCCAACCACCCGGCTGCGATTCCGACCCGAACCAGACGATGCCCGGCACGACGGTCGACTGCGGACAGTGGGGTTGGACGAGCTCGACCTGCTCGACGCCGTTCTGGAGCACGCATACGGTGGTCTGCTCGTCGGCCAGCACGCCAAGCCAGCGTCCGGCCTCGTCGAGTTGAGTCGTCTTGACAGCCAGCAGAACGAGATCGACGCGACCGTCGAGTTCGCTGGGATCGGTGTGCACTGGGCCCGGCACGATGATCGGCTGTTCGCCGTCGCGGCGAACGTCAAGGTGATCTCGTGGAGTGCGGCCGCAGAGCACGATCTGGTGGCCGGCCTGATGCAGGTATGCAGCGACGGTCGCGCCGACTGCGCCGGGGCCCACGAGCGCGATGCGCATGCTCACGTCCGTCAAGCTACCGGTGAGCGCGCCACCCTTAGACTGGGCAGTCGGTCTTCATCAATTCATGTCAGGAGTCTTTGTGCTGCGCACCCACGCCGCGGGTTCACTGCGGGCGACGGACGCCGGGCAGAAGGTGACGCTGGCCGGTTGGGTGGCGCGACGGCGCGATCACGGCGGGGTCATCTTCATCGACCTGCGCGACGCAAGCGGCGTGTCGCAGGTGGTGTTCCGCGACGCGGACGTCCTAGAGCAGGCGCACCGCCTGCGCGCTGAGTTCTGCATCGCGATCGAGGGTGTCGTCGAGATCCGTCCCGAAGGCAATGCGAACCCCGAAATCCCCACGGGCGACGTCGAAGTCAACGCGACAGCGCTGACCGTGCTGGGTGAGAGCGCACCGTTGCCCTTCCAGCTCGACGAGCCTGCGGGCGAGGAAGCGCGGCTGAAATATCGCTATCTCGATTTGCGCCGCGAAGGCCCGGGCGGCGCAATTCGGTTGCGCTCGAAGGTGAATGCCGCCGCGCGAGAAGTGCTGGCCCGGCATGATTTCGTCGAGATCGAGACGCCGACGATGACGCGCTCCACCCCGGAAGGCGCACGTGACTTCGTCGTACCGGCCCGGCTGCAGCCCGGATCGTTCTACGCGCTGCCGCAGAGCCCGCAGTTGTTCAAGCAACTGCTGATGGTGGCGGGCATGGAGCGCTACTACCAAATTGCACGCTGCTACCGCGACGAGGACTTCCGCGCCGACCGCCAACCGGAATTCACTCAGCTCGACATGGAGATGAGCTTCGTCGACACCGAGGACGTCATCGCTATCTCCGAGCAGATCCTCACCGCGCTGTGGGCGCTGATCGGCTACCAGGTGCCGACGCCGGTTCCGCGGATCAGCTACGCCGATGCGATGCGGCGGTTCGGCTCAGACAAGCCCGACATGCGCTTCGAGCTCGAGCTCGTCGAATGCGCAGAGTTCTTCCGCGACACGCCTTTTCGGGTGTTCCAGGCACCGTATGTCGGCGCCGTCGTGATGCCGGGCGGCGCGTCGCAACCACGCCGGACGCTCGACGGCTGGCAGGACTGGGCGAAGCAGCGCGGCCACCGTGGGCTGGCCTACGTTCTGATCGGCGACGACGGAACGCTGAGCGGTCCTGTGGCCAAGAACCTTTCGGACTCCGAGCGCGAGGGACTGGCCGCACACGTCGGCGCGTCGCCCGGTGATTGCGTGTTCTTCTCGGCCGGGCCGCCGAAGTCGTCGCGCGCGCTTCTCGGTGCGGCACGGATCGAGATCGCACGTCGCCTCGACATGATCGACCCCACAGCGTGGTCGTTCGTCTGGGTGGTGGACCCCCCGCTGTTCGAGCCCGCCGACGAGGCCGCCGCGCACGGCGACGTCGCAGTGGGTTCGGGAGCGTGGACCGCGGTGCATCATGCCTTTACCGCGCCGAAGCCAGAGTCGTTGGACGCCATCGAATCCGACCCCGGCAGCGTGCTTGCCAACGCCTACGACATCGTCTGCAACGGCCACGAAATCGGCGGCGGGTCGATCCGTATCCACCGCCGCGATGTCCAGGAGCGGGTGTTCGCGGTGATGGGTATCGACAAAGCCGAGGCAGAGGAAAAGTTCGGATTCCTGTTGGACGCGTTCGCTTTTGGAGCTCCGCCGCACGGCGGGATCGCATTCGGGTGGGACAGGATCACCGCGCTGCTGGCCGGAATGGACTCGATCCGCGAAGTGATCGCGTTCCCGAAGTCAGGCGGCGGCGTCGACCCGCTGACCGAGGCGCCTGCACCCATCACGACGCAGCAGCTGAAAGAAGTCGGCATCGCAGTCGTCGCCGGGAAGGATGAAACGAAATGAGTGAGACGCCCAATTCCGGTGAGTTGCAAGGGTTCAACGCGAAGATCGTGGAAGAGTTCCGCGCTAACGACGGCAAGGTGGGCGGTCCGTTCGAAGGCGCCGACCTGCTGCTCTTGACGACGACGGGTGCGAAGTCCGGGAAGGGCCGGGTAAGCCCGCTGGCGTACCAACGTGTCGATGGCAAGATGCTGATCATCGGGTCGTACCGCGGCGCGGACGTAGACCCCGCATGGGTCCACAATCTGCGGGCGAACCCGCAAGCGCACATCGAGGTTGGCACGCAGTCGTACGACGTCGTCGCGCGTGAGCTACCGCCCGAGGAACGCGATCCCGCGTGGGCGAAAATCGTTGCCGCCGCGCCGGGATTCGGCGAATACCAGGAGAAGACCACCCGCGTCATCCCGCTCTTCGAATTGAGTCGAAACGAGCCCTGACAGCGTTTGCCGTGCCGCCCTTGGGGTACCTCTCACGCAGAAGTATCCAACCCTCAGGGGGTGGCGACATGTCGTCAAATCAATTCCCCGCCCGTCGCACGGCCTGCGCGCTCGCCATCGCGGCCGCTGCCCTGGTCGGCCCGCTTGTTGCAACACCCGGCGCCTCAGCTCAGGGGCCTGGAAACGGCGGCGCTGGGCCCAGCTGCACCATCAACTCCACACCAGGCGACACCTCACTGGCATGCCAGCCGGGTGCGGTGAGTCAGCAGCAGGGCGCACCGAGCGAAATGGGACTGACCGACTCCAACAACAGCGTGATCAACGGACCCGGCCCGCACGGCTGATCCCGCGGTAGCCAATTCGCCCATCCGAAAAAACCTGTCCACACCGTCAAATCCGGCGATACAGTGGGTTTACCCACCGTGCTCACAGGAAGCTTGAAGATGGCAACCATTGGACTCACCGCTCGTCGCACTGCGTTCGGGCTGGCGGTCGCTCTCGCATTGTTCGGCGGCTTGTCGGCTGTCGCGCCGCGGGTCGTGGCCGATCCGGGCGACTGCACCACGAGCTCGGAGCCCGGAGACAACTCTTTGGCGTGCACGCCGGATCAGCTACCTGGACTTGGCGATATTGGCGCCCCCAGCGAAACGGATCTCACCAACTCCAACCCGGGCGTCAACTCACCGCATGGCCACCGCTAACGGATAATGCTTTTCCGCAGCACGGGACGGATCGCAAGTCCCTGCGGCGTGGTATTCCTGAGACGTGTCCGACGGACTGTTCGACGTTCCCGGCGGCGGCTCGACCGACTGGCAGGGCCGCGGGGGTATTGTGCCGGCTCCGCTGGCGGTGCGGATGCGTCCGTCATCGCTCGACGAGGTCGTCGGACAATCACACCTGCTGACGCCCAACTCGCCGCTGCGCCGGCTGGTCGAAGGCTCGGGCGCCGCTTCGGTCATCCTCTACGGGCCACCCGGCACGGGGAAAACGACGCTGGCGTCGCTGATTTCGCAGGCCACCGGGCGACGGTTCGAAGCGCTGTCGGCGGTGTCGGCGGGCGTGAAGGAGGTCCGCGCGGTCCTGGAAATGGCGCGGGGCGGCCTCCTTCACGGCGGCGAGCAGACCGTGCTGTTCATCGACGAGGTGCACCGGTTCTCCAAGACTCAGCAGGACGCGCTGCTGGCGGCCGTCGAGAACCGGGTCGTCCTGCTTGTTGCGGCCACGACCGAGAACCCGTCGTTTTCGGTGGTCGCGCCGCTGCTGTCGCGATCGCTCATCCTGCAATTGCAGCCGCTGACAGCCGACGACATCCGCATTGTGTTGAAGCGCGCGATCGACGACCCGCGGGGGTTGGGCGGTGCCGTTCCCGTCGACGCGGACGCGTTGGACTTGCTGGTCCGGCTGTCGGGGGGCGACGCGCGGCGCGCGCTGACGGCGCTGGAGGTTGCAGCGGAAGCCGGCGGGCCGGTGACGGTCGAGGTCATCGAGCAGTCGTTGGACAAGGCGGCTGTGCGCTACGACCGCGACGGTGATCAGCACTACGACGTGATCAGTGCGTTCATCAAATCGGTTCGCGGTTCGGACGTCGACGCCGCGCTGCACTATCTGGCGCGGATGCTCGTCGCGGGGGAGGATCCGCGATTCGTGGCGCGGCGGTTGATGATTTTGGCGAGCGAAGACATCGGCATGGCGGATCCGACGGCGTTGCAGGCGGCAGTGGCGGCCGCGCAGACGGTCCAACTGATCGGTATGCCTGAAGCGCAATTGACGTTGGCGCACGCGACAATTCACCTTGCGACCGCGCCGAAATCCAACGCGGTGGTGTCGGCGATTTCGGCTGCGATGAAAGACATCAAAGAAGGCAAGGCCGGACTCGTGCCGGCGCATCTGCGCGACGGCCACTACTTCGGTGCGGCCGCGCTGGGCAATGCGATCGGCTACAAATACTCCCACGACGACCCGGATGGTGTTGTGCCGCAACAATATCCGCCCGACGAACTCGTCGGAGTGGACTACTACCGACCGACCGAACACGGCAACGAGCGCGAGCTCGCGAAGCGGTTGGATCGATTGCGGGCGATCATCCGCAAAGCCCGCGGCGGTCACACCTCGGGTGTGATCACCTAGTCCGGACCGACCCGGATGGTGTTCGTGGCTGTCAGGCGCGATTAAACGCTGGTGACTGAGGCTTGCAGCTTGGCCATGACTTGGTCGAGGTTGAAGCTGGCCGACTTTTGCCGTTGCGGGAACTCCGCCAATGTTTGCAACATTTCGCCGACGTATGCCTGCGCCGGAATAAACACGAAGGCGTGGTCGAGGAGCCAGTCGTAATAGGTGTTGGACGTTTGGTCGGCCCGCTCGTAGGGGTCGGTCCGCAGGTTGAAGAGCTTCGGGGCGCGCAGCTCGGTGTAAGGCTCGAGCCAGATTTGCAGCGTGCCCGAACAGCGTTGCTCGAGGAAGACGAACTTCCAATTGTCGTATCGCAGCGCGGTAAGGTCGCCGTCGTCTGAGACGTAGAAGAAGTGCTGACGCGGGCTGTCATCGGTCTCACCGGTGAGGTAGGGCAGCTGGTCGTACCCGTCGAGGTGAACCTTGTAGGCGGTGCCATTCAGGTCGGTGCCGGCGCGCAGCTTGTCTGCGATGTCGGGAACTCCGGCTGCTGACAATAGGGTGATGAACCAGTCGGCGTGGCTGACGATCCCGTTGAGGACGGTGCCCGCCGGTATGCGTGCGGGCCAGCGCACCATTGCTGGAACCCGGTAGGCGCCTTCCCAATTCGAGTTTTTTTCGTTCCGGAACGGAGTCATGCCGCCGTCGGGCCAGGTGTTCATGTGTGGACCGTTGTCGGTGGAGTACATCACGATGGTGTTTTCGGCGATGCCAAGCTCATCGAGCAGGTCGAGCAAAGTGCCCACGACATCGTCGTGGTCGAGCATCGTGTCGTGATATTCGGACTGCCAGCGTCCGGAGCGGCCGATGCTTTCGGGCTTGGCGTGGGTGCGGAAGTGCATATGCGTGGAGTTGAACCACACGAAGAACGGCGTCGCGGTCTCTTGTTGGCGTTTGATGAAATCCACAGCGGCGTCGCGAAATTCCTCATCGCAGGTTTCCATCCGCTTCTTCGTCAGCGGGCCGGTGTCCTCGATCCGCTGAGATCCATCCTCGTTGGCCCACGTGTGTAACACACCGCGCGGCCCGAATTTCTTCCGGAACTTGGGGTCTTTCGGATAGTCGGGTTGCTCGGGTTCCTCCTCGGCGTTGAGGTGATACAGGTTGCCAAAGAACTCGTCAAAGCCATGTGCCGTGGGAAGAAATTCGTCGCGGTCTCCGAGGTGGTTCTTGCCGAATTGGCCTGTGGCGTACCCCTGCGACTTCAAAGCTGTTGCAATAGTGGGGTCTTCGGACTGAAGGCCGAGTGTCGCGCCGGGCATCCCTACCTTGGTCATACCGGTGCGGTATGGGTTCTGGCCGGTGATGAACGCGGCACGGCCAGCTGTGCAGCTCTGCTCGCCGTAGTAATCGGTGAAGCGCACCCCTTCGTTGGCGACCCGATCGATGTTGCGGGTGCGATATCCCATGACGCCGTCGGTGTAGCAGCTGAGATTGCTGATCCCGATGTCATCGCCCCAGATGATCAAAATGTTCGGCTTGTCGCTCATCAGGGCGCCTTTCGTTTTCGAATCCACGACGTCGTCAGACTCCGGAAGGATGGTCGACCCGCGGCCCTTTCTGCGACGCCGGTAGGGGCGATGGTAGACCCGTTAATTGTCACCAGCGTGAGCTTTGCGTATACGCCAGGCCCGAACCCACAGTCGCAAGCGTCGTGAGCCCATGAGCGCTCTCGTCCGCCGAATCCCCGTCCGGGTCGGCGGACACCTCGTCCGACTCCTACCAGATGGGCTTGAAGGCAGGCACCGACGGCTCCGCCGAAGTCCAAGCATTCGGGGCAATGGAGCGCCTCGGGCCAATGGACTACCAGCAGGACTATCTGGCGGGCTGCATGTACGGGCTCAACCATCAGTCGGCGCAGTGGACTCAGGGACGCTCAGCGCCCAGGTAGCTCGCCGACGTCAGGTCAGCTCGGGCACCCGCAGGTGTGCGACCGCCAGCTCAAACTCGCAGACGTCGATCTGATCCGCGCCCAAGTCGCGCAGCCGCTCGGTGCGCAGCGACCGCGCCTGTTCGCGGTTGCCGTCCATCGCCGCGTTGCTGTCGAAAGTCGTT
>DASRFZ010000129.1:0-2581 GCA_035651275.1 Mycobacterium sp. | reverse complement strand
ACCCGGAGTATCAGAACCGGGACGCGCGGGTGCGGGTCATGGACACGCAGGGCATCGAAACCGCGTTCATGTTGCCGACGTTCGCGTGTGGCGTCGAAGAAGCGCTCAAGCACGACATCGACGCGACGATGGCGTCGTTGCACGCGTTCAATCTGTGGCTCGACGAGGACTGGGGCTTCGACCGTCCGGATCACAGAATCATTGCGGCGCCGATCATTTCGCTGGCCGATCCGGTGAAGGCTCTCGAAGAGGTCGAGTTCGTGCTGGGCCGCGGAGCGCGGCTCGTTCTGGTGCGGCCGGCACCGGTGCCGGGTGTCGTCAAGCCTCGTTCGCTCGGCGACCCAAGTCACGATCCGGTGTGGGCGCGTCTGGCCGACGCCGGCGTCCCGGTGGGATTCCACCTCAGCGACAGCGGCTATCTGCACATCGCGGCGATGTGGGGAGGCAAGTCGACGTTCGAGGGCTTCGGCGCCAAAGACCCTTTGGACCAAGTGCTTCTCGACGACCGCGCGATCCACGACACCATGGCCTCGATGATCGTGCACGGCGTGTTCACCCGGCACCCGAAGCTGAAGGTGGTCAGCATCGAGAACGGCTCGTATTTCGTGTTCCGGTTGGTCAAGAGGCTGAAGAAGGCCGCCAACAACCAGCCGAAATACTTCCCCGAAGATCCGGTCGAGCAGCTGCGCAACAACGTGTGGATCGCGCCCTACTACGAAGACGACCTGCCCGCGCTCGCCGACGTCATCGGCATCGACAAGATCCTGTTCGGGTCCGACTGGCCGCACGGCGAGGGACTCGAGTCGCCGGTGTCGTTTACCGAAGAGCTCACAGGCTTTAGCGAGGCGGACATCCGAAAGATCATGCACGACAACGCGTTGGACCTCCTCGGTGTCAAGGTCGGCTCGGCCGCATAGCCTTTCTGATGAGCGAGTGGACGTTGGGGGCCGTTTTGGACGCGATCGCCGAAGCGGTTCCCGACCGCGTGATGACGGCCTGCGGCGAACGGAGGAGCACGTTCGCGGAGTCGGCGGAGCGCACCCGTCGATTGGCGAACTTCCTTGCGGGCCAAGGGTTCGGCGCGCACCGCGAGCGGGAAGTGCTCGAACGCTGGGAATGCGGACAGGACCGCGTCGCGCTCATCATGCACAACGACCTCTACCCCGACGCGGTGATCGGATGCCTCAAGGCGCGTGTCGTCCCGGTCAACATCAACCACTACTACACGCCGCGCGAGGTCGGTGAACTGCTGGCCTACGTCCAGCCGCGGGGCGTGATCTACCACCGGGGCTTGGGCGCGAAGTTCGCCGACGTGCTCAGCCAGGACCTGATGGTGTCGATCGACGACGGCAGCGCAGCGCCCGAACTGCCAGGGGCGGCGACGCTGGAAGATGCTCTGGCGCAAGGCGATACCGACCAGGAAGTGACGCCGTCGCCCGACGACGTGATCATGATCTGCACCGGTGGCACCACCGGCCGACCCAAGGGCGTGCTGTGGCGGCAGACCGACATGTACATGGTGTCGATGAACGGCGCCGACCACGGATCTGCCGCCGAAATCCAGGCGAAGGTGCGTGACGGCGGCGCACCCTGGTACGCGGTCTCGCCGCTCATGCATGCGGCCGGTATGTGGACTGCGTTCGCGGCGATCATGAACGGCCTGCCGGTGATCTTGTACGACAGCCGCCAGAAGTTCGACCCGCGAACGGTGCTGCAGACCGCCGAGCGAGAGAAGGTCGGCATGATGACGATGGTCGGCGACGCCTACGCCGGACCGATCGTCGAAGAGCTGCAACGCCATTCGTACGACCTGTCGTCGTTGTTCGCGATCGGGACCGGCGGCGCGGCGACGAATCCGAAGTACCAACGCGCGCTGCTGGAGGCCATTCCGCAGATCACGTTGATCAACGGGTACGGATCGTCGGAAACCGGAAACATGGCGTTCGGGCACAGCCAGCGCGGTCACGAAGCCGACACGTTCCAGTTCCGCGACGGAGGGCTGGTGCTTTCCGACGACTACAGCCATTTTCTGAAACCCGGTGAACCCGAAGTCGGTTGGGTAGCACGGCGGGGACGCATTCCGCTCGGCTACTTCAATGACGAGGCCGCGACGCTGAAGACCTTTCCCGAAGTCGAAGGCGAACGGGTGGTCATCTCCGGCGATCGCGCGTCGATCGAGCCCGACGGCACGCTGCGTCTGTTGGGCCGGGACTCGCTGGTCGTCAACACGGGTGGCGAGAAGGTCTTCGTCGAGGAAGTCGAAGAAGTGCTGCGCGCCCACCCCGGGGTCGAGGACGCGTTGGTCGTCGGACGTCCTAGTGAGCGGTGGGGTGAAGAGGTGGTCGCTCTGGTGGCTGGCGAAGACATTAGCGTCCAGGCGCTCTCCGACCGGTGCAATGCGCAGCTGGCCCGCTTCAAAGCCCCCAAAGAATTCATCTTCGTCGAGCAGATTCGTCGGCTCGGCAACGGCAAGGCCGACTATCGCTGGGCGAAAAGCGTTGCGACACGACAGGAGACTCTTGCATGACTGGCGTCATCGACTGCCTGGTCAATGTCCACTTCGGCGAGACCGAGGTGCAGC
>DASRFZ010000128.1:0-3566 GCA_035651275.1 Mycobacterium sp. | reverse complement strand
GGGGGACCGGGCTGACCATGGCCGGTTTCGTCGCTGCGGTGACAGGTGTCGCGATAGTGGTGTTGAGCCTGGGCGTGTCGCGGGTGCATCCACTGTTGGCGGTCGGGTTGAACGTCATCGCCGTCGGCGGGCTGGCACCGACGCTGTGGGGATGGCGCACAGTTCCGGTGTTGAGGTGGTTCGTGCTCGGCGGTACGGTCGGCGTCGGTGGGGCGTGGGTAGCGCTGCTCGCGATCGCCGCCCAGCACCTCTAACCTTCGGCTGGCCGCTGAAGAGCACTTGCCCGCCAAAAAAATAGGTAAATGTACCGATGTTCGGGCTGGGTCGCGGCGGCACAATTTTGACATGCGTGGAGCGCTCAAGAAGATCATCGCGGGAACAGTCCTCTCGGGCGGGATAGCGGTAGCCGGTTTGGGGCTGGGCGCAGGCACCGCGCAAGCCATCGCGGGCCCGTTCACGTGGTGTCCAGGGCAGTCCATGGACTGGCCGTCCGGACCGAATCTGAAATTCGATCATTACGCGTGGGATATGAATGTCTGCCACACCTGGTACAAGGTCCCCGCCGGGTGGGGAAATGTCCCTCGGATTATCCCCAACGGGCAACAGACACTGGCACTTTCGGCGCTTTGGGACGGCGACAATCCACCCGGTGACAATCCAGGTAACGTGCAGTGCGGCCCAGGGTGGTGCCCGAATCCGGGAGACAACCCGCCGGGTTTCCACGGATAAGCGTTCTGCACCAGACATGACTGTCCACGACCAATCGGCTGCGTCGCGTCAGTTCGTGGCCTCCTGCTCGGTTTACTCGCCCACGTGGGCCAAAGTGACCGGAAAGCGTGCGACCCTCTATACACAGGTCGCGTTTGGTCTGATCGTCCTGCTTGTTCTCGTGGTGTTTTTCGGGCGTTTGTGGGGACTTCGCCTGCACTTTGGGCATATCGGCCCATTGATCGGCTTCTGCGCGCTCGGGGCAGCGGTCATTCTTTCCTTGGGAATCGGGCTCAACTTCCTTTCACGATCCCGCCGCAAGTACGTCATCACCGTGACGGGCGACGGGCTGACCATCGATCGGCGGCTCGGTGATGTCTACCCATTCATTGGCGCGCGGCTGGGCCTGTGGGTCGACACGGGGGTGGCGCTTCATCTGCGATCCGGCCGTAACCAATTCCTGCTCGGTGGGCGAGATCGTCGGGTGGGTCCGGCCACACCGCTCGACGCGGCGCCCGTGCCGCTCGTCGACGCGTGGTTGTCAGAGTGGACTTCGACGATCTTCTCGCGTTAAGCGGCCGGTGGAGCGGGTCTGCTGCGAAAGCCCCCGAGCATGGGGAACCGATTCGATGCGTGCTGTTCCCGAATCCGCTTCTCATTCAAGGGATGGGGTCGTTTGCGTTGGTGAAGAAGCAGCGTCTGATGCGATCGTTGTGGGAACCGCAGCTCTACGTTGACGTTGACGATGACGGCGTGAAGGTGATCGACCCGAACACCAACGCGCTCAAGGGTTCTGCCGCGCGTTCACAGGCGACGGCGACGCCGGCCATGTACCAGCTCGAGGGTGGGCATGCGTTCCCGTCGGCCGAAAATATCGCCAGCGACGCTGCGGGCGAGTACTTCTCGACGATGCCTGCCGTCACCCTGACTATCGGAGGGGTCGAACCGCTGACCATCGGATGTCGGGACTTCCAGGGGCTACAACGCCGATTTTCGTGGTCCGGCAATGTCCGTATCACGAATGACCCACCCGCCTATACGGTTTCGGCTGCCGACTGGCTGGCGCTCGTCGAGAAATTCGGTCTAGCCCGGAATCTGGAAGACACCGGGAACTAGTTGCGCTTCGCGCAAGCGCTCATCGGTGTAATTTGCTCTTCGCGCAAGCGCTCATCGGCCGGACCGCACGTCGAGCAGTACGTCCTCCCACGCCGGCACCGGCGGCTTGCGGCGACGGGAGCGGGCGGGAGGCGCCGCCGGTTCCTCGGGCTCTGGTTCGGGGTCGGGGGTCAGGTCATCTTCGAAGTCGAGTTGGGGCACCGGGGCCAGCGGCCGCAGCGGGCGGTCGAAGTTCGGGTCGATCAGTTCGCTTGCGGCGTCGTCGAGTGCGGTCGCCGTCCCGCCATGCGCGCCCGGCGTGAACCGGAAGTGCGCGACGTTCTCGGAGAGCCCGGCCTGCCAGGTCAACTGCACGGTCCAGCGGCTGTCGGCATTTTTCCACGCGTCCCAGGTGGTGGCGTCGTGATCGAGTCCGCGGGAAACGAGCGCGGCTGCCACCGTCTCGAGCAGCGTGGGCACGGCCGGCCCGTCGGCGAGCACCGGGTGCGACGCTGTTGCCAACTCCGCGGCGCGCGAGCGCTCCAGCAGGACCGGGTGGGCGAACCGCTCGACCCGGGATATGTCGGCACCGGACGCTTCGGCCACTTGCTCGACCGAGGCTCCCGCTCTGATGCGGGCTTGAATCTCCTTGGGGCTGAGCACGTTTGTGACCTCGATGTCGCTCTCCGGTGGTTTGGGCCGGGCCAGCTCTCCCTGCACCGCGGCGCGCAGCCGGTCATCGGCGAGAAGCAGGAACCGTTCGCCTGCGCTCCTGCCTTCGCAGATGATGTGTTTGCCGTCGACATCGAGGCCAACCACCGTGAGTTCTCTCATGCCGACCTCCTCCGGGCCGTGCGCTGATGTCTTCTCGCTCCTCGCGTGCGCGGCGGGCCCGTCACCTGCGGACTCTAGTGCAGCGAGCGGCTAAATCGGCGCTGACACGCGGATGGTCAGAGGCGCTCGACCACCCAATCGACGCACTCGGTCAGCGCCGTCACGTCGTCGGGTTCGACGGCCGGGAACATCGCTACCCGCAACTGGTTGCGGCCAAGCTTCCGGTACGGCTCGGTGTCGACGATTCCGTTTGCTCGCAGCACCTTGGCGACGGCGTTGGCGTCGACCTCGTCGGCGAAGTCGATGGTCCCGACGACCTGCGAGCGCAACTCCGTGTCCGCGACGAACGGCGTGGCGTACGACGAGGCCTCGGCCCACGAGTACAGCCGCTGCGACGAGTCGGCGGTGCGCTTGACCGCCCAGTCCAGCCCGCCGTTGCCCAGCATCCAGTCGAGCTGCTCGGCAAGAAGCACCAGCGTGCCGATCGCCGGCGTGTTGTACGTCTGGTCCTTGCGGCTGTTCTCGACGGCGATCGGCAGCGACAGGAAGTCGGGCACCCAGCGTCCCGCCGCCGCGATCGACTCGATCCGCTGCAGCGCGGCCGGGCTGAGCAGCGCCAGCCACAACCCGCCATCGCTGGCGAAATTCTTTTGCGGCGCAAAGTAATACGCGTCGGCATCGGCGACTTCGACGGGCAGGCCGCCCGCGCCGGACGTCGCGTCGATCAGAATCAGCGCATTCTCCGAGCCCTGCGGCCGACGCACCGGCACCGCGACACCCGTCGAGGTTTCGTTGTGCGCCCACGCGATCACGTCGACCGACGGATCGGACCGCGGCTCTGGAGCCGTTCCGGGCTCGGCCTTGTCGATGATCGGGTCGCCGACGAACGGGTTCTTCTCGACGGCGCCGGCGAACTTCGAGCTGAACTC
>DASRFZ010000127.1:0-24726 GCA_035651275.1 Mycobacterium sp. | reverse complement strand
GGGCTGCGAGGAGCCCGCCGAGTTCTGCGACATCGATCACACGGTTCCGTATCCGGTGGGCCCGACGCACCCATCCAACCTCAAGGCGCTATGCCGAAAACACCACTTGCTCAAGACATTTTGGACCGGGGCTGGTGGTTGGCGGGATGAGCAGCTGCCGGATGGCACTGTGATTTGGACTGCGCCTACCGGCCGGACGTACAAGACGCTGCCGGGCAGCTGGGTGTTCTTCCCGAGGTGGCGCACCACTACCGCAGAGCTCCCCAAATCCTCCGGATCTGTTGCGTTGCTTGGTGACCGCACGCTGATGATGCCGAAACGGCGACGGACCCGAGCCGCCGAACGGACGCGGTGCATACTAGTAGAACGCGAACTCAACGCCGCCGAACGCGCTGCACGCAACAAGCCCCCACCCCCGCCAGCTGAATGCGGCGAGACCGCGGGTGTCTGGGACATCAACTCCCGCAACAACTCCGACGACGACGACAACGACCCGCCGCCGTTCTAATCACCGCGTCTCGAAACCCATTCGCGTAGAAGCATTCTGCGCTCCCTCGCTCAAGCCGTGGGTGGGTGGCCTCGCGGTGGCCAGTTGGGGCTGGCAGGCACCGCGCAAGCCGCGTGGCGACCATTCAGGTGGGGCAACGTTCCTCGCGTCGCGGTCAACGGCCAGCAGACGCTGCAAAGTTTCCACGAATAGGTGTCCTCTTCTGAATACTCAGGATTGTCGGTGCAGCATGGTTACCTACTCATGTGGTCGCATCGAAATGGCGCCGCCGGTATTGGAAAGCCGGTGTGTTGCTTGCCCTTACCTCCGGCATCGCAATGGGCGTAGAGGTCGATGACCATCGGCTGCGAGCGGGCGCAATCACCACGGCCGTCGTGTTCGGAGCGTGGATCCTGTTGGCGGCCTGGGTGAAAGCGCGTCGCACGATTCGCTTTCTGAGGTCGGGTTTGCGTGAGATCGACGCGATGACGGGAACGGACTTCGAGCGGTATGTCGCGGCGAAGCTGCGCGGCGCCGGCTACCGGGTTGCGACCACCAAGGTCACCGGCGACTTCGGCGTCGACCTCATCGCCTCAAAAGGCCGTCGCCGCATCGCGATTCAATGCAAGCGCCACGGCCGTCCGGTCGGCACTGCCGCGGTGCAGCAGGTCGTTGCCGGTGCCAGGATTCACAATTGCTCGACGACGATGGTGGTGTCCAACCAGGAGTTCACCCCGGCCGCAATTCGCCTTGCCGACGCTCACGCGTGTGAGCTCATCGGCCGCCGGCGCCTGCCACGCTGGAGTCGGACGCTTCGATAGCATGGTCATGCTCCTCCGGCGCCGAATGCTTCCACAGCGCGACGACGAGGCCCGACAACACAACCCACCCCGCCACCGCGAGTGGAATGCTCCACGCGCGCCGCATCGCCAACGCGCTCTGGCACTGGCCGACGAAGTCCGCGTGTGGCGTCGCCTGGTCGGCAATCTGCGCCTGCATCAAGTTGGTGCTGTATCCCGTGCCGCACTTGATTTGCCAACCCCACTGGTCGTAGGCGCCGAGGAACACCGGAAAGTTCAGCGCGATCAGACCGATCCCGATCAGTACTCCGCCCACCGCCAGGATGAAGAACCCCCGATTTGTCACACTGCCTCCTGTCCAGCGGTCATGTCATGCACACGTCTGAGAACAACAGCACCGGCCACGACACGATCTGCCCGAGGAACGACACGATCTTGTCCACCCCGTGCATCTCCTGCAGATGGTCGGTGTGGTTGATCGACCACAGCACCCCGACGAGCAGGTACGGAAATCCCACCAGGAACTGGATGCCGATCAACTCTGCGATCGAGAAGCGATAGCTGAGGACCCGGTGAACCATCTCGAGCACGATGACTATGTTAATCGCCATTCCAAGCACCGTCGACAAAATAAGACGATTTGCTGGCAAATTCGCTCCCGATGTATACATCGGTTCCGGAATGGCATTACCGTAAGGCGATGGCCACGCTACCCATGCGACCTGCCGACCCGCCGGCACAGGTCCGTCGTCGGCCGAAGGACCGCAAAGCGCAGGTCGAACGCGCCGCGGCCGAGGCGTTCAGCGCCTTCGGCTACCACGCGGTCGGCATGGAGGCGATCGCGGCGAAGGTCGGCATCTCCGCCGCCGCGCTATACCGTCACTACCCCAGCAAGTACGACCTGTTCTGCGCCGCCGTCCTCAACCTCGGCCAGCAGCTCGTCGACTGCACGGAAATCGACCAGCAGTCCGACGCCGACGCGCTCAACCGCCTCATCGACGCCCTCATCGACGTCACGCTGGCCAACCGCGAGTCCGGCGGCCTCTACCGATGGCAAGCCCGCTATCTGCGGCCACCGGATCAAACCCGTCTGAGCAATCAGTTGCGCATAGTCAACCGCCGGATTCAGGAGCCACTCACCGCAATTCGGCCGGGCCTGACGTCCTCGCAGCGGTGGATGATCTCGGCCGCACTCCTCAGCGTGATCGGCAGCATCGTCGACCATCACCTCACCATGCCGGCAACCGAAATCCGTGCCCTATTCGTCGCGGCCGGTCTCCGGGTGCTCTCCGCCAAACTCCCTTTGCCCGACGACGATCTGCCGAATCCCCGTCGGCGACCGCTCTTTTCGGACACCGGAGTGTACGAGTCGCTGCTGCACGCAGCGATGGTGCTGTTCAACGAGCGCGGCTATCGCGAAACGAGCGTCGAGCAGATCGCCGCCGCCGTCGGCATGCCCGCATCCGGAATCTACCGCTACTTTTCGGGCAAGAGTGACGTGCTGGCCACCGTGATGCGACGCGCGGCCGACCGGGTGTCCGGCGAGTTGTCCATTATCGTCGGCGCGGATGACGACCCCCGAGACGTGCTCACCCAACTCATCGAGGCCTATGTCGCAACGTCTTTCGCCAATCCGGAGCTCGCGTTCGTCTACTACACGGAACGGGTCAACCTCTCGGCCGCCGACGACGAACTGCTGCGCAACGTTCAGCGGTCGACGATCGACTCATGGGTCCAGCTGCTGACATCCGAACGCCCGGAACTCACACCGTCACAGGCCAGGTTCCTGGTGCACGCAGCGATGGCGATCGTCGTGGACGTGGGCCGATTGGTGCACTACGACGATTCCCCGCACTCACAAGCGTGCGTGCGAAAACTGATGGAACTTACGCTGTTCGATTCTTGATGACGTTCGCCGCCAGGTAGCCGCCGTATCCGATCAGCCCGATCACCGCCAGCCGCCGCGTCTGCGGTATCGCCAACGCCAGGCCCAGCGCCGTCTCGGCCGCACCGTCCATATACAGGTGCTGCTGCGTGTTCTCGGGGAAGGCCGTGGCAGTGATCTCTTCGAACGCCTCGGGCTTCACGAAATGCGCGAGTCCGATGCCGGCCATGCCAAGGCCGATCAGGCTGATGATCTTCGACACGCGGATCCTCTCGAATTAGGCGAATGCGTAGTCGCTCAACGGGAATCGCAGCTGCTCGGCCACCGCATTGTGCGTGGAGGTGGGGCGCAGCAGCGACGCTTCGCCGCTGTGGTTGAAGTAGTAGGACCGCGACGTCACGCAGTCACCGCCGTAGAACACCGAGTTGTCCAGCAGCTTGGTCATCCGCTCCAGGAACGCGTCGTTGGCTTCCTCGGTGATCTCGAACGTGCTTGCGTTGCGCCGGTGCAGCTCGCCGAACAGCCGATCCATGTGGCGCATCTGGTATTCCATCGTGTTGAAGAACGACAAGCCACTGAACGCGTACGGGCTGGCCAAGCTGAGATAGTTCGGGAAGTACGGGATCGACACGCCCTCATACGCCTGGAACCTGTTGTCCCGCCACCACTTCCCGAGATTGCGGCCCGCGCGGCCGATGATCTCGATGGCCGGGAAGTTCGCGTCCCACAGGTCGAACCCGGTGGCGAGCACCAGCGTGTCGATGACAGCTTTGCTGCCGTCGTTGGCGACGATGCCGTCTGGCTCGATGCGTTCGATTCCCGAAGTCTGAAGGTGCACATGCGGTTTCGTGAACGTGCGGTAGTACGAGTTTGAGTATGTCGGGCGCTTGCACCCGAAGTCGTAGTCGGGAGTCAGCTTGCGCCGCAGCTCCTTGTCGCGCACCGAAAGGAAGCGGTGGGTCTTGGCAAGGTCGGCAGCGGCGACGTTCAGCCGGCGGAACTGGTGGTAATGCAGCACCGCCGAAATCATCATGAGCTCGAGGAGCGTGTCGGTGACCCAGCGGAATCCGCGCTGCACCAACGGCACTCGCGCGAACAACCGGCGAACCCACGGCGGGATCGGGAAGTCCAGCTTCGGCACCACGTGGATCGCCGTGCGCTGGTACACCGTGAGGTCGGCGGCCTTCTTCGCGAGCTCGGGGATCAGCTGCACTGCCGTCGCGCCGGTGCCGATCACCGCCACCCGGCGGCCGTCGAAGTCGTAGCCCTCGTCCCAGTCGGTGGTGTGGATGACACGGCCTTCGAAGCTGGTGATGCCCGGAATGTCGGGCGTGTGCGGCTGCGAGAGGAAGCCCGTCGCGGTGATCAGGAAGCGGCTGGTCAATGTCTCACCGCTCGCCAACGCCACCCGCCAGCGCTGAGCGTCCTCGTCCCAGCGCGCGCCCTCGACCGCCGTGTTGAACCGCATGTTGCGGCGGACGTCGTATTTGTCGGCGACGTCGTCGGCGTACTTCTTCAGTTCCGGGCCGGGCGCGAACAGCCGTGACCACCCCGGGTTCGGCTCGAACCAATAGGAATAAGTGGTCGACGGGATGTCGACGGCCAGGCCGGGGTAGCGGTTGACGTGCCACGTCCCGCCCAGATCGTTCTCCCGCTCGAGAATGACGAGGTTCTGGTATCCCAGCTTCTTGAGCTGGATGGCGGCGCCGATCCCGCCGAAACCGGCGCCGACGATGACCACGTCGAACTCGCTCATGGCACGACGGTACCTGAGGTACCGGATAAAGAGGAAACGACCACGCGTGCCGGCTAGCTGCGGCGGAAGTTCATCGCGACGGTGGTTCCCTGGCCGTTGAGTTCGACCTCGGCGGAGCTGCTGACCGCGTCGATGAGCTGCAACCCGCGACCGCGCGTGCCGGGATCCGAAGGAGGCGTGCGCCACGCCCCGAAATCGATGACCCGGACCACCACCTCGTCGTCGCCGATTTCAGCCTCGACCCGCATCTTGCCGCGCGGCAGGTTGCGATAACCGTGCTCGATGCTGTTGGAGCACGCCTCGCCGACCGCGAGCACGACATCGCCGGCCACGTTGTCGGCGACCCCGGCGCCGTGCAGCCATGCGGTCAGCCGGTGCCGCACTCCAGCCAACCGATCGGCCCACGCGTCCTCTTCGATCCGCAGCGGGGCGAGCGGCGGTCGGCACACCACAATTGCCACATCGTCGTCATACCCATCAACCGGCGCCAAATCACGCAACACGACCTCCGCGACCTCGTCGACCGGAGAGTTCATCGTCTTCGTCAGCACGCTGGCCACCCGGGCGATCCCGTCGTCGATGCGCTCGCCTCGCCGTTCGACCAGGCCGTCGGTGACCATCATCAGCGTCGACCCGGGCGCCAGCAGCGTGCACTCCTGGGGACGCGGGTGATCCCGATGAACCGCGAGCGGTACCGATCCGGCTTCGCTCAACACGATCGGTTCGGCGTGCGGTGCGGCGAGCACCGGCGGCACGTGACCGGCCCGGCTGTACGTCAAAACCCTTGACTCCGTGTCGAATACAGCGACCATCACGGTGGTGCAGAATGCGTCGGGAATCAGCGTCGCGACCGTGTCAAGCTGTTCCAGCACCAGCGCCGGCTCTACTCCGGTAAGCAGCAACGCGCGCGCGGAACTGCGTAGCTGACCCATCACCGCGGCGGCCGGCAGCCCACGCCCGACGCAGTCGCCAACGATGATGCCGATCCTGCGTTCGCCCACCGGCAGCACGTCGTACCAGTCACCGCCGATCTCCAGCGGCGGGACCGCCGGTTCGTATCGGACGGCGAAACCCACCGGCGTCTCGGTCGGCGCAAGCATCGCCCGTTGCAGCGTGAGCAACGTCTCGCGATCACGCGCTGCGGCGGCCCGCGCGGCGGTGATGTCACGGATCGTGCCGACGTAGGCGTCGCGGTCGGCGCCGGTGACGCTGTTCATGCTCACGGCCACCCACACGGTGTGCCCGCGGCGATGCCGAATCGGCAGCTCGTATTCGATGGCGCCCTCGCGCTGCAGTTTGGCCAGGCGCTCGGTCGCCGCCTTTTGGTCGACGACCCACGGGTGCGGCCATTGGTACGGCAGCCCCTCGGCCGAGTAGCCGGTGATATCGGCGAACGCGTCGTTGACTTCGACCACCGAGCCGTCCCGGCCGGCGACGAAGAACCCCTCTTGAAGCGAGTTCACCAACGCGGTGCGAAACGCGTCGCGGTCGGCGAGGTTTTCGGCGCGCGCCCGCTCTTGCTCGTAACGCTTGGTACCGTCGAGGAATCCGCGTGTCGCTACGTCCAGTGGCGCCAGCGTCTGCAGCAGAAACTGTAGTGCTGCAGCGGCATTGGCGGAAGACGGGCCGAACTCAAAGACAAGCCGGTGGTGGTTTTCGATGATGTCGAGCATGCTGATGCGATCCTGCAGCGCCTGGCGCCCGAGGTCGTGCCCGACGGCCAGGCTGGACTCGTCGCCGGCCATCACATAGGACCGCAGCGCGTCTGCGTACCGAGCGTGGAAATCAGTGTCGGTCATGACAAGCTGCCACGGCGGCGTGCCGCGAGCACCAGCGCGTCGTCGCTGTCCTTCCCATGCTCTCGCAGGATCTTTTCGGCGATGCCTGTTGCCGGCGCGGCGAAGTCGATGCTGTCGAGGTGGTCTTCGTCGATGCCGTCGCTCGTCATGACGAGCAGATCACCCGGGGTAACCGAAATATTCTGCGTCAGAAGCGTTTCCGGTATGCGATAGCCGACGATCCCTCCTGTCAGCAGCGCCGACGAGCGCAGGTCGACACCGCTCGCGCTCTTGGCGACGAGCGCGGCGGTGACATTGCCGATGCCGATCCAGCTCACTGCGTCCGCGTCGAAATCTATGCGCGCCAACGTCATTGCCGCCCCCCGGGTGGCTGCCAGCGCGCGGTGGCACAGCCGCATCAGCACGTCCAGCGGCTCGGCGCGCGCGCGGCTGAGCACGTCGACGGCGCACTGCGCAGCCTCCGACGCCGCCTCGCCGTGGCCGAGGCCGTCGATCACGCCGAATAGCGCTGAGGTGTCGTTGATCTCGACGGCGATCGAGCGGTCGCCACACATCCGCTCGCCCGGTCGCGGACGACCGGCCGTCGCCCATTCGATCGGTCCGAGCCGGCCGTGGTCATCCATCGTGGGGGATCCACTTCCACATTTCGACGACGGTTCCGCGCCCCGGCGCCGAGTTCACGATCAGCCGGTCCATCAGCCGGCGTGCCCCCGGTAACCCCAGACCCAGCCCGCGGCCGGTGGAATACCCGTCCTCAAGGGCCCTGTCGATATCGGCGATTCCCGGTCCCTCGTCTTCGGCGCGCACCACCAGCGCCTGTCGCCCCTCGCGGCTCTGCACCGCCACCCGGATCGCCCCGTAACCGGCATAGCTGGTGATGTTGCGGGCAACTTCGGAGATCGCCGTCGCGATCATCGTTACGTCAGTCAGCGAGAACCCCAGATCGCGCGCGAGTTCGTGACCCGCCTGGCGGGCCACCACGATGTCGTCGGGATCTTCTACCTCGACGACGATGTCATCCGGCGCCATCGTGCCCGTCCGCCGACTTTCGGGGCTCCAGTTGGCGATTCAGCAACGCAAGTCCCTCTTCGAGGTCGAGCGCGGTGTGCATGTCGTCGAAAACGAGCCCGAGTTGGACCATCGCGAACGCGACTTCGGGTTGCAGGCCGACGATCACAGTGTCGGCGCCGCGCAGCCGGGTCATGTGCGCGATGGTCTGCAGCGAGCGGGCGGCGAACGAGTCCATCACGTCGATCGCGGTGACGTCGACGATGATGCCGTGCGCACGGAACCGGCTCACCTGTTCCATGAGGTCCTGCCGGAGCTGCTCCGTGTCGGAGTCGGACAGGGCCGCCTGCACAGAGGCGATCAGAATCGTGCCCTGCTTGAGAATGGGGACTGCCATGAGGCGCGCTGGTTATCCGGTCTGCTCGCCGGTGCGGCTGACTTCGTAGCCGAGGAGGCGTTCGGCTTCTTCGATGCCGCCCTGCAGGTCGCCGACGGCGTTCATCTTCGACAGGTCGAGCCCGATCGTCACCAGCGTCAGCGCGATCTCTGAAGACAGGCCGGTGATGATGACGCTGGCGCCCATGAGGCCCGACGCGTCGACCGTCTGCACCAAGTGGTTGGCCACGGTGGAGTCGATGGTCGGCACACCAGTGATGTCGATGACGACGACCTTGGCGCGGTTCGCCCGGATCGCGCGCAGCAGTTGCTCGGTGACCTGGCGCGCGCGTTGGCTGTCGAGCACGCCGATGATCGGCAAAATCAGCAGCTGTTCGCGCACCTGCAGCACGGGCGTGGACAGTTCGCGGATCGCCTCTTGCTGCTGACGGATGATGCGCTCGCGCTCCTGGACGAAGCTGACGCCCACCGTGTTGGCGATGCGGTTCGCCGCGGGTTCGTAGGCATCGAGCACGCGGTTGAGCAGGTCGAAGTCGGACTGGTACTTCTCAAACAGCGAGCGCGCCAATACGTCGCGCAGCAGCAGCACGATGCCGAGCACCTCGTCTGTCTCGACGCCTCGGGGAATGATGCGTTCCGACAGGTCGCGCGCATAGGCCTGCAGCGCTTCCACGCTGCCGGTCTCGAGCACCTCCACGTAGTTGTCGTAGACCGCCGTGGCTTCGGAGAACAGCTCCTCCGGCGACATCGCCGTCAGCAACTCCGCTTCGGTGATCCGTCGGGCCCACTCTTCGCGCAGCGCGGTGCGGTTCTGCCGCAGGTGCTGCACCAGCTGCGGCAGCAGCCCTTCCGAAGAGATTCCCGTCTGAGCGGTCGCTGCTCCGGCAAGGTCAGTCGGTAAATCGGACATGTGCCGAGACTAGCTTGAGGGTCCACTCTGCGAACACGTCTCGACGTAACGGCTAGGCTCTCACCGGACCCGCGCCGAGCAGCACCGCTCCCGAGTTTAAGGACGGCAGTGACAGATACCGACCCGATCACGACTTCAGTCGTGCATCACGACGGCGTCGTCGTGCTCGCCGTCGGCGGGGAGATCGATCTGGCGACGGCGCCCGTCTTCGAAGCGGCGATCTCCGATGCGCTCGCCGACGATCCGGCGGCCTTCGTCATCGACCTGTCCGACGTGACGTTCCTCGCCTCGGCGGGCCTGCAGCTTCTGGTGGCGACGCAGGAGCGTATCGGCCAGACCACCGAGTTTGCGGTGGTGGCAGACAGCCCGGTCACCAGCAGACCGATCGAGCTGACGGACCTGGACAAGATCTTCGCGCTGTATCGCACACTCGACGAAGCGTTGCCGGCCGTGCGCCGCAAGCCTCGCCTCGCGTAAGCCTTCACGCCAGCAGCCGCAGGGCCGCGTCCGCCGCGAGCTTCGGCACGTCGAGGCTCTTCGAGCCGAGATCGTGTCTGGCACCGGCGATCTCGACGAGCTCGGTGGATTTCGGGATCAGCTCGGCGGCAGCCCGAACCTCGTCGATGGTGCCGAACGGGTCGCTGGTGCCGTGCGTGAAGACGGTCGGGACCATGATGCGCGGCAGGTGTTCGGTGCGTGGACGCTCGGGCCTACCCGGCGGATGTACCGGATACGAAAATAGCGTCAGCACAGTGACATTCGCCGATCCGTCGGCGACCGCCATCGACGTCATCCGGCCGCCGTACGAATGGCCGCCCGCAATTACCGGACCGCCGGAGAGTGTCGACGCCAGTGCGACGGCCTCGACCACGCCTGCTTGGTCAGTCGCGGCCGACCCTGACGGCGGCCCTTTCGGCCGTCGCCGCCGGTACGGCAGGTTGTAGCGGATTGCCAGCCAGCCGCGGCTCGCCCACTCGTCGCAGAGCCGTTTCAGCAGCGGCGCGTCCCTGTTTCCGCCGGCCCCGTGTGTCAGCACTACGACGCCCGTCGGCGTGCCGTCGGGCTCGTGCGCCACCCCGTCGATGTCGTCGAGCTTCACGTCGTCGACAACCGGAACAGCGGCGACACCGGACCGTGACCGTGGCCCAACGGATATGCGGCCCTGAGGCATTCGGTCACCCACTGCTTGCCGAACGCGACGGCGTCCGGCATCGCATAACCGTGCGCCAGCGCGCAGGCGATCGCGGCGGAAAGCGTGTCGCCGGCGCCGTGGTCGTGGCCCGTGTCGATGCGCGGCGAGTCGAACTCGTAGAAGTCGGCGCCGTCGAATAACAGGTCCGGGCTGTTCGGCTCCGACTTCAGATGGCCGCCCTTCACCAACGCCCACTCGGGGCCGAGGCCGTGCAGCACGCGTGCGGCAGCCTCCTGGGATGCGCGGTCGACGACGTCGATCTCCACCAGCAGCCGTACCTCGTCAAGGTTCGGGGTGACCAGCGTCGCCAACGGAAACAATTGGGAGCGAAAGGAATCCAGCGCGCTCGGGTGTAGCAGCGGATCGCCGTGCATCGAGGCGCACACCGGGTCGACGACGAGCGGAACGGTGCCGGCCAGACCGCGTTCCTGCCAGGAGTGCGCGACGACGTCGATGATCTCGCTCGACGCGAGCATGCCGGTCTTGGCCGCCTGGAATCCGATGTCGTGTGCCACCACCTCGATCTGTGCGGCGATGACATCCTCGGGAACCTTGTGAAAACCCTTGACACCCACCGAGTTCTGCACCGTCACCGCTGTGACCGCGACGAGCGCGTGCACGCCGAGCAGGGCGCACGTGCGCAGGTCGGCTTGGAGACCGGCGCCGCCGCCGGAGTCGGACCCCGCGATCGTCAGCACCCGCAGCGGCGTCTCGCCAGGGGGCGTCAGGGGAAGGACGTTCATGCGATGGGCAGATACACCCTGTTGCCGTGCTCGGTGAACTCCTTTGACTTCTCCGCCATCGCGGCCTCGATCGCCTCCTCGGTGTCGAGGCCGTGTTCGGCGGCATAGTCGCGGATGTCCTGGGTGATCCGCATCGAGCAGAACTTCGGCCCGCACATCGAGCAGAAGTGCGCGGTCTTCGCCGGTTCGGCGGGCAGCGTCTCGTCGTGGAACGACCGCGCCGTGTCCGGGTCGAGCGACAGCGCGAACTGGTCGTTCCACCGGAACTCGAAGCGTGCCGTCGACAGCGCGTCGTCACGCTGCTGCGCGCCCGGGTGCCCTTTCGCCAAATCGGCTGCGTGCGCGGCGATCTTGTACGCGATCACGCCGTCCTTGACGTCCTTGCGGTCAGGCAGGCCGAGGTGCTCCTTCGGCGTGACATAGCACAGCATCGCGGTGCCGGCCTGCGCGATGATCGCCGCACCGATCGCCGACGTGATGTGGTCGTACGCGGGAGCGATGTCGGTGGCCAGCGGGCCGAGTGTGTAGAACGGCGCCTCGTCGCACAGCTCTTCTTCGAGCCGAACGTTCTCGACGATCTTGTGCATCGGTATGTGGCCGGGACCTTCGATCATCACTTGCACGCCATGGGATTTCGCGATCTTGGTCAGTTCGCCGAGCGTGCGGAGTTCGGCGAACTGCGCGGCGTCGTTGGCGTCGGCGATCGAGCCTGGCCGCAGCCCGTCGCCAAGCGAGAACGTCACGTCGTAGCGGGCGAGGATCTCGCAGAGTTCATGGAAGTTGGTGTACAGGAACGACTCCTGATGGTGCGCCAGACACCACGCGGCCATTATCGAGCCGCCCCGGGACACGATTCCGGTGACCCGGTTAGCGGTCAGCGGCACATAGCGCAACAGCACGCCCGCGTGCACCGTCATGTAGTCGACGCCCTGCTCGCACTGCTCAATTACGGTGTCGCGGTACGCTTCCCACGTCAACGCCGCCGGATCACCCTTCACTTTCTCGAGCGCCTGATAGATCGGCACGGTGCCCACCGGCACCGGTGAATTGCGCAGAATCCATTCTCGTGTCAGGTGAATGTCGCGGCCGGTCGACAAATCCATGATCGTGTCGGCGCCCCAGCGGGTGGCCCACACCATCTTGTCGACCTCTTCGGCGATCGACGACGTGACCGCCGAATTGCCGATGTTGGCGTTGATCTTCACCATGAACGCCTTGCCGATGATCATCGGCTCGGTTTCGGGATGGTTGTGGTTGGCCGGGATCACCGCGCGTCCGCGCGCGACCTCGTCGCGCACCAGTTCGGCGGGCACACCTTCGCGTTCGGCGATGAACGCCATCTCGGTGGTGATCTCGCCGGCGCGGGCGCGCTGCAGCTGGGTGCCGCGGTCGCGGACCACGCCGGGACGCGGCCGCAGCCCGGCTGACAGGTCGATCACCGCGTCGGGATCGGTGTACGGCCCGGAGGTGTCGTACAGGTCGAGGTGCTCCCCGTTGGATAGGTGCACCCGCCGGAAGGGCACCCGCGCATCCGGCACTCCGTCGAGCGCCCGGTAGACCTTGGTGCTGCCCTCGATGGGGCCGGTGGTGACTGAGGTGGTGTCGACGGTCACAGTCATGAGAACTCCCTACGCCGGCATTATCCGGTCAGGTTCGTACGGTCGACAGCGCCAGCTGTCCTCTCAGCGCACTTGGCGTGCGCTCCCGCGTGGTTTTGTGGCCAGGGCGGCCAGTGCCCACGCTAGCGCAGCGCGCTGTGGCGCGGGAATACGAATTGGCCCGAGTTCATTTGTATAGCTAACATATGTGTTTTGGCTTTGATACGTAAGCGATGACTGATGACGACTACTGAGATCGAGATGGCTGAAACCCCCGTCGTGAGCGACCCGACGCTCGCTGTTGTAGAGACGGACCGTCGGCGCAGGCGATGGGATCGCGACCACCCCCGCTACAAGTGGGTCGCCTTGTCGAACACGACGCTCGGCACTTTGCTCGCGACGATCAACGCTTCGATCGTGCTGATCTCGCTGCCCGCGATCTTCCGCGGCATCGGCCTCAATCCGCTCGCGCCGGGCAACGTCAGCTATCTGCTGTGGATGCTCATGGGCTATTTGGTGGTCACCGCGGTTCTGGTGGTGATGTTCGGCCGACTCGGCGACATGTTCGGCCGGGTGCGCATCTACAACATCGGCTTCATGGTCTTCACGGCCGCGGCGATCGCGTTGTCGTTCGATCCGCTGCACTTCGGCGCGGGTGCGCTGTGGCTGATCGGCTGGCGAGTGGTTCAAGGTGTCGGCGGCGCGATGCTGATGGCGTCGTCGGCGGCGATCCTCACCGACGCGTTTCCGAGCAACCAGCGCGGGATGGCGCTCGGCGTCAACATGGTCGCCGCCGTTGCCGGTTCGTTCCTGGGCTTGTTGATCGGCGGCCTTCTCTCGCAATGGGATTGGCGCGCGATCTTCTGGGTCGGCGTGCCGATCGGAATCTTGGGCACGATCTGGAGCGTGCGGTCGCTGCACGAGATCGGGGTGCGCACGCGCGGCCGGCTGGACTGGGCCGGAACCGTCCTGTTCGGTGTCGGGCTGACCGTGGTGCTGACCGCCATCACTTACGGCATTCAGCCCTACGGCGGCCATCCGACGGGGTGGACCAACCCCTTGGTGCTCGGGTCCATCGCGGCGGGCGTGGCGATGCTGGCGGCGTTCTGCGTCGTCGAACTGCGCGTCGCACAGCCGATGGTCAATATGCGGCTGTTCCGATCGACATCGTTCGGGATGGGCAACGTGGCCGGGCTGATGTCGTCAGTGGGCCGCGGCGGCCTGCAGTTCATGCTGATCATCTGGCTGCAGGGCATCTGGCTGCCGATGCACGGCTACAGCTTCGAGTCGACGCCGCTGTGGGCTGGCATCTACATGCTGCCGATGACGTTCGGCTTCTTGATCGCCGGGCCGTTGGCGGGGTCGCTCGCGGACCGCTTCGGCGCGCGGCCGTTCACGGTCAGCGGAATGCTGTTGATGGCCGTGACTTTCGTTGCGCTGGTGATGATTCCGGTGAACTTCAACTACTGGCTGTTCGCCGTGCTGGTGTTCCTCAACGGCCTGGGCGGCGGCGTCTTCACGGCGCCCAACACCGCGGCGATCATGTCGAGCGTGCCCGCTGAGGAACGTGGTGCCGCGTCGGGCGTGCGGGCGACGTTCTTCAACGCCGGCTCGTCGCTGTCGATCGGCATCTTCTTCTCGCTGATGATCGTCGGCCTGGCACACACGCTGCCGGCCGCGCTGAGCGGTGGCCTTGAGCAGCAAGGCGTTTCGACGTCCGTCGCAAACGACGTCGCGCAATTGCCGCCCGTCGGCAGCCTCTTCGCGGCGTTCCTCGGCTACAACCCGATCGCGGAGCTGCTCGGGCCGTCGCACGCCCTGCAGCAACCGGGGGTGAACGCGGACGTGTTGACCGGCAAAGAGTTCTTTCCGCAGCTCATTTCGGGTCCGTTCCACGCGGGCCTGATGGTCGTGTTCATCGCGGCAGCGGTGATGATGCTGCTCGGCGCGCTGGCGTCGGTATTCAATCCGGGACGTTACGGCGACGAAGTCGATATCGACTAGCGTCAACTCCTGGCAATCCTGACGTCAGCTTCCGTTTACCATCAACGGGTGTTCATCGACGGCCGCGGGGGCGTTCGGGTGCCGTCGACGCGCGTCTGGATCGTGGCCGTCGCGGCGATCTTCGGCGCATTCCTGATAGGGCTCCAGATCGCGTCGTTCCGCCTGGGCTTTGACGGACCCCTGTACAGCCTGCTCCGTGACTACGTCGCGACGCCGAAAGCGCCGGAGGCGTTGTGGGCCGGTCTCGGTCTGGCGATGGTGGGGCTGAACAACCGCCACCGGGTCATCGCGCTGTCGGTGGCCGCGGGTATCGACGTCGTGTTCCTCGCGATCCGGGTGTTGCTCGGCAGCCAGCTCGCCATCGGCAACGGTGCCTTGATCGTGTTGACCGGGTTGGCGGTGGTCGCCATGTGGCGCTGGACTGGCGCTGAGCGAACCACCGCATTGGGCGGAATTGCGTTGGGAGCGTTGCTGATTCTGGCCAGCAAGATCGGCGACAGCTGGCTGCACGTCACCGCGATCACACGAGCCAACGTGCTCGACGAATACGTGATGATGGCCGACCACGCGCTGGGCCAGCCGTCGTGGGTGGTCGGGCGAGTGATCGACGCGACCCGGCCGATCCCTTACGCCCTGCTTCACCTGGTGTACATCGAGTTGTCCGTCGCGGCGATGGTGGTGGCGATCTACCAACTGCGCAACGTCAGATCCGGCGCCTGGCCGCGCCACTTCTTGGTGCGCACCTTCATCGTGCTCGGCATCACCGGCCCGCTGCTGTATGTCCTGTTTCCTGTGGTCGGGCCGGTCTATGCGTTCGGCACCCAGGGCGACGGCTTCCAGGTGGGCAACCTCTTTCCGCACGTGATGCCGCCGACGTCGTGGCTGCCTCGGCCGATCCCGTTTGACCACTTCACGCCCCGGAACTGCATGCCGTCGATGCATACCGCGTGGGCCCTGGCGGTGTTCATCCATTCCCGGCAGGGGCCGCGATGGCTGCGGTGGGGCGGCGCCTTCTGGTTGGTGGGCACGCTGACCGCCACCTTGGGCTTCGGGTATCACTACGGCGTCGACCTGGTCGCCGGCGCGGTGCTGTGCTTGGCGGTCGAATCGGCGCTGCGCGATCCGGAGCGAGGCTGGGACCGGACCCGCGTCATGTTGGTCGGCGGCGGCGCGGCGCTGTTGGCGGCGCTGCTGTGGAGCTTCCGATATCTCGCTGTGCCGATGGCGCACCTGCCCGAGCTCTTCGGGCCGGTGATTGTCGCGTTGCTGGCCGCGTATTCACTCGCGTTCTACGTGACGTTCTTTGCGCGGTCGCGCACCGTGGCGACGTCCGGCGTGAAACTCCAAGTTGACACGTAATATGCGTGCGCCGTCGACGCGCACGTGGGCCGTCGTCATCATCGCGCTTGCCGTCGTACTGATGGTCGGCTTGCAGATCGTCGCGAGCGTGGCGAGGTTCCCCGGTCCGTTGGGCAGCTTGCTGAACGACTATGTCGGCACGCCGAAGTCGGCCACCGTGCCGTGGGTCGGCCTGGGCGTGGCGATGGTCGGAGTGCCGACACGGTGGCGAATCTCCGCGCTGGCAACGGCGGTCGCGGTTGACGCGCTGTTCACGATTGAAAGACTGTTGCACACAGGCATTTTCGCGGTGGGCAACGGACCGATGATAGTGCTCACCGGCTTGACGCTCGTGGTGTGGTGGCGATGGAACGGCGCGCAGCGCGCCACCGCGCTGCACGGCATCGCGCTCGGCTTCTTGCTCATCGTCGCGACGAAGATCGCTGACACGTGGTTGGACGTCACCGCAATTGCCCGGCCGCGCGTGCTGGACGAGTACGTCTTGTTGGCCGATCATGCACTGGCCCAACCGTCGTGGTTCGTCGGCCGCGCGCTCGACGCCGCCGGCCCGGCCGCGGCCGGGGTGTTGCACTGGGTGTACATCGAGTTGCCGTTAGCGGCGGCGGTGGTCGCGGTTTACCAGTTGCGCAACGTCACCACCGATGGGTGGCCGCGGCACTACCTGGTGC
This sequence comes from Mycobacterium sp., assembly GCA_035651275.1. Lineage (GTDB taxonomy): Bacteria > Actinomycetota > Actinomycetes > Mycobacteriales > Mycobacteriaceae > Mycobacterium. The sequence goes on along the minus strand of DASRFZ010000127.1, from coordinate 8,121 downwards.
GGACGTTCTTGCTACTCGGCCTGATCGGGCCGGTGATCTACGTGGTGTTCCCGCTCGTCGGCCCGAACTACGCGTTCGGCATCTGGGGTGGGAACCACGAATTGGGGTTGTACTGGCCGCACGCACTGCCGCCCCTCGACATGTCGCCCGGGCCGCTCGCCTTCGACCACACGACACCCCGCAACTGCATGCCGTCGATGCACACCGCGTGGGCGCTGGCGGTGTTCATCCACTCGAGGCGCGGACCTCGGTGGCTGCGGTGGGGCGGCGCGTTCTGGCTGGTGGGCACACTGGCTGCGACGCTCGGCTTCGGTTACCACTACGGCGTCGACCTCGTTGCGGGCGCGGTGTTGTGTGTGGCGGTGGAGTCGGTACTGCGCGAGCCGGTGGCGGGCCGCGACCGGCTGCGGGTGCCGTTGGTGGCCGGGGGAGCGGTGTTGTTCACCGGCCTGCTGGTGTGCTGCCGGTATCTGGCTCCCGAAATGGCTCGGCACCCATGGCTTTTCGGGCCGTCCATCATCGGGTTGCTGGTGGTCTATTGCGCCGCGTTCCACGCGGCGTTCTTCGCTCGCAGCCGGATCACGATTCGTGAGTCCATTGCGTCGAATCTTGCTGTGCCACTTCCGAATAGGCTCGGGACCGAATACGGGTAGCCTCTCGGCGTCTTGGGCCCGCTGGTGTACGCCTCCGCCTGTAGCAGCTCGTAGCATAGCGTGCTACACTCGATACATGACGAAGACCATCGCTCAACGCCAACTGCGGAACGAGAACGCACAAGTGATTGACGCCGTTGTGGCCGGCGAGACGTTCGTCGTTACTCGTAACGGCGAGCCGGTCGCCGAACTCCGTCCAATTCAGCGGAGTCGCCGCACATTCATTCCGCGTGAAGAGCTCGCGTCGCTGGCGAGATCCGGTGAGCGCATCGACCACCGGCAGTTCCGCGCAGAGCTCGACCGGCTGATCGACCAGCGGCTGTGACGTGACCAAGGCTGGTCTGCTCGACACGTCCGTCGTCATCGACTGGCATGATCCGGCCGTCGTCGCCAAGCTGCCGGACGAGATAGCGATATCGGTGATCACGGCCGCCGAGCTTGCTGCCGGTCCCCTTCTAGCGTCGAACCCGACCGAAGCCGCCAAGCGGCAGGGTCGACTTCAGGAAGTGGAATCGCGACTCGAGCCGATCCCGTTCGATGCCGCCGCCGCCCGCAGCTATGGACTGGTCGTCGCTGCGGTCGTCCGCACCTCCAGGAAGCCACGACGCCGATTCGCAGACCTATTGATCGCTGCCACGGCCCACGCCAACGGCCTCGATCTGTACACGCGAAACCGAGATGACTTCACTGGCCTTGACGGAATCGTTCGCGTTGTAGACGTCTGACCGACGGTAGCGGGCTTCAGCAGCCGTAGTAGACCACCGCGGCGCCGACGATGTCGGACGCCACAGCCGTCGCCACCTTCAGATCGTTCTGCACCATCGTCACGACGTCGGGCGCGATCATTCCGTTCTTGGAAGCGGTGCACGCCCTATTGCCCTCCGACAGCAACTGCCGCTCGGTCAGGAATACGAACTTGGGCTGCACGATCGACAGATACTGGGCCTGGTCCGCTGCCGCCGGCGCAGCAAACGCAAGCATGCCGGCGATGATGGCTGCGGAGAAGGCTAGGAGGACGCGCATCATGTTGACCACAGTGAACACCCCTGTCGGCATTGACGGACTCGCGTCACAATACCGTTGGCGCGGTTCCCGCGTTGCCGAAGTCGACGGGAGAGTGGCCCAGTGACGGCAATCATCGATTCCGATCAGCACTTGTATGAGCCGCGCACCATGTGGGTCGACCACATCGACCCAGCCATGCGTTCCGAGGCGCTGCGCATCGAGGACGACGACCTTGGCTACGCCTGGTTGACGTGGCGTGACCAGCGCATCTCGATGGCCGACGTCGCCGTCCCGGGCGACACGGCCCGCATCGGTGATCAACGCCGTCGGCACCGTGCCGGCGAGCGATCCGGCTACCTCTACGACGACGTGCTTCCCGCCGATTTCTCGGAGCCTTCGGCTCGGCTCGCGCGTATCGACGAACTCGGGCTCGACAGCGCGGTGCTGTTCCCCAACTTCGGGCTTTTGTGGGAGCGGCGGCTGTCGCAATCGTTGCCGGCGCTGACCGCCAACATGGCCGCCTGGAACCGCTGGATCGCAGAGTTCGCCGCGGAAGGAAAGAACCGCCTGCATCCTGTTGCACACCTGACGCTGCGCGACGCAGACTGGCTCATCACACAGTTGCGCGAATTATCAAGCGCCGGAGTGCGTTTGGCGATGATCGCACCCTCGCTTGTCGACGGCCGGCCACTTTCCCATCCCGACCACGACCGGATATGGTCGGCCTTCGTCGAACACGGCATCACGCCGTGCTTTCACGTCGCGGATCAGCCGCGAATCTTCGACGACGCGTGGTACACCGACTCCGACGACGCGTTCGTGCCTGCGTTGGAGTCCGTGTTCTTGTCGACGCCGCCCGCACTCGCGATCACCGACTTGATCGCCAACGGCACGCTGGAGCGCCACCCCGAACTGAGGATCGGCATCGTTGAGCTGTCGTCGATCTGGGTGCCGATGTACCTGCTGATGCTCGACGGCGGACTGGATTTCGTCGCCAGGATGAACGGTCAATCGCTGGCCGACCTGCCTATGCGGCCCAGCGAGTACTTCCGTCGGCAGGTGCGGGTGTCGGCGTTTTCCTATGAACTGCCCGAACGCCTGTGCGCCGACGCGGGTGATTTGTTCATGTTCTGCTCCGACTATCCGCACGCCGAAGGCACGGCGACTCCGGTGCGCGATTACGAGAACGTCGGCACCACGGCCGATCGGGCGCCGGGACTCTTCCACGACAACGCCGCTTTCCTCTTGTGTCTGAACTGAACAGACGCCGCCTCATGGCGGGATTGGGCGCTGCGGTTCTGGCTGCGGTCGCGGCGGTTGACTGCGGCCGCAACGCTCGGCCGTCCCCTTCGTTGGCCGCGCTGCCCGCGGTGCCGCCGCCTCCCGCTCCGGCGCCGCCCCCGCCCCCGCCCACGGTGATTTCGCGAATTGCGTTGCCCGGCAACGGCATTCTGACCGCGTTGCCGGGCGCCGGAAACCTGCTGGCCCTGACCGTTGACGACGGGGTCAGCAGCGAAGTCGTGCGCCTGTACACCGAGTTCGCCGCGAGAACGGGATTGCGCATGACGTATTTCGTCAACGGTTGCTACCCGTCGTGGACGGAGAACGCGCCGCTGCTGAGGCCGCTCGTCGAGTCGGGACAGATTCAGCTCGGCAACCACACGTGGTCGCACCCGGACTTGACTCGAGTATCGAAGGCTCGCATCGCTGACGAGATCACCCGAAATGATCAGTTCTTGACGAAAATCTATGGCGCCCAGGCCAAGCCGTATCTGCGTCCACCCTACGGCCGGCACAACGCCGCGGTTCGCGCCGTTGCGGCTGACCTCGGCTACACCGTGACAACGATGTGGTACGGCTCGTTGTCCGACTCGACAGTGGTGACCGAGGACTTCATCGTGAAGATGGCCAACCAGTATTTCCTGCCGCAGAGTATCGTCATCGGTCATCTCAACCATCCGGCGGTCACCCATGTGTTCGACCGCCTGCTCGACGTCATCCGCGATCGAAAGCTGCGGGCCGTCACTCTCAATGACGTGTTCGACCAACGGGCAATCTAGATCTGCCAGTCCTGGCCGCCATCGTTTTGTGTATAGCTGCCAACGGAGTACGTCACCACGATCGGATCGCCGATGCCGAAATTGTCATAGAACCATCGCGCGTTCGACGGGCTGATGTTGATGCATCCATGGCTGACGTTGCGCTTGCCCTGGTCGTCCACCGACCACGGCGCGCTGTGTACGAAGTTGCCGCTGTTGTCCATCTGCACCGCGAGCTTGACATCCAGGTCGTAGCCGTCCGGTGAATCGCTGGACACCCCATACGTCTCGGAATCCATCTCGACGTCGGGAAACTTGTCCTGAACGTAGTAGGTGCCGTTCGGGGTCTCGTGCCCCGGCTTTCCCATCGATATCGGAAACACCTGCTCCACGTTGCCGTTTCGGGTGATCGTCATCTGGTGGGTGGCGTCGTCCGCCGTCGCGATCAACGCGTCTCCGGTTGAAAAGCTGGATCTGCTGCCTGGCACATCGATAGTCACGGTGGTGTGGTCCGGCCAGAAAGCCAGTGGCCGCCAACGCACCTGGCGGTCGTTCATCCAATAGAACTTGCCGGGCACCGGCGGGTCGGACGAGACGTGGATTGCGTCTTCAGCCGCCGGCCGGTCGGCGACGGGCGCGGCGAAATTGACGATGATCGGATGGGCGACGCCGACCGTTGTTCCGTTGGCCGGGCTGATTGCCGTCGGGTGTATTTCCGGCGGTGCCGGAGCCGCGAGCTGGTCGATCGTCTCGGTGGGTGACGGAGGATCCGGGGGAGGAATATCGCCTTCGTTATCTGTCAGCGCAGGCGATTTGACCCCGACAGCGGCCGAGAGAATTACCAGTACACACAGCACCGTTGTGACGCGGACACCCACCCGAAAATGATCGCCGCTGAAGCTAGTAGTAACGCGCTTGCGGCAGAACGCGTTCGAAACAAATTGGCCACAAATCGATTTCTGGCGTCATGTTTACCGTTCACAGGAAGCGGTTAGCCAAGGGGCATCAGACCGAGCACGAGCCGTAATGAACCACGGATTGGAGTAGTCACCGATGAGCTTGAGCAAAGTCATTGCAAGCGCCGCTGTTACCGGCGGCATGCTAGCCGGTGCGTTGGGACTGGGCGCAGCTGTAGCCAGCGCTGATCCGGCGCCACCTCCGCTTCCGCCTGCAGGACCGAGTCCGGGCTCACCGCCAGCCTGGGCGCCGCCGAAGCCCGTCGAGCCGTCCTGGGCAAACGGCGCCCAAGAGGTGTGGGATCAGGGCTGGCAGCACTGGGGTGTCTGGATGAACGGGGTGTTCGTCCCGACCTACTGACGCCGCAGTTTCTCGCGCACGGTGTCGGCGAGGAAACGCCGCGTTGACACCGGTTGGAATGCGCGGGCCGCGCTGGTGAGTGCGTCGCGCGTCTCTTCACTGAGTCCGATGTCGGCTGCCGCGACGTTGAATTCGAGTTGCTCAACGCTGGACGCACCGGGGATCGCGACCACGCCGGGCAGGCTGATCAGCCACGCTAGCGCCACCTGAGCCGGCTTCGCGCCGACGTCGCCTGCTGCGTCGCGCAGCGTCTGCAACAGCGGCTCGATCCGGCGCAGGTTCTCGGTGCCGAAGAGGGAATTCACCGCACGAACCCCGCCGGGCCGGTTGTCGACGCCGTACTTGCCGCCCAGAAGTCCTTGTGCCAGTGGGCTATACGCGATCACGATCCTGTTCTCGCGCTCCGCGAACGGCACGAGATCGTCGAGCGCGCCGGGGTGGGCAAGCGAGAAGTCAACCTGGTTGCTGATGACGGGCCGTCCGAGCGCGTCGTCGGCCTTCTGCCACCGCTCCAGCGAATAGTTGGAGACGCCGGCAGCGCCGATGTCGCCGCTGTCGAGCAGGCTGCGCATGCCGGGCATGATCACCGAGTCGGGAACCACCGGGTTGGACTGATGGATTTGGTAGAGCGGGATGCGGTCGAGTTGCAGCCGCCGCGCGCTGGCCCGCTCTCGCTGCTTGATCACCGGAGGGAACGGCGCGATTGGCATGATCTTGCTGGCGACCGCGACCTCGGCGCGCTTGTCGCCGAGCGCCTCGCCCAGGATCCGCTCGCTCTTGCCCAGCCCGTACACCTCGGCGGTGTCGAACAGCGTGACCCCCAGCGCGAGGGCCCGCTGCACGATGTCGCGTGCGGTTTCGGAGTTATAGCGGTCTCCGTATCCCCATTCACGTGAGCCGAATTGCCACGTGCCCAGCCCGATGCGGCTGACTTTTCCGATTCCGTCGGCGTCGAGGTATTTCATGGGACCACCCTACGGGCGCTTCGGCGACGGAATGCCCAGCAAACTCACAGGTCAATCGCCGACGCCGTGGTGCGGAACCACAGACAATTCGAAGCGATTTGCTCCCGAGTATTGGGGCTGAGAGATGGCGACAAGCCGGCGGGCCGAGGAACAGGCGATTGCCGACTTCCTCGACGCGGCGCAAAACTCGGCACACGCATTGCTGATCGAAGGCGAAGCGGGTATCGGCAAGACCACGCTGTGGCTCGATGTGCTGCAGCGGGCAGAGGTGAGCGGCTTACGGGTGCTGTCGGCGCGCGCCGCGGTCGCTGAGTCGGTGCTCGCATACACGGCGTTGGCTGATCTGCTCGCAGACGTCGACGACGCGATGTGGGTGGACTTGCCCGCCCCGCAGCGACACGCTCTGGGCGCTGCCCTTCTGCGCCACCCTGGCGATGCCAGCGCTACCGACGCGCGGGCTGTGGCGGCGGCATTCCTCGCCGTCGTCAAAGGTCTCGTCGCGGAGGGTCCGCTCGTGTTGGCGATCGACGACCTTCAGTGGTTGGACACTTCCACCGCCAACGCGCTGTTGTTCGCTGCACGACGATTGCCGGATGGCGTCGGGGTGTTGTACACGGTACGTACCGACGCGGCGGCGGTGCAGCTGCAACTGCCCAGTCCCGACGCGGTTCGGCGAATCCGATTGCAGCCGTTGACGGTCGGAGGATTGCATCAGGTTTTAGTGAACCGAATGGGCCAGTCCTTCCCGCGGCCCACTTTGCTCCACATTCACGACATTTCGGGTGGAAATCCTTTCTACGCACTGGAATTGGCACGCGAGATCACCACACGGGGATCCAGTGGGGAGTTAGCGTTACCAGGCAGTCTCGCTGAGCTGGTCCGCACCAGGGTCGGGCGGGTCAGCGGCGACGCCGAAGATGCACTGCTCGCGATCGCCAGCCTTGCCGACCCGACGGTGCAACTCGTCGCTAGGGCCACCGAGACGGCACCCGATCGCGTCGTAGAGCTGCTTGGAGATGCTGAAGCCAACGAGGTCGTCGCTATCGATAGCAACCGACTTCGGTTCACCCACCCGCTGCTGGCCCACGGCGTGTACCGCGATGCAGCGCCGCAGCGCCGCCGCGCGATGCACCGGCGCCTGGCTGAACTGATCACCCAGCCTGAACTCCGAGCGCGGCACCTCGCGCTGTCCGACACCGGCGGCGACCCGGAAACTCTGAAAGCACTCGACATGGCGGCAGAGATGGCACGACGCAGAGGAGCGCCCGCCGCAGCCGCCGAGCTACTTGAATTGGCACTGAGTTTCGGATCCGACGAACCTCTTCGTCGGATCCGTTGCGCCACATGCTATTTCGACGCAGGTGACCCCAAGCGTGCCCGGCAACTCCTCGAAGCGACTTTGAAGGAACGACCGACGAGTTCCCTTCGTGCTGAGGCGTTGATTCAGCTCGCCGTGGTCCGTCTTTACGATGACAGTTTCGTCGAGGCAGCTGAACTGCTTGAAACTGGATTGCGCGACAGCGGCGACGATGCTGGCTTGCGTGCGCGCCTCCTGGTCACCCTGTCGTTTGCGTTAATCAACGCGGGACAACCCGAGCTTGCGTACGCCCGCGTTCAAGAGGCTGTCCGCGAGTCCGAGCACCTGGACAACGCGAACCTACTCAGTAGCGCCCTCGGAATGCGTGCAGTGCTGGACTTCATGGGCGGCCGCGGCTTTGACGAGGATTCTTTGCGGCGTGCCGTCGAGTTGGAGGAGCCAGATCAGCGAGCTCCGTTGGCATTTCGCCCGAGCGTGCAGATGACGTTAGTGCGCGCATGGACGGGTGGACTCGACGCTGCGCGCGATGCGATGGCGGATCTGCGACAACGATGTGTCACGCTCGGCGAGGAAGGTGAATTGATCTTCCTCGCATTTCATCTGACGCTGATTGACATTTGGCGCGGTGACTTCGACAGCGCAGCGATTACCGCCGACGAAACGATGCTGCGGGCGTCGCAGCTCGGTGGCGACTTTCCACTTTTCATTGCACTGACGACTCGGGCGGCTGTGGCCGCGTACGTCGGTCGGGCCGACGACGCACGCAGCGACATTGTCGAGGCGATCGCGGCAGCTCATCGTTGCGGTTCCATGCGATTGGCGGA
>DASRFZ010000126.1:0-9860 GCA_035651275.1 Mycobacterium sp. | reverse complement strand
TCGAAGATGATCGGATCGTGCGGCGAATCGAAGACACGGTGCAGCGCGAGGGTGAGCTCGACGACGCCGAGGTTGGGCCCCAGATGGCCGCCCGTGGCAGCAACCTTGTGGATCAGGAACTGCCGGATTTCGTCGGCAAGATCGGTGAGCTGCTGTTGGGAGAGGCGTTGCAGATCTGCGGGACCGCGGATCTGTTCAAGCATCCCGCCAGTCTAACGGCGAGTGCTGTTCACGTCGCCGGGTCAGCGCTGCAGAAGTGCTATGACCTCGACGTGGTGTGTCAGCGGGAACGCGTCGAACACCCGCAACTCCTCGACCGCATAGCCCTGCGCCTGGTACAGGCCCAGGTCGCGAGCAAACGACGCCACCTCGCAGCCGATGTGGATCACTCGCGGCACCCCGGCGTCGGCGATCAGCTTGACCACGTCCTTGCCCGCTCCTTTGCGCGGCGGGTCGACCACCGCGACGTCGGCCCGCTCCCTCAGTCCCTCGAGCGCCTTGCGCACCGACGCGTTGACCACCTGAACCTGCGGCAGGTCCGCCAATTCCCGCGCCGCGGTTCGCGACGCCGCCCGGCCCATGTCGATCGTCAACACCTGGCCGATCTCCCCGACTCCGTCGGCCAGGGTCGCCGCGAACAAGCCCGCGCCGCCGTACAGATCCCAAGCCGTCATCCCGGGTGCCAGATCCGCCCACGCGGCGACGAGTGCGCTGTACACCGCCGCCGCGTCCCGGTGCGACTGCCAGAAACCGGTCACCGGTACGTGCCAGACGCGCTCGCCCACCCGCTGGACGGCATCCCGATTACCTTCCACCACTTCGAAATTCGGCCGCGCAAACCCGCTTCGTCGGCCTTCCCACGGACCCGCGCGCACGACGTGCCGCTGACCGTCGTCGTCGATGACGACGTGCACTTCCGCGCCTAACGGCCAGGTGCGGTCGCGAACGCTGTCGAGCATTCCGGGTGGCAGCTGGCCGCAGTCCGGCGCCGTCGCGATCTCGTTGCTGTGGTGCCGACGAAATCCGATCCGGCCTCTGTAGCCGACGCCCAGCCGCACCCGGGTCCGCCATCCGGTCGGTTCTCCGCTTCCCACACTCTCGGCCCGCACGTCGTCGTCAGCCCGAAAACCCGCCAAGCGCTCCAACTGGTTGACCAACACCTGGCCTTTGAGCAGACGCGCGTAATCCGGTTCGGCGAACGCGAGGTCGCAGCAGCCCGCGCCGTCGGGTGATGCGATCGGACACAGCGACGGGATCCGGTGTGGCGACGGCTCGAGAATCTCGACGGCCTCGGCGTGCAGGTACGCCGAGGCCTCGGAGGTGACCCGGGCCCGGACGGTCTCGTCCGGCAGCGCGTAGCGGACGAACACCACCCGGCCGTCCAGATGCGCGACGCAGCTGCCCCCGTTGGCCGGAGCGCCGGTGGTCAGGACAAGTTCGTCTGTCAATCCAGGAACCCACGACGCGCGTCGCCCGGCGCGCTCTGCGGCTGCAGCGTCTTGAGCCGCTCCGACGAACTCAGCTGCCACGGAACAGAAGTCACCATGACGCCGGGTTCGAACAGCAGACGGCCCTTCAAGCGAAGCGCACTCTGGTTGTGCAGCACGTGTTCCCACCAGTGCCCCACGACGTACTCGGGGATGAACACCGTCACCACCGTGCGGGGCGACTCCTTGGCCACCCGCTTGACGTAGTCGAGCACCGGGCGGGTGATCTCCCGGTACGGCGACGCGATCACCTTCAGCGGCACCTTGATGTCGCTTTCCTCCCACTTGTGCACGAGTTCGCGGGTCTCGGATTCGTCGACGTTCACGGTGATCGCTTCGAGCGTGTCGGGGCGGGTGGCGCGGGCGTAGGCGAGCGCGCGCAGCGTCGGCAGATGCAGCTTGTTCACCAGCACCACCGCGTGGTTGCGGCTGGGCAGCACGACCTCACCCTGCTCGGCCTCCTGTTCGGCGAGTTCTCGGGCGACCGCGTCGTAATGGCGATGGATCATCTTCATGATCACGAACAGCGCCGACATCGCGAGGATCGCGATCCAGGCACCCGCCCTGAACTTTGTGATGACCACAACCACCAAAACGGTTCCCGTGCAGACCAACCCAATGCTGTTGATCACCCGCGAGCGCATCATCCGCCGGCGCACCGCAGCGTCTTCCTCGGTGCGCAGCAGCCGAGTCCAGTGCCGCACCATGCCGATCTGGCTGAGCGTGAACGACACGAATACGCCGACGATGTACAGCTGGATCAGCTGCGTCACCTCCGCGCGGAACGCCACGACGAACGCGATCGCCGCGAACGCGAGAAACAGGATGCCGTTGGAGAACGCCAGCCGATCGCCGCGAGTGTGTAACTGGCGCGGGAGATACCTGTCCTGCGCCAGGATTGACCCGAGCACCGGGAATCCGTTGAATGCGGTGTTCGCGGCGAGCACCAGGATCAGCGCGGTGACCCCGGCAATGATCCACAGCCCCAACGGGAATCCCGCGAAGACCGACTGCGCCAACTGTGCGATCAGCGTCTTCTGGTCGTACGAGGCCGATGCGCCGATCAACTGCTCGTGCGGTTTCTCGGCCATCTTCACGCCGGTCTCCCGGGCCAGCAGGATGATACCGAGGAACAAAGTAATCGCGATCAGGCCGAGCATCGCCAACGTCGTTGCGGCGTTGCGGGACTTGGGTTTCCGAAAGGCCGGCACCCCGTTGCTGATGGCCTCGACGCCCGTGAGTGCCGCGCATCCTGAGGAAAACGCCCGCGCCACAAGGAATACCAATGCGACGCCCATCACGCCGCTGTGCTCGGCGTGCACCGTGAAACCCGCCGATTCGGCCCGCAGACTGTGGCCAAGGATGTGGATCTGGAACAGCCCCCAGATCAACATGATGTACATGCAGATCATGAACGCATAGGTGGGAATTGCGAAGGCAGTACCCGATTCTCGGATTCCGCGCAGGTTCATCGACGTCAGAAGCAGGATCGCCCCGACCGCGAACCAGACCTTGTTCTCGGCTACGAATGGGAGTGCCGAGCCGATGTTCGACATCGCCGACGCCATCGACACCGCGACCGTCAGCACGTAGTCGACCAGCAGCGCGCTCGCGACGGTCAGCCCGGCAGTCTTTCCCAGGTTGGTGGTCACCACCTCGTAGTCGCCGCCGCCAGACGGGTAGGCGTGCACGTTCTGCCGATAGCTCGCGATCACGATGAGCATCACGACGGCGACGGCCACGCCGATCCACGGCGCCATCGAGTACGCGGTCAGCCCAGCCACCGACAGCACCAAGAAGATCTCCTCCGGTGCGTACGCCACCGACGACAACGCGTCAGAGGCGAAGACCGGCAGCGCGATCCGCTTGGAAAGCAGCGTGTGCGCCAGTTTGTCGCTGCGGAACGGCTGTCCCAGAAACAGCCGTCGCGTGGCGGTCGAGAGCTTAGACACGAGGTCCAACACTATGCCCACCATGAGGGTGGCTGTAGCGTTGTCCCGTCAGTTTCGCGCCTGCGCGGGCCGTCCAATCGGGCGATGCCGGCGCCGGGCGCCTCCGAGGGAGGGACCGAAGTTGCGCGTCGTGGTGATGGGGTGCGGGCGAGTGGGCGCATCCCTTGCCGACGCTCTCGCACGGATCGGTCACGACGTCGCCGTTATCGACCGCGACAGTTCCGCGTTCAACCGGCTCTCCCCCGAGTTCCCTGGCGAGAAGGTGCTCGGCATGGGCTTCGACCGCGACGTGCTGCTGCGCTCCGGGATCGAAGAGGCCGGCGCGTTCGCGGCCGTGTCGTCGGGCGACAACTCGAACATCATCTCGGCCCGCGTCGCGCGCGAGACGTTCGGTGTGCAGCGCGTGGTCGCGCGCATCTACGACGCCAAGCGCGCGGCCGTCTACGAGCGGCTGGGCATCCCGACGGTGGCGACCGTGCCGTGGACCACCGACCGTCTGCTCAACGTGCTCACCCGCGAGACCGAGACCACCAAGTGGCGCGACCCGTCGGGCAATGTCGGCGTGGCCGAGGTCGCGCTGCACGAGGACTGGGTCGGCCACCGCGTCACCGATCTCGAGAGTGCGACGGGAGCGCGGGTGGCTTTCATGATCCGGTTCGGCAACGGCCTGCTGCCCGAGCCGAAGACCGTCGTGCAGGCGGGCGATCAGGTGTACATCGCGGCCATTGCGGGCCGTATCGCCGAAGCAATGGCGATCGCCGCCTTGCCGCCCAGTGAGGATCTCGAGAGCGTATGAAAGTCGCGATCGCGGGAGCCGGTGCCGTCGGGCGGTCGATCGCCCGCGAGCTGATCGAAAACGGGCACGAAATCATGCTGCTCGAGCGCAATCCCGAGCACGTCGACGAGGACGCGATCCCCGCGGCGCGCTGGCACCTCGGCGACGCGTGCGAGCTGTCACTGCTCGAAGCCGTCCATCTCGAGGAGTACGACGTCGTCGTCGCCACCACCGGCGACGACAAGGCCAACGTCGTCATGAGCCTGCTCGCCAAAACCGAGTTCGCGGTCCCGCGGGTAGTGGCCCGCGTCAACGACCCGCGCAACGAGTGGCTGTTCGACGACGCATGGGGCGTCGACGTCGCGGTGTCCACACCGCGCATGCTGGCGTCATTGGTCGAGGAAGCCGTCGCCGTCGGAGATCTGGTGCGGCTCATGGAGTTTCAGCAGGGCCAGGCCAACCTCGTCGAGATCACTCTGCCCGACGACACGCCGTGGGGCGGCCGGCCGGTGCGCAAACTGGAGCTGCCGCGCGACGCCGCACTGGTGACGATCTTGCGTGGACCACGGGTGATCGTGCCGGAGTCAGACGAACCGTTGGAGGGTGGCGACGAGTTGTTGTTCGTGGCGACCACCGAAGTCGAAGACGAGCTGCGGTCACTGCTGCTGCCGGGAAGTTAGACCGTTCGCCCAGCGTCGACTTATTGCACAAATCCGCCGAGATTATGTGTCATAAGTCGACGCTCGGCGTTGACGCGGGCGCATCGCTCGGGGCTGCCGCGGCCTCTTCGTGCTCGGCCGCGTGCACCGCGCGTTGCGCCACCCGGATCGGGAAGTACATCAACAGCGCCGCAATCACTGTCAGCGGCCAGCCCATCGCGATGCGCGCGAACCCGAGCCAGCCCGTCGAGTCGATGTTGTACAAGTAGTGCTGCACGACGAACCGGGACAGGAACACCACCACCCAGATCAGCGTCGCAACGTCATACGCCCACACCGCTTTTCGTACACGGCGCCAGCTCGCGTCGTGCTCCTTGAACCAGCCCCAGATGTAACCGACGATCGGTCGCCGGATCAGAACCGAACCCGCGAACACCGCTGCGTACAGCAGTGAGCTCCAGATGCCGAGCAGGAAATAGCCTCTGCTCTCCCCCATCACGTATGCGATCAGCGCCGAGACGCCGACGCCGATGAAGCCCGACACCGCCGGCTGCACGGTTTCGCGCCGCCACAGCCGCCAGAGCAGGATCAGCGTCGCGACGGCGAGCGCTGAGATGATCGCCGCCTCAAGGCCATACACGGTGGTGACGGGGACGAACACAAGCACAGGCAGCGACGAGTAGATCAGCCCGCTGACGCCGCCCATCTGATCGAGCAGAGCGCGCGGAACGTTGCGTTGTTCGGTCACACGTCTCCGGCGGTTGTCGCTGAGAGACTCAGCGCTGAATTTCGTAGTGCGGGTTGTAGATCGCCTTTGATCCGTTCTCCAGCTTGCCGAGCCGGCCGTGCACCTTCAACGTGCGTCCCGGCTCGATGCCGGCGATGCGGCGCTGGCCCAGCCAGACGAGCGTGACCGCGTCGGTGCCGTCGAACAACTCGGCCTTCACTCCGCCGGCGCATCCCTTGGCGTTGGCCTCGACGCTGCGCAGTGTGCCGACCATGGTGACCTCTTGGCCGCGCTGACAATCGATGGCGCGCTGCGCGCCGCTGTGTGCCGCTTCGTCGGTCAGCTCTTCGGCGTCACGTTGTTCAGGGTCTTCTGTCAGCCGCTTGGTGAGGCGGCGCAGAATTCCATCGGCCGTGGCCATGACACTCCTGACACGTCTTTGTGCGTATGCACCCGCAACGGTAGACCTGTTGGAACCGTAGCGCCACGCAACCCGGGAGTTGCTATGCAGGCCGTGTCCGGCGCCGGGCAGGATCGTGGGATGGTCGTCGACCTACGTGGTGCGCGCGCGGTCTTGTTGCCTGGCACGGGATCCGACGATGACTTTGTGCGCCGGGCATTCTCGGACGCGCTGCGCGACGCGGGCGCTTCGGTGATCGCTGTCACACCGCAGCCGTCGGCATTGGTCGACGGCTATGTCGCGGCGCTCGACAACGCTGCCGCCGAGGGCCCCGTGGTGGTTGGCGGCGTGTCGATCGGCGCCGCCGTGGCGGTGACGTGGGCCCTGGCCCACCCGCGCAGCACCGCCGCGGTGCTGGCGGCGTTGCCGGCGTGGACAGGCTCGCCCGATGGTGCCGTCGCGGCGATCTCGGCGCGTGCGTCGGCCGCGATGCTGCGCCGTGACGGGCTGGCCGCCGCGACAGCCGCGATGCAGGCGTCGAGCCCCGGTTGGCTCGCAGTCGAGCTGGCGCGGTCCTGGGCCGCCCAGTGGCCGGGACTGCCGCAGGCAATGGAGGAGGCCGCCGGCTTCACCGCTCCGACCCGCGAACAGCTACACCAGCTTGCGGTCCCGATGGGCGTGGCCGCAGCGGTCGACGACCCGGTTCATCCGTTGGACGTCGCCATCGAATGGAGCACCGCGGCACCACGCGCGGCGATGCGGACGGTGACGCTCGACGAGATCGGCGCGAATCCGGGCGCGCTGGGCGCGGCGTGCATGGCCGGCCTGCAGACCCTCTAGCCGCCCATCGTCGTACGCAGCTGCTGCATCGCCGACCCCGGCGCGGCACGACGCGCGGCCGGTTCCGGCGGTTCGGGCTCCGGCTGACTCTCCGCGGCCTGTTGCGCCGCGGCGCGCAATTGGGCGGCCATCGCCTCGGGAAGCTCGATCGGCAGTGGGGTGCGCACCGGCAGCGGGGTGTCACCTCGCCGTACTACGGTGTCGGCCAAGGCATTTCGTGCTTCAGCGACCAGTCCTTCGATGGACTCGGCTGGGCCGTTGACCACGCAGCGAATCATCCATCGGTACCCGTCGATGCCGATGAACCGCACGACGCCGCCCGGGCTGATGCCGACAACTTCGCGTCCCCACGGGCCTGTCTCGATGGACACCTTGCTCGTGTCCTTGTCCTGGCGCAGCGCGTCCGCCAGTTCCGTGGCGACCTCACGCCACAGCCCGGCACTCTTGGGCGCGGCGTATGCGGCCACCGTGAACCGGCCCGCCGGCGTGATCACCCACACCGCGCTGGGCACGCCCACTTGCGTGAGTTCGACTTGGAGCTGGCCGGTTTCGGGGATAGGGATCAGCACCGACCCGAGGTTGAGCCTCGCGACCTCAGCCTGCTCGGGGTCGTCGAAGTCCTCGATGTCGAACGGCCCGTCGACGTCGGGGTCGATGGTGCGCTGAGGCTCGTTGGGTTCGCTTTGCGCGTGCCTGCCTTCTGTCATCACAAGCTCGCATGTCCTCCGGAGGAGCCGTGGCCGCCGTCGCCGCGCGTGGTCTGCGCCAGGCCGGCTTCGTCGAACGACGACACCTCGATCAGTTCGGGCAACTCGACCTGCTGCACCAGCAGCTGCGCAATGCGATCACCGCGATGCACCGCGATCGGCGTGCGCCGGTCGAGGTTGATCAGCGCCACCTTGATCTCGCCGCGGTAGCCCGCGTCGATGGTTCCTGGACTGTTCACGATCGAAAGTCCCACGCGCGCAGCCAAACCCGACCGCGGATGAACGAGCCCCACCATCCCGTACGGGATCGCCACGGCGATACCGGTGGACACCAGTGCCCGCTCGCCGGGACCGATCTCGACGTCTTGCGCGCTGTAAAGGTCGACGCCCGCGTCGCCGTCGTGGGCCCGGCTGGGCATCGGTAAGTCGCGGTCCAGACGCACGACCGCCAGACGAGTGGACACAACGCGAAAGACTACCCTTGGCCGCGTGTCGCGACGGCCCGCAACCTCGCAATCCGTGCGCTATCGCGAACGGTTGACGGTGCCGTGGTGGTGGTGGCCGCCGGCATTCGTTCCGGCGGTGCTCATTGCGCTGGAAGTCAACCGCGCCGCCAGCCAGCTTCCTGACTGGATTTCATTCGTGGTGCTGTGCTTGATCACCGCCGGCGTGTTGATCTGGTTCGGCCGCATGGAGGTTCGGGTGCTCTCCGACGACGACGGCAACGCGGTGTTGTGGGCGGGCCCGGCACACCTGCCCGCCGATGTGATCAGCCGCTCGGCGGAAATTCCCACGTCGGCGAAGTCTGCGGCGCTGGGACGGCAGCTGGATCCCGCGGCATTCGTCCTGCACCGCGCGTGGGTGGGGCCGATGGTTTTGGTGGTGCTCGATGATCCCGACGACCCGACGCCGTATTGGCTCGTCAGTACTCGTCACCCCGACAGGGTCCTCGCCGCATTGACGCGACCCTCGCTCGACTGAGCGACTTACGCTGCGCAGTCGGTGCAGATCATCCGGCCGTTCTTCTCACTGGCCAGACGGCTGCGATGGTGCACGAGGAAGCAGCTGGAACACGTGAACTCGTCGGCCTGCTTCGGGATGACGCGCACCGACAGCTCTTCCCCCGACAGGTCAGCGCCCGGTAGCTCGAAGTTTTCCGCCGACTCCGACTCGTCGACATCGACGACCGCCGACTGCGCTTCGTTCCGCCTCGCCTTGAGCTCCTCCAGCGAGTCCTCGGAAACATCGTCGGTCTCGGTACGCCGTGGGGCGTCGTAGTCCGTAGCCATCGCTTTGCCCCCTTTCACACCTGCAGCAGAGCTTTGTACCAGTGCCGAACGCATCCGCCAAACGATTCGTGCCCGGATTGCCGAGTGTTCAAGTGTGATTTGCGTCACATCACTGAGGTCGGGCGCGATGGCGTCGCCAGCGCGGCACTCTACAGTGCAGGAGTGGTCGCGCAAATCACCGAAGGCACCGCGCATGACAAGCACGGACGGCCGTTCCGCCGGCGCAATTACCTGCCGGGCATCATCGCGGGCGTCGCGCTGTTCGTCGTCACCGCGATCATTTGGGTGATCGCGCTGACCCGCCCGACAAACGTCCATGAAGCCGTCGCGTGCAACCCGCCGCCCGGCCGCAGCGATCCGTCACAACCCACGCTCGGCGAGCCGGTGTCGCGTGCCACGATGACCGAGGTCGCTCCGGCCAAGCTCGCCGACGTCAAGGTCAGGGTTCTCAACGCCAGCGGTCAGGGCGGACAGGCCGCCGATGTCGCCGGAAGTCTGCGCGGCCTGGGGTTCGGCCAGCCCAGCGCGGCCAACGATCCGCTGTACCTGAACACCAAGCTCGTGTGCCAGGGGCAGATCCGATTCGGCCGCGACGGCCAGGCGGCCGCGGCCGCGGTCTGGTTGGTGGCGCCCTGCGTGGAGCTCTATCAGGACGGTCGCGCCGACGACACCGTCGACCTGGCGCTGGGCACCGAGTTCAAAACGCTGGCGCACAACGATCAGATCGACGCGATGCTGGCGAGCCTGCGGCCGGAGGCGACCGCGCCGCCGGACCTGTCGCTGCTACCGAAAATCCACACCAACACTTGCTGACTCGACGAGGTCGCGCAGCGCGGCGGCGATACCGGGCGCGGCGGCGAGCGTCAGGCCTGGGCCGTCCGACTGCGGCAGGGTGACGACGGCCCCCGCCTCGGCAGCGATCAACGCCGCGGCGGCCCAGTCCCAGATGTTGAGGCCGTGCTCGTAGTGCCCGTCGAGGCGCCCCGCCGCGACCATGCACAGGTCCAGCGCGGCCGACCCGATG
>DASRFZ010000125.1:0-4969 GCA_035651275.1 Mycobacterium sp. | reverse complement strand
GACGCGACCATCGCCGCTGTCCAGCGTGTGATCTCGTCGCGGTCCATGCCGCGCAGGAAAATCGCCATCAGCAGCGCCGACATCTGCTCGTCGGCGATGTCGCCGTCGGTGTACGCGCACACGATCCAGTCGATCGCCTCGGCCGACAGCCGCCCGCCGTCGCGTTTGGTCCTGATCACCGTCGGCGCGTCGAGATGCGTCACGTGGGGGCCAAGTCGTCCGGCCCGAACGCGGCAGGCAGCAGGGTGCCGAGCGGACGCGGCCCGTCGTCATGGGCGATCAGCATCTCCGGGCCGCCGTGCTCGATCAACAGCTGACGGCACCGACCGCACGGCATCAGCAGCCGACCTGTGCCGTCCACGCAGACCAGCGCCAGCAACCTGCCGCCCCCGCCGGCATGCAGCGCGCAGACCACGGCGCACTCGGCGCAGAGACTCAGACCATATGAGACGTTTTCCACATTGCATCCTGCGACAACGCGCCCGTCATCGACCAACGCCGCCGCCCCGACCAACAGCTTCGAGTAGGGGGCGTAGGCATTGCCAGAGGTGTCAATTGCCTTCTGCCGCAATGCATCCCAATCGATATCATCGCTCATCGTCACTACTTTCAGCGTCGGCTCCGGCCCACATCATCGATACAGACACGTTGTTAACGTCACACTAGACCGACCCGAGCATGCTGCGTGTTTGCTCGTTTGAGTCGCGAATTGGGATTAGAGTCCAAACGTCCACCGATGGTCTGGGGAGGTCCGGATGGCTAGCCCGATGCCCGTCTCTGAGCCACGGACCAAACCGAGCCGCATCACCCTGTATCGGGGCGACCCGGGCATGTGGTCATGGGTGCTGCACCGGATCTCCGGCGCGACGATCTTCTTCTTCCTTTTCGTCCACGTCGTCGACACCGCGCTGGTGCGGGTCAGCCCGCAGGCCTACAACGAGGTCGTCGAGACGTACAAGACGCCGATCGTCGGGGTGATGGAGGCCGGCCTGGTCGCGGCCGTGCTCTACCACGCCCTCAACGGAATTCGGGTGATCCTGATCGATTTCTGGTCGCAGGGTCCGCGGTACCAGCGGCTGATGCTGTGGGTCGTCGGCGTCATCTGGGTGGTGGTGATGACGGCCGCGCTGATCGTGTTGGGCGCGCACATGGCGGAGAGGTTCCTGTGAGCGCGCCGACGGAGGGTCGCCGGGGCTGGCCCGCTCCCGTTTTGCAGCGCAGCCACGATCGGCCCGCCGGGCTGGACAACCCGCGCGCGCCGCACTGGCGCACCGGCATGCCGAACTTCGAGAAGCACACCTGGATGTTCATGCGGCTGTCCGGGATCGTGTTGGTGGTCCTGGCGATCGGGCACTTGTTCATCATGCTGATGGTCGACAACGGCGTGTACCGCGTCGACTTCAATTACGTTGCGCAGCGCTGGCATTCGCCGTTCTGGCAGACGTGGGACCTGCTGCTGTTGTGGCTGGCGCAACTGCATGGCGGCAACGGCATTCGCACCATCATCAACGACTATGCCCGCAAGAACTGGACGTGGTTCTGGCTGACATCACTGCTGGCGTTGGCGATGGGTTTCACGCTCGTGCTCGGCACCTACGTCCTGCTGACCTTCAACCCAAACATCTCATGATCCACCAGCATCGGTACGACGTAGTGATCGTAGGCGCGGGCGGAGCCGGCATGCGCGCAGCGGTCGAGGCCGGCCCGCGGGTGCGCACGGCGGTGCTGACCAAGCTCTACCCCACGCGCAGCCACACCGGCGCCGCGCAAGGCGGCATGTGCGCGGCGTTGGCCAACGTAGAAGACGACAACTGGGAATGGCACACGTTCGACACCGTCAAGGGCGGCGACTATCTCGCCGACCAGGACGCGGTCGAGATCATGTGCAGGGAAGCCATCGACGCCGTGCTCGACCTGGAGAAGATGGGCATGCCGTTCAACCGCACGCCCGAGGGCCGCATCGACCAGCGCCGGTTCGGCGGCCACACCCGCGATCACGGCAAGGCACCGGTGCGACGCGCGTGCTACGCGGCCGACCGCACCGGCCACATGATCCTGCAGACGCTGTACCAGAACTGCGTCAAGCACGACGTCGAGTTCTTCAACGAGTTCTATGTGCTGGACCTGGCGTTGACGGAGACGCCGGGCGGACCCGTCGCCACCGGCGTCGTCGCCTACGAGCTTGCCAGCGGGGAGATTCACGTCTTCCACGCGAAAGCGATTGTGATCGCCACCGGCGGGTCGGGGCGGATGTACAAGACGACGTCGAACGCACACACCCTGACCGGCGACGGCATCGGCCTCGTGTTCCGCAAGGGACTTCCGTTGGAGGACATGGAGTTTCACCAATTCCATCCGACGGGCCTGGCCGGGCTGGGCATTCTGATTTCGGAGGCGGTGCGCGGCGAGGGCGGCCGTCTGCTCAACGGTGAGGGCGAGCGTTTCATGGAGCGCTACGCGCCGACGATCGTCGACCTGGCGCCACGCGACATCGTCGCCCGCTCGATGGTGCGTGAGGTCCTCGAAGGCCGGGGCGCGGGCCCGCACAAGGATTACGTCTACATCGACGTGCGCCACCTGGGCGCCGACGTGCTCGAAGCGAAGCTGCCGGACATCACCGAATTCGCCCGCACCTACCTGGGCGTCGATCCGGTCAAGGAGCTCGTGCCGGTGTACCCGACGTGCCACTACGTGATGGGCGGTATCCCGACGACGGTGCACGGTCAGGTGCTCAGTGACAACAACACCGCGGTGCCCGGGCTGTACGCCGCGGGCGAGTGCGCGTGCGTGTCGGTGCACGGCGCCAACCGGCTCGGCACCAATTCACTGTTGGACATCAACGTGTTCGGCCGCCGGGCCGGCATCGCGGCCGCCGAGTACGCGGAGAACTACGACTTCGTCGAGATGCCGGACAACCCGGCCGACATGGTGGTCAACTGGGTGGCCGATATCCTCTCCGAGCACGGCAACGAGCGGGTCGCCGATATTCGCAGCGCACTGCAGCAGTCGATGGACAACAACGCCGCCGTGTTCCGCACCGAGGAGACGCTGAAGCAGGCGCTGACGGACATCCATGCACTGAAGGAACGCTATTCGCGAATCACCGTGCACGACAAGGGAAAGCGCTACAACAGCGATCTTCTGGAGGCGATCGAGCTGGGATTCCTTGTTGAGCTCGCCGAGGTGACCGTCGCGGGGGCGTTGAACCGCAAGGAGTCCCGCGGCGGGCATGCCCGCGAGGACTACCCCAACCGTGACGACACCAACTATCTGAGGCACACGATGGCGTACAAGCAAGGTCGCGAACTGCTTTCGGACATCCGGCTGGACTACAAGCCCGTCGTGCAGACGAAATACGAACCGATGGAGCGCAAGTACTGATGGTCGAGTCTACGGATCCGCCCCTGCCTCCCATCCCCGACGGCGCGGTGATGGTCACGCTGAAGATCGCGCGGTTCAACCCCGAAAACCCGGACCTGTATGCCGATTCCGGTGGCTGGCAGAGCTTCCGGGTGCCGTGCCTGCCGACGGACCGGCTGCTGAACCTGCTGCACTACGTCAAGGGCTACCTCGACGGAACCCTGACGTTCCGGCGGTCGTGCGCACACGGGGTGTGCGGCTCGGACGCGATGCGCATCAACGGCGTCAACCGGCTCGCGTGCAAGGTGCTGATGCGCGACATGCTGCCGAAAAAGCCCGGCAAGCAGCTGACCGTGACGATCGAGCCGATCCGCGGGCTTCCCGTCGAGAAGGACCTCGTCGTCGACATGGAGCCGTTCTTCGACGCGTACCGGGCGATCAAGCCGTACCTTGTCACCACCGGGAATCCGCCGACCCGCGAACGCATTCAGAGCCAGACCGACCGCGCCCGCTATGACGACACGACGAAATGCATTCTCTGCGCGTGTTGTACGACGAGCTGCCCGATCTACTGGCACGAAGGCAACTACTTCGGCCCCGCGGCGATCGTCAACGCGCACCGGTTCATCTTCGACAGCAGAGACGAGGCCGCCGCCGAACGACTGGAGATCCTCAACGAGGTCGACGGGGTGTGGCGCTGCCGGACGACGTTCAACTGCACGGAATCCTGCCCGCGGGGCATCGAGGTGACCAAGGCGATCCAGGAAGTCAAGCGCGCGTTGATGTTCGCGCGCTGAGATTGCGGGTTCGGCAAACTGCGCCGGCGGCCTATGCACGCGGAACGCCGTTGTTACAATGGTTGTTTTGGCCGAAGCCTTCCCCGGCGAGCTCAAACCAGTTAACATCGCTTAGATGGGGGAAGCACTTGTCGACCTCGAGTTCGGTACGGCCTACCGCTTCGCGGACTGGCCCAACCGTGACGTACCGATGCAGGCGAACGGCGTCTACACGATCTGGGAATCCGACCGATTGGTCTACGTCGGCATGGCTGGAAAGGGCGTCGCAGTAGCAGAACTGAACGACGCGGGTCAACCGGTGAAGCTGGCGCGCGGGCTCTACGGTCGGTTGAACACGCACGCGAGCGGCACGCGCATCGGCGACCCGTTCGCCACATGCGCCTGCGACCGGTTCGTCGTACCGGCGCTATCACGGAAACAGTTGACGCTGCTGGCCGCGGGGCAAGTAGACCTTGATGAACTCACGAAGGCGCATATTCGACGCTGTTACGAATACCGCTACATCACAACGACGACGGGCTGGGAAGCCACGCGCATCGCGGATCAGGTCAGGCGCGGCAGGCTGAACGCCGGTCCCCCGCTTCTCCATCCAGACGCGCTGACGACGACGACTGCGTTGCCAGCTGATGTCGGTTGACTCAGCCGAAGTCGACTATGTGCCGGCCACGGGCGACACCTCGAGATAGGTGGTGCCGCGGCCCTGCCTCTCCCACAGCATCCCGTCCCCGGGTGTGACACCCTCGGCGATCAGTGTGCGTTTGAGTATCTTGTTGGTCGCCGTGCGCGGCAGTTCACGGTTGATCCGCACGAAC
>DASRFZ010000124.1:0-2687 GCA_035651275.1 Mycobacterium sp. | reverse complement strand
TTGCGGACCAGGTCGACGATCATGATGTTCTCGGCGACATCCTTTGCCGAACTCAGCAATTCGGAGGGCGCAGCAGACGCGGGAACGGTGCCCTTGATCGGGCTCGACGTCACGGTCTCACCCCGTCGGCGCAAGAACAACTCGGGCGACAGCGACGCCACCGCACCCCATGCGCCGGCGACGAAAGCCGCACGGGCGGGGGAGGTGCGGGCGACCGCGTCGGCGAAGAACTCCAGAGGTGAACCGAGAACGGTTCCGGCGAACTGCGTGCACACACACGCCTGGTACACCTCGCCGGCGCCGATCGCGTCGAGACACGCGAGCACTCCGGCGCGATGGGTGTCGCGGTCGGCGTCGTCCCAGTCGATGCGGCAGCTCGTCCGGTCCGGCGTGCTTGCCAGCGCCCGCGTCAGCCACATCGGCATGGGTGCGCCGGAAAGGCTTTCGTACCACCAGATTTCGTCGCGGTCCTGACGCAGCACGCTGTCGGTCCATCCGCCCGCGACTTCCGGGATGCGCGGAAGCTCGCCGGAGGATCCGGCGTCGGGGTAGGACAGGTAGCCGATCCATCCGCCACCGATCGCGTCGCCCGCACCCGCCTGTGCGGCGAACACGTCGCGACGGCCCACCGGCGCGGCAACGACGCTGGGTGCGATGACGGCCCGCGAGCCGAACCAGTCGCCGATCAGCGCGGCGGGGCTTGCCGGGGCCCCTGACGCGACCGCCAAGAACACCGTCGGGGCGTCGCCCAGATCGCCGAGCCACTCGACACGCACCCGGCTAGCCTGACGGGTCGGGCAGGCAGACGCAAAGCTAGCGACTGATCGCCCGCGGCACCGCGATTGTTGTCAGCTTGTCGGGGTTGCGGATCGCGTAGAAGTTCGCGATCTTCCGGTCGACGACGTCGACGGTGATCACCAGGTCGACCTTGTCGCCGAAATACACCAGCACGGCCGGTGCGCTGTTGCAGGTCGCCAGTTCGATCCGCACGTCGGGGAGACGCCCTCCGATGCGCATGATCCCGACGAGCGCCCGGGCCACCTTGTCCGCGCCGACGATCGGCCGCCGAGACGCGCTCACCTTGCCGCCGCCGTCCGCCGTCCACGTCACGTCGGGCGCCAGCATCTCGAGCAGTGCGTCGACGTCACCGGTGCTGGCCGCCGCGAGGAACTGCTCGGTGATCCGCTGGCTCTCCTGCAGGTCCACCGGCTCGAACCGCTTACGACGGGACTGCACGTGCTCTCGGGCGCGGTGAGCGACCTGCCGCACAGCCGACGTGGATTTGCCTACGGCAGAAGCGATTTCATCGTAATCGAACCCGAACACCTCGCGCAGCACGAAGACCGCGCGTTCGTCGGGGCCCAGCGTCTCCAGCACCACCAGCATGGCCATCGACACCGACTCGGCCAATACCACGTCACTCGCCGGGTCCTGCTCGTCGAGCAGCAGCGGCTCGGGAAGCCACGGTCCCACGTATTCCTCACGACGCCGGGCGTCGGCCCGCAGCGCGTTGAGCGCCTGCCGGGTCACCAGTTGCGCGAGATAGGACTTCGTGTCGCGGACCGTGGCCAGGTCCACCTGCGCCCACCGCAGATAGCTGTCCTGCAGTACGTCGTCGGATTCGGTTGCGGAACCGAGGATTTCGTAGACGATCGTGAACAGCAGCGGGCGCAGGTGCGTGAACCGCTCGGCGTGCTCGGTGTCGGCCTGCGTCATCAGACCGGCACCTGCACCCGTGCCTGCCGATTGCCGCCGCGCAGCCAGCTGTACGAACCGGGCCTGCGGCCCTCGCGCGCGATGCCCCAGACCGTGCCCTTGCAGATGAACTCCTTGACCCACGCCGCAGCTCGGCCGCCGAGGTAGAACCGCGTCACCGTGTCGTCTAGGTGTGAGATCTGGAACAGCGCCAGCGAGCGGCCGAGGCTGACGCACTGGCCGACGAACGCCTGGTCAACCACGGCGGGCTCGTCGCCGGCGATGCGGCTCAGCACGGTGTTGGCGGCCTGTGCCCCCAGCGGTATCGCGGCCTGGCAGCTCATCCGCAACGGCTGGCCCGACGGTGACGCCGAGTCGCCGGCTGCGACGATCCGCTCGTCGTCGACACTGGTCAGCGTTTCGTCGGTGAGCAGCCTGCCCAACGCGTCGGTGCTGAGCCCGCTGCGCGCGGCCAGGTCCGGGACGCCGAACCCGGCGGTCCAGATCGTCACCGCGCTGGGCAGTTCAGTGCCGTCCGACAGTGCGGCCGCGTCCTTGCGAACCTCCGCCACGGTGCCTTCCACGACACGCACGCCGCGGCGCGCCAACTGCCGTGCCACCGAACGCCGACCCGGCTCGCTGAGCGTCGGGCTAAGCGTCGGTCCGCAGATCAGCGTCACGGTTTCTGCTGGGCGCTGCTCGGCGAGCTCGGAGGCTACCTCGATCCCGGTGAGACCGCCGCCGACCACACACACGGGTGCGTTCGGATGCAGGTCGTCGATCCGATTGCGCAACTGCGCCGCATGCTCGAAATCGGCTATCTGCCAGGCGAATTCGGCTGCACCGGGCACTGCGGGTGAAGCGCCATGGCTACCGGCCGCATAGATCAGGTAGTCGTAGCGAAGGCCACTGCCCGACGCGAGCCGAATCGTGCGGTTCGCGGTGTCGATCTCGGTGGCGGTATCCACGACGAGGTGCACTTTCGGGTTCAG
>DASRFZ010000123.1:0-4003 GCA_035651275.1 Mycobacterium sp. | reverse complement strand
GTGTCGGACGCCTCGGCGATGGTGACCTTGTCCACACGCGCGCAGCCGTTCGCGGCGACGATCGCGAGCAACTCGGCGAAGCCGGGGCTGACCCCCGAGCCGAACATCGTCGCGCCGCCGCGCTCGCATGCGTCGGCAATTTTGTCGCGGCCCGCCCCTAAGTTGTGGCCGGTGATGAACGACGCGGTGGAGACGACGTTGACGCCCGCGGACAGGATGCGGGCCAGTTCGTCGACGTCGATCCACATCGGGTTGTACACCACGACATCGGGTTTGAGCGCGAGCAGCGCGTCGACGTCGTTGGTGGCCGTGATGCCCAGCGGGTCGATGCCGACAAGCTCGCCGACGTCGCGGCCGGCCTTGTCTTTCGACCATGCGTAACAGCCGACGAGCTCGAGCGTGGGATTGGCGGCGATTGCCTGCAGCGAGGACTTGCCGACGTTGCCTGTCGTCCACTGGACGACGCGATAGGGACGAGTGTTGAGCACTCGCACAGCTTAGAGGCAAACGGGCCTTGCGCCACCACGCCGGGTCGGTGGTCCCCAACCGTTGCGGTTCAGCAACGGTTCGCCAAGGGCGTGGCGCTTGCAGGAAGGGCTGGTGCGACCACGCACGATGTGCCGCCCTTACGAAAGTGATTGACACGGAAACGATTTCGCGTATGACGTCGCGCTCGCCGCTGATGCGGCCGCGGAGTCGGTGGATTGTCCGGCCGCGCAGGGGAAGTGCAGCAAAAGAATGGCGGTTTATGCCATATTGCGTCCATTAGATGCAACGTCAATTGCAGCTATCTCAAATGACTAACTAACATCTTCCGACCTAGGACAATCAGCGTATTTCGATTGCTGTCGAGTCAGTGTGGCGCCGCGCCCCGGTTAGCCGACCTGGGCACAGAGTATCGCTCAACAGCCGCTTTAGCGCTACAGGCCGCCATCTGCTGATCCTCCAAACTGTAACTTACTCAAACGATAATTTTTGCTACATTTCCGAATAAATCGGCGTAAGTTCCGTCATGCCGCATCTATCACTCGCGAATCAAGGGGTGCGAATGACAACTATCGGATTCTTCCAACAGCTCTTCAATCAGTTCGTGGCGGTGCTTACCGCATTCTGTGTCAATGTGCCTAGCGCGCCGGTGCCGTACCTCGGCTCGCCCGCCGCAGGCACTACGGCCGCGGTGACTACGGCCGTGCCCGTGAGGTCCGAGCCGCTCCTGAGACGTGTGGTGGACACCCAGGTACAGGCGGGCATCGCGATCGGTCGCGTCCTCGCCGCGTCGGCCGATCGTGCGACATTCGCGCTGCTGAACGTGCCGTCGGATCTGGCGAGTGCGATGGATCGCGACGGGATCGCCGCGCTGCCGGCAGGCGTCGCCCAATCCGGCCAGCGAATTCTTCTTGCCGTGACGGACAGCGCAACAGACCTAGTCGGAACGCTTCGCAACGTCGGGCTCAGCGAGCTCGCCCTGATTCCAGGTGCCGGTGCCCAACAGAGAGCAACTGCAACCGCAGAGCTGGTCGCAGCGCCGACCGCCGAGCTCGTGGCGCCGCCGCGCACGGGTGGGCTACTGGAAACCGTGGCGCGGGTGCCGCTCGCGGTCGGGGTGGCGGTCTCGGACCTAGCGATGTCGGGGCTGCAAGCGGTGGCGACGGTCACCGGGTCGATTGCGAAGGCGACGACGGATGTGGTTGCCGCGGCGGTCAATCCGCGGTCGGAGGAGACATTGGGACAGGCAATCAGCCGCGTGCCGGCGACGCTGATCAAGGGCGGCCAGACGGCGGTCGGACAGCTCCGGACTGGCGCGAAACGCGCTGTGACGGATTTCCGCGACACGTTGAATCCGCGTGCAGTTGAGACCAGAGTCGCGGCCACAGGGGGCCTCAACACGGAGGTCGCCGGCAGTGACAGCTCCGGCGGTACTGGAACCGCCGCCGCGGTGTCGAACAACTCGTCAACTGGCAAGAAACTCGAAAGCGCCACCAGCGCGGCAACAGGCGCCGCGAAGTAGGGCCGTTGCGATCAGAACGCGTCGGGATCGTTCTGTACTTCAAGTGGAACGGGATGCTGATACAGACGCGAGGCGTTCTCCCATGTGACCTTTCGGATCACCGACTCCGGAAGACCGCCGATCTCTTCGTGAATCGCGCGTTGGGTGTGAGGCCAGGTGGAGTCGCAATGGGGGTAGTCCGCCTCGAGCAGGATGTTGTCGGCACCGATCCGTTCGTGCTGAATGAATGACGACTGATCTTCGACGGCGCAGAACCAGAAGTTCCGCTTGAACACCTCCGCGGGGGTGAGGTTCTCGCCCAGTGCCTTCCACGTGCCGTACATGTCGTGGTAGCTCAGCATGTGATCGAGGCGGTCGAGAAGCCCTGCCACCCAGCCGATCCCACCTTCGGACAGGCAGATCTTCAACGCCGGGTACCGGGTGCAGACGCCCGAGTACAACCAATCGACCGCCGCCGTGATGGCGTAGGCGAAGAACAACACGCCTTGCACGTCCGGCGGTGCGTCGTCAGTGGTCGACGGCGATGTGCCCGAGGATCCGATGTGCAGGTTCATCACCGTCCCGGTTTCCGCGCAGGCCGCCACTATCGGATCCCAGTGGCCGGAGTGAATGGTGGGCAGGCCCAGCATGGCTGGGTTCTCGCTGAAACTCACTGCGTGGAAACCGCGTTCGGCGTTCTCGTAGATCATCTTCGCGCCGACGTCGGGGTCGAGTAGCCAAGGCAGTTGGCAGGGAATGATTCGCTCGGGGTACGCGCCCGCCCACGCCTCGATGTGCCAGTCGTTCCATGCCTGGACCGCCGCCATCGCGAGGTCGCGGTCGGCGGTGACTTGTTGCAGCCGCTGGCCGGCGAAGCCCGGCAGGAAGGACGGAAAGTTCAGAGATGCGTACACACCATTGAGGTCCATGTCATTGACTCGCGCGTGGATATCCCAGGCACCCCTGCGCATTTCGTCGAACCGGGCCGGCTCGAATCCGTACTCGGACACCGGCCGCCCGACCACCGCGTTGAACCCCACATTGGGCAGCGCTTGGCCGTCGTACAGCCAGGCCTGCCCGCCGTCGTCGGTCTCGACGACGCGCGGGGCGCGATCGGCGAACTTCCGCGGCATGCGCCCTTCGAAGGTGTCGGGCGGCTCGACGATGTGATCATCGACGGAGATCACGGTGTATTGCCGTTGCGCGCGCTGCGGTTCGGGCAAGAAGGTGACGGTGCGCTCGCCGCCGGTCTTCGCGGTGGTGAAGTTCAGGTTCGTCGCGAGCTCGTCGATGGACTTCATTTGCCTGGTTCCTAGGTCAGCACGCTGCGGTCGGCTTTGATGGTCATCCTCGCGGCGCCGGCCCAGTACACGTCGGCGGCGCGTTCGATCAGCGATGCCTGCATGCCCAGCATGTCGCCGCGGTCCATTCTCGACGGGGTCTGGCCCGTCACCATCACGTCGTACGCCAAGCGGCAGACGCGTTCGATGGACGCCGCACGGTAGACCGCCTCAGTGAGGTTACGGCCGGTGACGATGGCGCCGTGGTTTGCGAGGATGGTGAGGTTGGCCGAACCGATCTGCTGCGCGAGTTCCTTTGCCCGCCAAGGGGTATCGATCTCGCCGTCGTACTTCTCGACGAGATGCATGTCGTCAAGAAAGAGCGATCCGGTTTGGTGGGCGAGCTCAGGCAGCTTGCCGAGTGCGGCAATCAGGCTGACGTAGTAGGGGTGATTGTGGATCACGACGCGCGCGTCGGGCCGCAGCCGGTGCAATTCGGTGTGGATGTGGATCGCGGGCGTGACATCCCAGCGCCCGCGGACCACGCGCGCGTCTTCGTCGACGACACAGATGTCTGATGCCGTGAGCTCCTGCCACCACAGTCCCCACGGGTTGACGAACATCTCGCTCTGGCCGTCGAGCTGCCAGGTGATGTGCCCGGCCATGTTCTCCGCGAAGCCGATGTCGGCGAGATGGCGGAACGCGACGGCCAACTGCTGTTCTGCGGTGAGGTCGA
>DASRFZ010000122.1:0-5607 GCA_035651275.1 Mycobacterium sp. | reverse complement strand
CCGTGCGGATCTGGGACGCGAATACCGCTGCGCCGGTGGGCAAGCCGGCGATCGATCCCGACCGAAGCGTGGGCGGTATGGCATTCAGCTCGGACGGACGCCGCGCCGCGACCAGCTTCTCGGACAACACGGTCGTGGTTTGGGACGTGGACACCGGTGATCCAGTGAGCGGGCCGATGCGCCACGACGACCTGGTTCAGGCGCTTGCGTTCAGTCCGGACGGCCGTCGTCTTGCGGCCGGGCAACTGAACAAGGCGGTACGCATCTGGGACGTCGACACCGGCAGTCAGGTCTGTGCCGACCCGAAGGCGAACGACCACGGGGTCACCAGTGTTGGCTTCAGCCCGGACGGTAAGCGCGTCGTCTCCAGCGGCAACGAAACGGTCGTGCGGATCCACGACGCGCAGACCTGTCAGCCGATCGGCGCACCGCTGACGGGCAGCGAAAGCGATGTCCTCACGGCGTCGTTCAGTCCGGACGGGCGGCGCGTGGTCGCCGGCGGTAAAGACAAGAAGCTTCGGATCTGGGATGCGAACAGCGGCAAGCAGATTGGCCCGACACTCGTCGGGCACACCAGCTCTGTGCTCAGCGCGGCGTTCAGCCCGGACGGCGCCAGGATCGTCTCGGGCAGCGTCGACAAAACGGTCCGGATTTGGGACGCGCAGACCGGTCAGCAGGTCGGGACGCCGCTGACGGGTCATGACGACGCGGTGGAAAGCGTCGCGTTCAGCGCCGACGGGCATCTGGTGGCTTCGGCCAGCGCCGACAGGACCGTCAGGGTCTGGGATGCGGACGCGGGCCAGCAGATCGGCGCGCCGCTGACCGGGCAGGACCAGCTCCTTACCGCGGTCTCGTTCAGTGCCGACGGCCAGCGAATCCTCTCGGGCGCTCTCACGGGCGGGTCCACCTGGGTCTGGCCTGGTCCGGCCGCGTGGCCAGACCTGTTGTGCCACAAGCTAACCGCCAACATGAGCCGTCAGCAGTGGCGGACCCTGGTGTCACCCGACATCGACTATGTCGCACAGTGCCCGAACCTCCCAATCCCGGAGTGATCTCAGCCCCGTTGTCCGCCAACCTGACTCAGGTCGGTTTGATGATGGACACTCGCGTTTCTGCCTTCGACAGATGGCCGGTTCTCCCGCCTTGTTGTGGGTTTGCTGTTTGAATCAGACAGGCGACTCGTCCGAGTTCGCGCGTTGGGGGAACCGTGTCACAAGAATCACCTGCAGCGGCAGGGCCTCCCGCGTACTCGGGTGACATTGACTCAGAAACGTCGGTCACCTACGACTACGACGCATTTCTGTCCTACAGCCGCCGCGACGCGGCCATCGCAGACGGCATCCAGAAAGGTCTGCACCGGATCGGTCGTCGGGCAGGGCGCCTGCACGCGCTACGGGTTTTTCGGGACAAGACCGATTTGGCGGCCAGCCCGAGTCTTTGGGGCAAGATCACCGAGGCACTTGATCGCTCCCGTTATCTGACGGTGGTCCTGTCGCCGTCGGCGGCCGCCTCGGAGTGGGTGAATAAGGAACTCGCGTATTGGTTGGAGCACCGCGGAGCAGATCACCTTCTTATCGTGCTTGCCGACGGCGCTTTGGAATTCGATGAGGCAGCCGGCCGGTTTGATCCGGACCTTTCCGACGCTGCACCTCCGCTACTGACCGAGCAGGGGGTGCTGGCATCGGAACCGATCTATGTCGACGTCAGCGCCGATGCACCTTGGGACGCGCACACTCCTGTTTTTCGCGACAAGGTCACCGACCTGGCCGCGCCCATCCACGGCAAATCCAAATACGAATTGGCCAGCGATGATGTGCGGGAACAGCGTCGATTCCGAAGGCTGAGGCGCGCAGCGGTGTTCGGGCTGGTGTTGCTCACCGTCCTCGCCGTCGCGGCGGCGACAGTCGCCGTCGTGCAGCAACGAGCCGCTGTCGAGCAGCGTCGGGAAGCGCTACGTCAACGGGCTGAAGCCATACATCAACGAAACCAGGCAGTTGCTCTGCAGATGACCTCGGAGAGCGAGTCGATATTGGCCGGATCCCGCGGCGGAGGGGATTTTCGTGCGTTGGCGGAGGTTCTCGCCGCCCATGCGATAGCACCGGCCGCCAGCGACGGCGGATTGCTCAATGCGGTTGCCGCACGCAGCGATACGGTCAAGATCATCCCGGCGGCAACAGACGATGTGTTATGCGTTGCGTTCAGTCCGGACGGGCGCCGGGTGATCTCCGGCAGCCGTGACAAGTCGGCGCGGATCTGGGATGTCGAAACGGGACGGCAGATTGGGCCGCCACTTCTTCACACCGATTTCGTCAACAGCGTCGCGTGGAGCCCAGACGGCCGCCGCGTCGCGTCAGGCGGTTCCGACAGGACTCTGCGTATCTGGGATGCCCAGACCGGCCAGCCGATTGGCCAGCCGCTCAAATACCCAGGCGGGGTGGACGGAGTTGGCTTCAGTCCGGATGGGCGACGCGTCGTCGCCGCCAGCTACGACGGAACCCTGCGAGTTTGGGATGTAGAGAGTGGTCGGCAAGTCGGTGAAGTGTCCACGGGCGGTCACGATGGGCTCAGAACCGCGGCGTTGAGCCCGGACGGAAAGCGTGTTCTGGCGGTGATGGTCGGCGATAAAGACACGGTTCGGGTTTGGGATGTCGAGACTGGCCGTGAGGTCGGCACCCCGTTTCCCGTCTACGACGTGGCGGCGTTCAGTCCGGACGGGCAGCGCGTCGTCTCGGGCGGACTCGACCACACAGTGCAGATCTGGGACGTCGAGACGGGCCAGCAGATCACTGCGCTGACCGGCCACACCGATGCCGTCACCGATGTGGCGTGGAGCCCAGATGGCCGTCGTGTCGTTTCCTCGAGTGGTGACAACACGGTCCGGATCTGGGATCCCGACACAAGGCAGGAAATCGGGGCGCCCCTCACGGGTCACGGGGTATGGGTGAACAGCGTTGCGTGGAGCGCTGATTCGCGCCGCATCGTGTCCGGTGGTGCCGACGGGAGCGTGCGGGTGTGGGATGTCGACGCAGGCCGCGAGGCCGACGTTGCACTGCAAGGACATACCGGCGACGTCAATAGTGTGGCGTTCAGCCGGGATGGTCGTCGCATTGTTTCCGGCGGCAACGACAGAACTGTGCAGACGTCGGATGCGGAGACGGGCCAGAGGGTTGCAATGACAAGTACTGCCAGCAACGGAGGCTCCGTTTTCGCGTTGAGCTCAGACGGCCGGCGCGCGGCGACAGGGAATGTGAATGGTGGCGAGCCCGTGCGCATCTGGGATGTCGAAACCGGCCGGCCGATAAGTACTTTGCGCATCGACCCCGAAGACTTCCGGCCGTGGGGCGGCGCGTTCAGTCCAGATGACGGACGCTTCGTCACCGGCGACGACGGAGGAACGGTACTAGTTTGGGATGCCAACACAGGCGATCAAATCGGCGCCCCGCTCAAGGGACACCACAGCACGGTTTTTGGAGTGGCGTTCAGTCCGGATGGTCGCCGAGTTGTCTCCGGCGGGTACGACAAGACCGTGCGGATATGGGACGTCGAAACGGGTCGTGAGCTCGGCGCCCCGCTGACTGGACACACCAGCGCGGTCAAGACCGTGGCGTTCAGCGCGGATGGTCGACGCGTGGTGTCTGGAAGTGGGGACGGAACGGTCCGGGCCTGGGACGTCGCGACAGGTCTGGAGTTGGGCGGACCATATCTTGGTCACACCGACACTGTCTACTCGGTCACATTCAGCCGGGATGGCCGGCATGTTGTCTCTGGCAGCGCTGACAAGACCGTGCGGATGTGGGATGTCGAGACGGGTCAGCAGATCGGGCCGCCGTTGACTGGCCATCAAGGCACCGTCAGAAGTGTGGCGATCAGCGCCGATGAGCGCCATATTGTCTCCGGCGGGTCGGACAACTCGGTGCGCGTTTGGCCTGGGCCCGCGGAGTGGCCAGAATTGTTGTGCCGCAAGCTCGCCGCCAACATGACCCACCAGCAGTGGCGAGACTGGGTGTCGCTCGACATCGACTATGTCGCACAGTGTCCGGGCCTTCCAATCCCCGACTGATCTCAGCCCGTCGGCCGCCAGAAACCCTGAAAACCCTGGCCCGCGTTGGTCGTTCGGATCGGCGATAGCTGGACGGGATCGCCGGCTTCGATCATCTGTCCGTCGCCGACGACCATCGCGACGTGGCCGTCCCACACCGCGAGATCGCCGGGCAGCAACGCGTTTTGTGATACCGCCCTGCCGATGTCCTGCTCTTGTGCCAACCGTGGCAGGTCGAGGCCCGCCTCGTGGTACGCCCATTGCGTCAGGCCGCTGCAGTCCAGCCCGACACCCGGTGAAGTGCCGCCCCAGTGGTACGGCACGCCGAGCTGCGTGAGCGCGTGCCGGACAGCGTCGGCGGCCACCGTGTTGGGTGCCATCACCGTGCTGCCGTCAGGGAGATGGACCGCCACGCCTCCGCCAAGCGAACCCGGATCCACCAACGCTTCGTGGCTGACCTGCCCGGCATCAGCAGGGGCGGTGAGTGCGTCCGCGAATGGGCTTGCGGCACTGAGTAATCCGGACGACAGCCCGCTCATCGCCGGCATCGCCGAGCCCAAACCCGACATCGCCGGGGCCGTGAACGCGGCAGGAGATGTGGCCGACGAACCGGCGGGTGTGGCCGCAGGCGGTGTGGTTACGGCGGCCGCGTGCCCGTCGAGTTCCGCCTCCAGTTCGTTGACCACACCGACGGCCTCGGCGAGCGCCCGTCGCGCGGCGTCGGTCAATGCGCCCGCGCTCTCGGGCAATCGGCTTTCCAAAGCCCTTGCCGTGGCGGAAAAGTCGTCGATGATGCGCTGCAGCTGCGTCTTGGCGCGGGCAACCGCGTCCGCCGCAGCGCCCACGCGACCCGCCATCAACGACGCGTGCGAGGCCGCATCGCCCGCACCCGCCAGAACCGTCGAGACCGCTTGCCCCGCGGCGTCGGCGCCGGCGCCCGACCACCCACGCGCGATTCCGTTCGTCGCCGCCGTGCCGGTGGCTGCTACATCTGCGAGGACTGAGCCCACGTCGCGCAGCATCCGTGCCGGATCGTCTGCGGTGAACACCCCCGAGCCGACCGTTGCCTGCAACTCGAGCAGCGGCGCCGTAAGCGCGGCGACTAAACCGCCCGGCACCACTACATCCCGACGCCGGTGATCTGGACGCGCGAGCGCTCTTCGACGTCCTCGTAGCCGGCGGCCGCGGCGTGCGTGGTGTGCGCGGACGTGATCATGTTCTCGCCGATGGCCGCTACGGACGTGGCCAGGCCCGCGGTGGCTTCGGTGAGTGCCGCGGCGAAGCGGGCGCCCGCAGGCCCTAGCGCTGCGGCGAACGCTGCGGTCATGTCCTGCCGCAACAGCGCCGCTGCGGCGTGCAGGTCAGCGGCGAGGTCGGCGGTTGTTGCCCCGTAGGCGCGGATCGCGGTGGTATCAGCGTGCATGCGTCGTTGGACGCGATGTCGCCGTTGCCAGGTTCCGTCGCGTTCAGATCGATAAGGTCTCAGCCATGGACGTGCGCGTTGTCGACCATCCGCTTGCCGCCGCCCGGCTGACCACGTTACGCGACGAACGCACCGACAACGCGAC
>DASRFZ010000121.1:0-11759 GCA_035651275.1 Mycobacterium sp. | reverse complement strand
CGGAGCGCGCATACGAGATCCTCACCGAATCGCTTCAGACACTGGGCGGGTCGGGCTTCCTGCAGGACTACCCGATCGAGCAGTACATCCGCGACGCGAAGATCGACTCACTGTATGAGGGCACGACCGCGATTCAGGCCCTGGACTTCTTCTTCCGCAAGATCGTCCGCGACCGGGGTGAGGCGCTCGCGCACGTCCAAGCTCAGATCGAGCACACCCTCGACACGTGCGACGAGGCGCTGCGACACGAGACCGAACTGCTCCGCACAGCGCTCGATGACGTGAAGGCGATGACCGCCGTCCTCACCGGCTACCTGATGGCCGCGGCCGAAAAGCCAACGGAGATCTACAAGATCGGACTGGCGTCGGTGCGCTTCCTGGTTGCCGTTGGCGATCTGCTGATCGGCTGGCGGCTACTTGCGCAGGCGTCGGTGGCCCACGCGGCGCTGGGCACTGCAACCGGCGACGACGAGGCGTTCTATCAGGGCAAGATCGCGACCGCGTCGTACTTCGCGCGCAACATGCTGCCGCGACTTACCGTTGAGCGCCGAATCACCGAAGCCATCGACGACGACATCATGAGCCTGCCCGAAGCGGCCTTCTGACGCCGAATCGGGCCCGCAGATCTTTCTTGAGTACCTTGCCGGTCAGGTTGCGCGGCAGCTCGTCGACGATCTCGAGCCGCTCCGGGTGCTTGTAGCGGGCCAGACCGCGCGATCGGCAATGCTCGACGAGCGCGTCGAGCGATACGTCGCTGCTGGGCGCGACAACCACGACCGCACACACTCTTTCGCCGGTCCGGGGATCCGGCACCCCGATGACGGCGACGTCGGCCACGGCAGGATGGGTGATCAACGCGTTCTCGACTTCGAGGGCAGAGATGTTCTCCGCGTTGCGAATGACCGCGTCCTTGAGGCGACCGGTGATGCGCACGTTGCCGTCGGCGTCGATCAGACCCGAATCGCCGGAGCGGAACCAGCCCTCGTCGTCGAACGCGTCGGCGTCCAAACCTGCGTCCACATAACCGATGAAGCATTGCGGGCCCTTCAGCCGCAGTTCGCCTTCCCGCCCGATCCCGACGTCATGTCCGTCGGCGTCGACGACCCGCACGCTCACGCCGGGCACGGGCGGCCCGACCGTGTGGTCAAGCACTTCCGGCGCGCCGTCGAAGTCAGGCGCGGTGACGACGGGAAATTCGGTGAGCCCCCACGAGTTCGCGATGCCCGCGACCGAAAACATCTCTCGCACTTGCTGTCCGAGTTCGGGAGTGATCGGCGCGCCGCCGGCCAAGCACGCCCGTAGCGCGGGGAACAGGGGACGGTCGCCATGGGCCTTCTGCGCTGCGATGAAGGCGACGAAAAACGGTGTGGCAGTGCCCAAGAACGTCGGGTCGTGCGCTGCGATCGCAAACGGAGTTGACGCCGGGTCGAACACTTCGAACAAAGCGAGCCGCATGCCCGTCATCAGACCCGCCGACAGCATCTGCGCGCCGCCGATGTGAGAGATCGGAAACGCGATCGGGTTCACGTCTGTGCTCTGCTCACCGATCATGGCCACCACGCCTGCGGCGCCGGCCATCAACGTCGTGTCGGTGTGGCGCACGCCCTTCGGCGCGGCGGTGGTGCCCGACGAGTAGTAGACCCAGCGAGCGTCGGCACTTGGCGCCGGCGGATCCGGAAGCGTCGAGACGTCACCGCGCGGGAGGCGAAGCGTGCCCGGCTCCGGGGCGGTGTCGTGGTCGACGACGATGACCCTGAACCCTTGCTGAGTCGCGAGCGACCGGGCCAGGCCGCCGTGGTCGAACCCCCGCCACGATTCCGGCACAAGGAGGAATTCCGTCCCGAGTTGGCCGGTGATGAAGCTGACTTCACGCTCACGCAGCACCGGCACGATCGGGTTCTGCACCGCGCCCAGCCGCGCCAGCGCTGCCTTGACGACCATCGTTTCCAGCGTCGTCGGAAGCTGCCACGACACGATGCTGCCGGCCCGAATCCCCTGCTC
Organism: Mycobacterium sp.; assembly: GCA_035651275.1. GTDB lineage: Bacteria > Actinomycetota > Actinomycetes > Mycobacteriales > Mycobacteriaceae > Mycobacterium. The sequence continues at coordinate 9,758 of DASRFZ010000121.1, read as the reverse complement.
GGCGTACGCGGCGGCAGTCGTGGCTGCGACGTCGCGGAACTCGCGGGTGGTGAGGCTGCGCCCGTGAGCGTCGGCGAGGATCGGCCGGTCCGGGTGTCGTTGCGCCGCGGACGCGATCAAGTCCCAAAAGCTCCCGTACCGCGCCGGGTTCGCTTCGCTGACTTCATGTGCGGCCATCGCCTCACAACCTATCGGTAACGTTGTTGACCATGCCTGCCCCGGATCTGTCCGACCTTCTGCGGCCGACCTGCACCGCCCTCGTCACCCAAGAGTGCCAGGGCGGGGTTATCGGCCCTCGATCCGGACTGCCGGCGATCGCCGAAGAGGCTGCCCGCGAAGTGATTCCGAACGTCGGCCGGCTGCTCACCGCGGCGCGTGCGGCCGGGGTGGCGGTAATCCACTGTCTCGTGCAGCGGCGCGAAGACGGTCGCGGATCGAACTCGAACGCGCGGTTGTTCGCGGCTTCGGGCTCGTTCGGCGCCGACCTGGCTCCGGGTAGCGAAGGCGCCTCGCTGCTGCCCGAATTCGGCCCGGAGCCCAGCGATTTGGTGCTCACGCGCATCCACGGCATCGGCCCGATGGGCGGCACCGATCTCGACTCCGTGCTGCGCAACCTCGGTGTGACCACCATTGTGGGCGTCGGCGTCTCGGTCAACGTCGCGATTCCGAACTTCGTGATGGACGCCGTCAACAAGGGCTACCAGTTCGTCCTCCCGCGTGACGCGGTGTCGGGATATCCGCGCGAATACGCCGAGTCCGTCATCGACAACACCCTGTCGCTGCTTGCCACGGTGACGACAAGCGACGACGTCGTGGAAGTGTGGACGTCCGCTACGCGTTGAGCGCGGAATCGCCGATCACGCATTGCTCGCGAAGAGCCGCGATGTCGTCTGTGTCGAGGCCGAGTCCGCGCAGAATCTCGTCGTTGTGCTGGCCGAGGGTCGGCGCACCGAACCGGTGATGACGCAGCGGCCCGGGCGTGATCCGCAACGGCCATCCCGGGTAGCGGTGCGCGCCGGTGACCGGGTGCTCGAACTCTTCGTAATAGCCGCGGGCGTCCAGTTGGGCGATGCCGTACATGCGCTCAGGTGTGAGCAACTGCTCAGCCGAAACATGCTGGGCAGCAATCATATTGACGATGTCGGTTGCGGTCTTGGTCGTTGTCCACGCTGCCATCTTTTCGTCAAACGTGTCGTGGTCGGGCAGCGGGTCGCCCGCGCGTTCCATCGCCCCGGCCAGTGAAGCCCAGTCGTCGCCGTCGCGCACACAGATCGCCACCCAGGCGTCGTCGGCGGTCGGGAACACCCCCTGCAGAACACCCCGACGGCGGTTGCCTTCCCGGGGCCGCACCTGTCCCGTCATCGAATACTCGATGACCGGTTCGGCCGCGATGCACGCGGCGACCTCGATCTGGGCCACCTCGATGAGCTGACCTTCGCCCGTGCGCCGCCGGTGTTCGAGCGCAGCGAGCAGCGCCACCCCGGCGTGCACGCCTACGATCGGATCCGCGGGGCCCTGCAGGTTGCACGGCGGCCCGTCGGCATACCCCGTCGCCGCCGACATCCCTGATGTCTGTTCGATATTCAGCGCCCAGCCGACGTAATCGCGCCACGGCCCCTCTAATCCGAACCCGGGCATGCGCACCATGATGACGTCGGGCTTCAACTGCGTCAGTGACCCGTAATCGAAGCCGAACTGCTCGATGACTCGCGGCGAGAAGTTCTCCACGACGACGTCCGCGTCACGCGCGAGCCTGCGGGCGAGGTCACGGCCGCGCTGCGATCCGAGGTCGAGCGTGATGTCACGCTTGTTGAGGTTGGTGGCCTGCCACAGCGCACTGTGCTCGTACCAGCGGGGTCCCTCGTGCGGATACGCGCCGGAGTAACGATGCCCGTCGGGCCGCTGGATCGACTCGACCTTGACGATATCCGCGCCGAACGCGCCGAGATAACACGTCAGGTATGCGCCGGCCCAAAACGTGGTGAAATCAAGGACTTTCAGCCCGGCGAACGGCAGCGACGGATCGGCGCCCGGTTCGGCGCACCAGCGCCCGCTCGTGCGCGCGCGAGGAGCGGTCGCGGACGGTTTCGACAACCGGAACGGCAATCCTGGACGGCGAGACGAGCCCGCCTCGACAAAAAAATCTCGCGCGCGGTATTGCGGGCACTCGAGCACGGCGGCGCCGTCGTTGACCGGCGCGGCGGGAATACGCATCGCCTGGGCGAGTTCGACGATATCCGCGACGGTTCGCTGCGACAGCCACGGCTGCGCCTTGGCGAAGAACTCGTCTCGCTGCGGTCCGCCCATCATGATCGCGATCTGGTGCTCGCCGAATTCGGGCAACTCGAGCATCGAGCAGACGTCGAGCCAGTGTTGTCCGGTCAGGCAGTTGATTCCGATCCAGCCGTCGGACGCCCGGACGATTCCCAGCATCGGCGCCGCTTTGGTGTTGGTGGGCAAGCCCAGTTTGCGCATCCGCTCGGCCATCAGCATCGGATACGGAAGCGTCGACAACAGCGACTCGAAGACCGAGACATCCACTTCGGCGGGGATGAGCCGCTTGCGCGAAGACCAAAGAGCGGCGTGTTTCGGTACATCTGATCGGCAGCGAAGTGCGGTCAGCGCGCCGAGCGCCGCGTACCCGCCGGCGACGTATTCGGATATCCGCGCGCCCGCCTGCACCGGGGGCCGGTCGGGGTCGCGGCGGGTGACCCATCCCGACGTCGCCTGCATGGTCAACGGCGTCGTTTGGCGATCGCGCCACGGCCCGTTCTGCCCGAAGTCGGAAATGCGGACCACGATCAGGGCGGCGTTGAGCGCGTACAACGCAGCGTTGTCGAGGCCCCAGCGGGCCAGCGTGTCGGGCCGCGAAGCCTCGACCAGCAGGTCGGCGTCGGCAATCAGTTCGCGGGCGGTCGCAACGCCCGCCTCTTGCGTGAAATCTACTGTGATGCACCGCTTTCCGGCGTTGACGTACTCGAATAGGCCGGGCTCGTCTCCCGGTCCCCACTTCCGCAGCGGGTCGCCGCCCGATGGCTCGATCTTGGTGACGTCGGCGCCGAGGTCGACGAGCAGCTTCGTGCAGTACGGTCCCGCGATCTCGGTGGCGATCTCGACGATGCGCAGTCCCTCGAGTGGCCCCATCAGGCCGGTATTCCAATGGCTTTCGGCTCCATGTACCGGTGCAGGCCCGCCGATCCGCCACCTTCGCGCCCCAGGCCGCTCTGTTTGAAGCCCCCGAACGGCGCGTCGCCGGGAATGGCGCCGTTGACCGCGATCTGCCCGGTGCGCACGCGCCGCGCGACGGCGACCGCACGGTCGACGTCGGTGCCCCACACCGCGCCCGACAGCCCGTATTGCGAATTGTTCGCGATCGCCACCGCGTCGTCGTCGTCGTGGTAGCGCAGCACGGTCAGCACGGGCCCGAAGACCTCTTCTTGAGCAATCGTCGCTCCAGCGGCGATGTCCGTCAAAATCGTTGGCTCGAAGTAGAATCCGGTATCCAGCCCCGCCGGGCGCCTGCCGCCGCAAGCTAGCGCGGCGCCGTCGGAGACCGCAGTCGCGACGTGCGACTCGACCCGTTCCAGTTGCGCGCGGCTGATCAGCGGTCCCATCTGCACCTCGGGATCGGCCGGGTCGCCGACTTTGATTCGGCCCGCCATGTCGACCAGTCGATCGACAACCTCGTCGTGTATGGCGTCGGGCAACAGCAGGCGGCTCTGCAGGATGCACGCCTGCCCCGCGTGCAGCGAGCAGCCGTCGTAGAGGATGCGCTCGAGTAGTTCGTCGGTCACGTCCAGGTCGTCGAGGAAGATGGCGGCTGACTTTCCGCCGCACTCAAGAAGGATTCGCTTCATCGTGCCGGCGGCGGCGGCCATCACCTCGCGGCCGACCGCGGAGCTTCCAGTGAAGCTGACCATGTCGATGCGGCGATCGGTGGTCAGCAGCTTGCTGGCCACGACGCTGCTGGGCGTCACGACATTGACGACGCCCGGCGGAATGTCGGTGTGCTCGTGGATGATTCGCGCGAGCGCCAGGCCGGCCACCGGTGTCAGCGGTGACGGCTTGAGCACAACAGTGTTTCCGGCCGCCAGTGCGTTGCACACCTTCATCGTGTTGAGGCTGTGCGGAAAGTTCCACGGGGTGAGGATCGACACGACGCCCAGCGGCTCGTGGCACAGAAGGGTGTTTCCCGGCGCGCCGTAGGAGTCGAGCGGCTCGTCGGCCAACTGCGCGGCCAGTTCGCCCGCGCGCAGCGCCATGAAGGCCGGACCGTCGATCTGGATCAACCGTTCGTTGGCGGTGCAACCCCATTCGCTCTGGGCGAGCGCGAAGAACTCGTCAGCGTACTGCAACAGCGCATTACCCAACTGCTGCAGGCACCGCGCGCGCTCCGCCGGCTCGGCGCTTCCCCACGGTCCGCTGTCGAACGCGCGTCGTGCGGCGCCGATCGCCGCGTCGACCTCGGCCATGCTCGCGTCGGGAGCGGTGGTGATCGTCGCCTCGGTGGCCGGCGAGATGTCGTCGTAACGGCCGATTTCCGGGCCGACCCACTGGCCGTCGATGTAAAGCGAGTAGGCGTCGAGAAGCGGGCGCACGTCAGCCATCGTGAAATCCTCACCGGTCAGCAGATCAACACATGGTGTACACCTGTCCGACAGGTACGTCAATGGGGAGCGTTGAACTCGGGTGGTGATCAACATAATCAGCAGTATTGACAGCAACCGCAGCGGTCCAGTAGACACGAGGATGTCGAACAGATTGTCTTTGTCTGTCCGATAACGGACTCGAGAAAGGGCCGCGTGCAGACAACCGTCCCGCTGCATTCCCCTGACTTTTTCGCGGGTGACCCGTATCCGGCGTACAAGGAGCTGCGAACCACGGCGCCGGTGTGCTGGAACGACGTCACCAAGTTCTGGGCGCTGCTCAAATACGAGGACGTCCGCTACGTGTCCGGCAATCCCGCACTGTTCAGCTCGGCGAAGGGCATCACGATCCCCGACCCGGTGCTGCCCAACCCGGTGCAGGAGGGCAACCTGATCTTCACCGACCCGCCGCGGCACCGGCAGCTCCGCAAGCTGATCAACACCGGGTTCACCCGGCGGCGCGTGTCGATCCTGGAGCCGAAAATCCGCGAGATCGTGTACCGGCTTTTGGACGACGTGGTACCCGGCGACACCGTCGAATTCGCCGAGGGGGTGGCCGCGCCGCTGCCGACCCGGATGATCGCCGAACTGCTCGGCGCACCGGCCGCGGACTGGGAGCAGTTCCGGCGATGGTCGGACGCATGCACCGGGACCGCCGACCCCGAGATCGAACTCGACTCGTTCGTCGCGATAGGCGAACTCTACGAGTATTTCCTGCAACTCATCGCCGCGCGCCGCAAATTCGCCCGCGACGACATGCTGTCGGTGCTCGCCTCTGCCGAGGTCGACGGCCAGAAACTCACCGACGACGATCTGCTCAACTTCGCGTTCCTGCTGCTGGTCGCCGGAAACGAAACCACCCGCAACCTCATTGCGCTGGGCACGCTCGCGTTGATCGCGCACCCCGGCGAGTGCGCCAAGCTTGTCGACGACCCGTCGCTGATCCCAAGCGCGGTCGAGGAGATGCTGCGATGGACCAGTCCGGTGACCCACATGGCGCGAACGGCCATGGCCGACACCGAGATCCGGGGCCAGCACATCAGCGAAGGCGACACGGTGGTGATGCTGTACGGTTCGGCGAATCGCGACGAAGAGGTCTTCGGTCCGGATGCCGAGGAGTTCAAAGTCACTCGCCATCCGAACCCGCACATCGCGTTCGGTTGCGGTGAGCATTCCTGCGTCGGTTCACAACTGGCCCGCCTGGAGGCATGCGTTCTCTTCGAAGTAATGCTGGGCCGCTACCCCAAGCTCGAACTGACCGGCGACGTCGACCGAATGCGCGCGACCATGGTGCCCGGCGTCAAGCGGATGCCGGTACGGCTCGGAACAGGCCGGTAGCGGATGTATCTGGACTACACGCCCGAGCAGAAACAGCTGCGCGACCAGATCCGCGCGTCGCTGGAAACGGTGATGACACCGGAGCGCATCGCCGCGGTGAGCGGCCGAATGGAAGGCGGACCCGCAGTCAAAGAATGCCTGCGCGCCCTCGGGGAAGCGAACCTGCTCGGTGTCGGATGGCCCAAAGAGTTTGGCGGGCGAGGCTTTTCCGCGTTTGAGCAGTTCATCTTCTTCGACGAGGCGCGCCGGGTCAACGCGCCGATCCCGCTGGTGACGCTCAACACCGTCGGCCCGACGCTGATGGTGTACGGCACCGAGGAGCAGAAGCAGACGTTTCTACCGGCAATCCTTTCCGGCACAGTCGAGTTCGCGATCGGCTACTCCGAGCCATCCGCGGGAAGCGACCTGGCTTCGCTGCGGACCACCGCGGTCCGCGACGGCGACGACTATGTGATCAACGGCCAGAAGATGTTTACCAGCGGTGCCGCCTACGCCGACTACATCTGGCTTGCCGCCCGCACCGACCCAGCGGCCAAGAAACACAACGGCATTTCGATCTTCATCGTGCCGACCTCGTCACCGGGCTTCTCAGCCAAACCGCTGCACACGATGCCCGGCGTGTCCACCTTTTACACCTTCTATGACGACGTGCGCGTTCCGGCCAGTGCGATTGTCGCAGGCGAGAACGAGGGCTGGAAGCTGATCACCACGCAGCTCAACTTCGAGCGCGCGGCACTGGGAAACCTCGGCGCATTGGAGCCGCTGTTCGAAAAGACGCTTCAGTGGGCGAAGTCGACGGAACTCGACGCCGGCCGGGTCATCGACCAGCCGTGGGTGCAGCTCGCCCTAGCCCGGGTCGAGGCACAGGTGGCCGCGTACAAGATCATGAACCTGCGCGTCAATGCGGCGATGACCAAAGGCGCCCTCGGGATGGCTGAAGCGTCAGCCGTCAAGGTGTTCGGCACGGAGCTGACCCAGCAGGTCGCGCGCGAACTGCTGGAAGTGCTCGACCGCAACGGAATTCGGAAGGGCTCCGACGCGCCTTTGCGCGGTGAACTCGAGTCGGCGTACCGGACCGCGGTGATCAACACCTTCGGCGGGGGTGCAAACGAACTGCAGCGTGACATCATCGCGATGGCTGGGCTCGGAATGCCTCGGGCTCCGCGCGACCTGCGCGGTTCGGCACAGAACGGAAATGCGAAATGAGTGAGTTCCAGGAGAAGCTCAACGCACTCGTCGGCCAGCCGACCGGTTCGGGAGCACCCGCGGTCGCACCGGATCCGGTGAACCAGCCCATGATTCGGCACTGGGCGCATGCGCTCGACGACATGAACCCGGTGTACCTCGACCCCGAGTTCGCCGAAAAGTCCCGGTTCGGTGGCATCGTGTCCCCGCCCGTCATGCTGCAAACCTGGACGATGCCGGCGCCGAAGCTGGAGGGAATCGCCGAGCGTGGCGGCGTCCCGATGGTGATGACGAAGAACCCGATGGCATTCATCGACGAGGCCGGGTTCACCGGGATCGTCGCAACGAACTCGGAGTTCGAGATCGAGCGCTATCCCAGACTGGGTGACGAGATCACGTCCACGGCGGTCGTCGAAAGCGTGTCGGAGGAGAAGAAGACAGCGATGGGCGTCGGGCATTTCGTCACCTGGGTGACCACCTACACCGACCAGAACGGCGAAGTGCTTGGCCGGCAACGGTTCCGGGTGTTGCGCTTCAAGGCGGAGGACAAGACATAATGGCGACGCGACTGGCACCTACCATCAGTCCCGACACCGCGTTCTTCTGGAACGGGTTGCACCAGCACAAGCTGCTGATCCAACGCTGCGCGGGCTGCGGGGCGCTGCGCCAGCCGCCGCGCCCGATGTGTCCCGCTTGCAACTCGCTGGAGTGGGAGACCATCGAGTCGTCCGGTAAGGGCACCGTCTACAGCTACGTGATGCCGCAACACCCACAGATGCCGTTCATGGAGTACCCGTACATCGTGGTACTGGTCGAACTCGAGGAGGGCGTGCGCCTCGTCTCAAACCTGTGCGGCATCGCACCCGACGACGTTGAAGTCGGCATGCCCGTCGAGGTGTTCTACCAGACTTTCGACAGCGCGGTGGGCGGCAATGACCTTGTCCTGCACCAGTTCCGGCCCACGACCTGATCATGGATTTCGCGTTCACCGAAGAACAGGAAACCGTCGCGAAGGTTGCGCGGCAACTGTTCGAGCACGACGCCACGCCTGAGCGCCTCACCGAATTCGAGGCCTCTGATCTGCGCCATGACGCTGCATTGTGGACCGAGCTCGCAGCGGCCGACCTGCTCGGAATCGCGTTGCCCGAGAATGTCGGCGGCAGCGGCCACGGGTTTCTCGAATTGGCGCTGCTGCTCACCGAAGTCGGGTGGAGCGTAGCGCCGGTGCCCGTCTACGCAACGCTTCTGCTCGGCGCCGACCCGATCGCGCGGACCGGTACCCCCGACCAGCAGCAGCGGTATCTCCCCGGTGTCGTCTCCGGTCGGCTGCTGCTCACCGCGGGACTGACTGAGCCCGGGCGCTCACGCCCGACGTCGCCGGCGACGACAGCCCACCGCGATGGCGACGGATGGCGTATCGACGGCGCGAAGGAGCTGGTGCCCGCGGCTCAGCTCGCGCACGCGATGCTAGTGCCGGCAACGACCGACGACGGTGATGTCGCGATGTTCATCGTCGACACCACCGCCGACGGCGTCGACGTTCGACCAGTCAGGACCACTCACGGCGAGCCGCATGCCGACGTATTCTTCGACGGCGCAGCCGTTTCCGGGGCCGACATGCTGCCGGGCGACGGCGCCACTCTGCTGCACTCGCTCTACGATCGCGCGCTCGTCGGGCTGTGTGCGGTCCAACTCGGCGTCACCGAACGGGCGCTGCGCATGGCGGCGAAGTACACCACCGAGCGCGAGCAGTTCGGCCGCCCAATCGGCAGCTTCCAGGCCGTGCAGCAGCGCGTCGCCGACGCATTCATCGATGTCGAGGCGATTCGGTGGACCATGTGGCAGGCGGCGTGGCTGCTGGCCGAGGACCGGCCGGCGGACCGTGCGGCCGCGATCGCGAAGTTCTGGGCCGCCGACGCGGGAGCACGCGTCGCCGCGACCGCGCAACAGGTGCACGGCGGGATCGGCATCGACATGACCTATCCGCTCTTTCGGTACTTCCTGTGGGCCAAGCACAACGAGCTCGCCCTTGGCCCGGCGTCGGCTCAATTGGCAACGCTGGGTGCCGCATACTCCGAAGGAGGGCAATGACGACCACGAAATCTCCTACCACGACGCTGAATTGGCGTGACATCAACGTCGGCGACGAGATCACCCCGCTCGAGATTCCGGTCACCACAACCGTCATCGTCGCCGCCGCGATCGCGTCGCGTGACTTCATGCCCGTGCACCACGACCGCGATTTCGCGCAAAAACAGGGCTCACCGGACCTGTTCATGAACATCCTCTCCACGAACGGATTCTGCCTGCGTTTCCTCACCGACTGGGCCGGACCCGAGGCGATGTTGACCAAGCTGGCGATCCGGTTGGGGGTGCCGGCGTTTCCGAACGACCCACTCCGGTTTACGGGCACCGTCACCGGCAAGACGCAAGGCGACGACGGCGAGGGGTTCATCGACGTCACGTTCCAGGGGGCCAACAGTCTCGGTGTGCACGTGTCGGGCACCGCGACGCTGAGCCTGCTGGAGCCCCCAGCGTGAGCTCGCTGGGCGGAAAGGCCGCGATCGCCGGAATCGGCCAGACCGAGTT
>DASRFZ010000120.1:0-2705 GCA_035651275.1 Mycobacterium sp. | reverse complement strand
TCTCGGTGACGTCCGGTTCTCGGACACTGAAGGACGAGATCAACGAGGCGTTCCGCGACTGGGTGACCAACGCGGACAACACCTACTATTGCTTCGGCACCGCTGCCGGACCGCACCCGTTTCCGATGATGGTCCGTGACTTTCAGCGGGTGATCGGGCTGGAGACGCGCGTGCAGATTCAGGCTCAGGCCGGTCGATTGCCCGACGCAGTCACGGCATGCGTGGGCGGTGGATCGAACGCGATCGGCATTTTCCACGCGTTCATCGACGACCCCGGCGTGCGGCTGGTGGGTTTCGAAGCCGCCGGTGACGGAGTCGAAACAGGAAGGCACGCAGCCACATTCACCGGCGGTTCACCGGGGGCATTTCAGGGGTCGTTCTCGTATCTGCTGCAGAACGAGGACGGCCAGACGATCGAAAGTCATTCGATCTCAGCGGGGTTGGACTATCCGGGAGTGGGGCCCGAACACGCGCTGCTCAAAGACATCGGTCGCGCCGAATACCGCCCGATCACCGACACCGAGGCGATGGATGCGTTCCGTCTGCTGTGCCGCACAGAGGGAATCATTCCTGCGATCGAATCCGCTCATGCTGTCGCGGGCACGCTGCCGTTGGCGGCCGAGATCGGTCGCGGGGGCATCGTCGTCGTGAACCTGTCCGGTCGCGGCGATAAAGACGTCGCCACTGCCGCGAAATGGTTCGGGTTGCTCGATGACGAGGACCCCGCGCGTGGTTGAGACCTCCAGGTTGGCAGAGCTTTTCGACTCGTGCCGCCAGCACGACCGTTCGGCGCTGATCGGCTATCTGCCCACCGGCTTTCCCGACGTTGTGACTTCCCTTAAGGCGGTGTCGGCGCTCGTCGAATCCGGCTGCGACATCGTCGAAGTGGGGATTCCGTACTCGGATCCCGGAATGGACGGGCCGACGATCGCTTCCGCGACCGAAACGGCGTTGCGCGGCGGCGTGCGCGTACGCGATTCTCTGCGCGCGGTCGAGACCGTCAGCCAGGCGGGTGGCCGTGCGGTGGTGATGACGTACTGGAATCCGGTGCTGCGGTACGGGGTTGATGCGTTCGCGCGGGATCTGGCCGCGGCCGGCGGCCTGGGCATGATCACGCCGGATCTGATTCCCGACGAGGCGGCAGAGTGGCTGGCGGCGTCGGACAAGCATCATCTGGACCGGATCTTTCTGGTGGCGCCGTCGTCGACTCCTCAGCGACTGGCGTCGACTGTCGAGGCGTCACGTGGATTCGTGTACGCCGCTTCGACGATGGGGGTGACGGGTGCGCGCGACGCGGTGTCGCGGACGGCGCCCGAGTTGGTGCAGCGGGTAAAGGCAGTCACGGATATTCCGGTCGGGGTGGGATTAGGTGTGAGATCACGGGAGCAGGCGGCGGAGATCGCCGCGTACGCCGACGCAGTGATTGTCGGTTCGGCATTGGTGTCAGCGCTCGGTGACGGGGGAGTTGAGAAAGTGCGTGCCCTGACCAAAGAACTGGCGAACGGAGTGCGGCAAAGGATATCGGCGTGACAACTTTGTTGGCTTCGTTCCCAAGCCCGCCCCAAGGCGTCTGGCACCTGGGCTGGTTGCCGATCCGCGCGTACGCGTTGTTCATCATCATCGGGATCGTGGTGGCGCTGATCATCGGCGACCGCCGGTGGGTCGCACGCGGGGGAGAACCCGGCGTCATCTACGACATCGCGTTGTGGGCTGTGCCGTTCGGACTGATCGGTGGGCGGCTCTACCACGTAATGACGGACTGGGAGACCTATTTCGGTGACGATGGTGCGGGATTCGTTGCAGCGCTGAAGATCTGGGACGGCGGTCTGGGGATCTGGGGCGCTGTTGCGCTCGGCGGTGTCGGCGCGTGGATCGGGTGCCGGCGGCGCGGTATTCCATTGCCGGCGTTCGGCGATGCGATTGCGCCGGGCATCATCTTGGCGCAGGCGATCGGGCGGCTGGGCAACTACTTCAACCAGGAGCTCTACGGTCGCACGACCACGATGCCGTGGGGCTTGAAGATCTACGACCGCCGCGACCCGTCCGGCCTGATCGACCCGCACTCGTTGGACGGTGTGTCGACGGGGCACGTCGTCGCGGTTGTGCAACCGACATTTCTGTACGAGTTGCTGTGGAACGTCTTGGTTTTCGTCGCACTGATTTATATCGACCGATGGTTCAAGCTTGGACATGGCCGATTGTTCGCGACCTACGTGGCGGGCTATTGCGTGGGCCGGTTCTGGGTGGAGTTGCTGCGCGACGACCACGCGACCCATATCGCGGGCATCCGGATCAATTCGTTCACGTCGACCTTTGTGTTCATCGCCGCCGTCGTCTACATCATGCTGGCGCCAAAGGGCCGGGAAGACCCGGCTTCTTTGGCTGGCAAGCCGCACAAGCCTCCGGCGCCCGAGCCGAAGAAGGCTGCCGAGGTTAAACAGCCGAAAGCGCCGGTCAAGGCTGAAGATTCGGCGTTGATGGAGTGGACCAAAGAACTCGCGGCCGTAGCGTCGACGAGTGGGGTCGTGGCGGGTGTGGCCGTTGCGGCCGAACACGACGAAGACGACACGTCGGGCGGCGAAGCGAAGACAGAGGCCGAGCCGCAAGAGGCAGAGGAAGGTCACGCCGAAGATCTGACGCCTGACGTCGAGCCCGAGGATGAGGATGACGAAGAGCAGGGAGTGGCTGAAGCGGCCGAGGATGAA
>DASRFZ010000119.1:0-3643 GCA_035651275.1 Mycobacterium sp. | reverse complement strand
GCGCGCTCCCACTGCATCCAGTGTCCGGTGTGTGAGGTCATCACCAGCTCGGCGTTGGGCATCGTGTTCAGCAGCATCGGTCCGCCCGCGGGTCGGTTGACCTGGTCGTCGCGACCCCGATCCTGACGGCATTCGCGCGGTCCGCGGATACCTGGCGCATGTCTCCGAGCAAGCGGAATCAGCGCACCGTCAAGGAATTTCGGTCACGGACGCGGCGGACAGCATCGACCTCGGCGAGTATGCCGACTGGCTGGACGCCGAGCGGGTCGTCGTCAACGTGTACCAGCGCTACCGCGAACTCGACCCGAACACCCCGGAGTTGCCGGTGATGGCCCTGCTGACCATGCAGGCAGAGTGGCACGCGAAGCACGGCAAGAACTGAGCAACAAGAACTACGGTTTCTCGTCATCCTCGTCGTCGCTGCCCTGGCCGTCGCGGAGATAGCGTTCCGGGTGGAAGTACCCATTGGTCCGCGGCTTTCCGAAGTCGAGGTGCGCTGGCGGTATCCACTCGGTGACACCGTCTTCACGTTTTCGCGTCGTCCAGCCGTCTTCTTCGACGAGGCGGTTGTGTGGTCCGCACGCCAGGGTCAGGTCGTTGATGTTGGTCAATCCGCCCGCGGCCCAATCCGCGGTGGCGTGATGGGCCTGACAGCCATAGCCGGGCACCGTGCAACCCGGATAACTACATCCCCGATCAATCGCGTGCAACACCAACCGCTGCGCAGCCGTCGCCAGCCGGGTACTGCGACCCTTGTACAACTCCAGGGGCTTGGCCTTGTCGAACAACAACAGATAGTGATACGCCTGCCCCGCCATCCGGATCACGTCAGACATCGGCAACCAGGTGCTGCCCGCCCTCGCCACCCCGGCCTTGGCCTGCACATCCTTGAGATCCGCGGTGACGATGATGCTCACCGGCAACCCGTTGTGCTCACCCAGCTCCCCCGACATCAGCACCGACCGCACCAGCGCGTTGAGCGCATCATGATTGCGCTGCCCGGTGGAGCGGGTATCAGCGTCGATCGCCTCCTGAGACGGCGTGCCGGTGATGGTCGGCACCTCATCAGTCGGATTGCACATCCCCGGCGCGGCCAACTTGGCCAGAATCGGCTCCAACCCCGCCCGCGCCTCCGGAGTCAAATACCCCGAGAGCCGGCTCATCCCATCGCGGCCCTGGCGACCCAGAGTGATCCCGCGGCGCCGGGCACGATCCTCGTCGCTGAACGTGCCATCAGGATTCAGACACAACTCGAGATGATCGGCCAACCGCTTGAGCTCGTCAGGACGATGCCGCGCCGCCGCATCAGCCAAATCACGCTCAGCGCGCACCCGACTCGACTCGTCAACCCAGCACGGCAACTGCGCGAGAAAGTCGCGGATCACCTTCACATGCTCGCCACCAATCGTCCCGGCGACTGCCGCAGCCGCGGTGTGCTCCAGCTTGGCAGGCAACGGCTCACCGATCAGCGTGCGGCGCGGCCCAAGGTCCGCTGCGACTTCCACCAACTGCGCCGCATCGCGGCGATAGATCCGCAAATCGTCGGCCAACACATGCGCTACCCGCCCGCCGAGCTCTTCGGACGTGCACGCCGCAAGGCGATTGATCAACCCATGATCGCCTGCTGCCAGGCGTCGCTGCAGCATCGCCCGCCGCCTCAGCACCTCGCGGCATTGCGCACTGGATAGCCCCTCCGCGTCGAGGGCATCGAGCTTGTCCAGCTCGGCTGCGACAACATCGCAGGCGTCCAGCGCATCCTGGTAATTCGAACGCATATTCGAACGCTAGCGCTGTCGGGCGACACCGCGAGAGCACCTGACCGGCCCCACCGACACCACCTGGGCGTATGGCCGACGTTATCCACAGATCCGATTTCATCCACAGCCCGCGCCCGCACACCGCCCGGATGTCGGCAGCTCTCCCTAGCGTGCGAGGCATGACCAACTGGATGATCACCGTCAGCCGCGATCACGTCGAACAAGGCGTGCGCGGCCGCTACATGCAAGCCAATCACGGTAAGCCACACATGCTGCGCCGCATGGCCAAAGGCGATTTCGTCGTCTTCTACTCGCCCAAGACGGCGCTCGAAAACGGCGAACCCCTACAGGCGTTCACCGCGATCGGACAGATCGTCGACGATGAGCCGTACCAGGAACAGGTAGCGCCCGACTTCGCGCCATCGCGTCGCAACGTCGACTTCCTGCCCAGCACAGAAACACCGATCCGTCCGCTCATCGACAAGCTGAACTTCATCGAAGACAAGCAGCGGTGGGGCTACAAATTCCGGTTCGGAGTCTTCAAGATCGACGACCACGACCTCGAGCTGATCCGCGGCAAGATGACCGGCTGACGCGGGTAGCGTCGCGACCGTGAGCAACCTCGAGGTCGCCCCGGACGAGACGGCCTGCGAAGCATCGCCGCGCTCCGGCATCGAGGTACTGCACGCGCGCGACGTCCCACTCGGCGGGCCGCGCGCACTTCACGTCCGCAGGACTCTGCCGCAGCGCCAGCGGTCGCTGGTCGGCGCGTGGTGCTTCGCCGACCACTACGGCCCACACGACGTGCGCCACTCCCCCGGCATGGTCGTTCCGCCGCACCCACACACCGGATTGCAAACTGTCAGTTGGCTTTTCGCCGGCGAGATCGAGCACAGAGACAGTGGCGGGGCACACGCATACGTGCGGCCCGGCGAGCTGAACCTGATGACGGCGGGGGCGGGGATCTGCCACTCGGAGGTCTCGACTGCGGCCACGACGATCCTCCACGGCGTGCAGTTGTGGGTCGCGCTGCCGGAGGCCCACCGTGACACCGAGCGCGGGTTCGAACACTTTGTCCCACAATCGGTTTCGATCGCGGGCGCGACGTTGCGTGTCTTCCTCGGCGAGCTGGCCGGCGTTAGCTCTCCAGTGCACACCTTCACGCCTCTACTCGGTGCCCAGCTCGACCTCGCGCCGCACGCCGACGTGACCGTGCCGATCGACATCAGGTTCGAGCACGGTGTCCTGCTCGACCAGGGCGGGCTCGCCGTCGACGGCGAACAGCTGGCGGTAGGAGATCTCGGCTGTCAAAGCGCGGGTCAGTCGACGTTGCACGTCACGAATGCACACAACGAGCCCGCCCGCGGCCTGCTGCTCGGCGGTCCACCGTTCGACGAAGACTTGGTGATGTGGTGGAACTTCGTGGGCCGCAGCCACGCCGACATCGTTTCTTACCGCGATTTGTGGGAATCCCACGACCGACGCTTCGGGGCGGTGACGGGGTACGTGGGCACGCCTGCGCGACTGCCCGCTCCGCCGCTGCCGACCACGCCGCTCAAGCCACGCCCGCCGTCGGGCAGAAAGGATTCGCGATGACTACCGACAAGACCGGCGCCGAAACCACCGTCGCTCAGGAGGCGGACCGCTTCACGATCAGTGTCGAGGGCCGCCAGGTCGGGTTGACTCAGTTCGCCGATCGCGATCGCCAGCGCGTCTTCTTTCACACGGAGGTCGACGACGACTTCGAGGGACGCGGGCTCGCAACCATCCTTGTGGAGGACGCGCTCACGACGACCAAAGACTCGGGCCTGCGCATCGTCCCCGTGTGCGAGCTCGTTGCCGGCTACGTCGACAAGCACTCCGAGTTCGCGGACGCCGTCGATCCT
>DASRFZ010000118.1:0-15932 GCA_035651275.1 Mycobacterium sp. | reverse complement strand
CTCGGCTACACCCCGCTCGAATTCCGCGACACCCTCTACATGCTGGCCGACGGCAAAGTCGACGTGAAACCGCTCGTCACCGGAACGGTCGGACTCGCAGGCGTGGACGCCGCCTTCGACGCGCTCGGTGACCCCGAAGCCCACGCGAAGATCGTCATCGACCCGAAGAGCAACGCCGCGAAACCCTAACGGAGGTACTGGCATTGGACGTTCTGCGCACTCCCGACTCTCGTTTCGAGAACCTCACCGGTTATCCGTTCGCGCCGCGCTATGTCGACGTCGCGGCCTCCGACACCGACAAGATCCGCATGCATTACGTCGACGAGGGACCGAGAGACGGCACCCCGATCGTGTGCCTGCACGGCGAACCCAGCTGGAGTTACCTGTACCGCACGATGATTCCGCCACTTGTCGACGGCGGCCATCGGGTGCTCGCACCCGACCTGATCGGGTTCGGCCGCTCCGACAAGCCCCGCCGGATCGAGGACTACTCCTACCTTCGGCATGTCGAGTGGGTGACGTCGTGGCTGACAGAACTGGGCCTCACCGATGTCACGCTGTTCGTCCAGGACTGGGGGTCGTTGATCGGGCTGCGCATCGCGGCCGAGCAGAGCGACCGCATCGCACGCATCGTCGTCGCGAACGGTTTCCTGCCGATCGCTGACCGTCCGACCCCGTCGGCGTTCAAGATCTGGCGCGCTTTCGCCGTCCACACCCCGGTGTTCCCCGCCGGACGCATCGTGTCGTTTGGCACCGTCACCAAGATCACGCCCGACGTCCGCGCCGGTTACGATGCACCGTTCCCCGACAAGACATTTCAGGCCGGTGCCCGCGCGTTTCCCAACTTGGTGCCGACGTCACCTGACGACCCCGCGATACCTGCCAATCGCGCCGCCTGGGATGCGCTTGGCCGATGGGACAAGCCGTTCCTCTGCGTGTTCGGCGCCCGCGACCCGATCCTCGGCCGCGCCGACCGTCCGCTGATCGAGCACATTCCAGGCGCGAAAGGCCAACCGCACGCGCGCATCAACGGCAGCCACTTCATCCAGGAGGACTGTGGCCCCGAGCTGGCCGCGCGCGTGTTGGAGTGGGGGAAGAGCTAGGCCGCGGCGAAGACCAATGACATCGCCAGGCGCCACCCCACTGACCGGAGTCCCCGTTACCGCCTTGGGCGTGGCCATGATTCGAGACCGAGAGTCCGGACGTGACGACCGGCTCTATGACGACCCGTACGCACACGCCTTCGCTGAGGCCGCACGCGACGCGCTCCTCGACCCGAAGGCACCGGCCGAAGCCGCGAAGCAATGGGCTCAGATCGAGCAGCTTGTCGATCAGTTCTACGAAGGCCGGACAGTGGGCGTTCGCGCCGTCGACGACCGCGTCCAGGCGTGGGTCGACGAGGGAGGCAAGCAGCTCGTGATGGTCGGCGCGGGCCTGGACACCAGGGCCTACCGGATGGGCCTGCCAGCAGACCTCAGGTGGTTCGAACTCGACCTGCCGGAGATGTTCGAGTTCAAGGAACCGGTACTGACGAGCGTCGACGCGACGCCGACCTGTGATCGCCGCGTTGTCCCCGTCGACCTCCGCACAGACTGGGCGCCAAGGCTAGTCGCGGCAGGGTACGAAACAGACGTCCCCACGGCATGGATCGACGAGGGCGTGATCCCCTACCTGTCGCAGGACGAGGCGACCAGGGTGGCGGCGACGATCACGCGGCTTTCGGCACCGGGCAGCGAGTTCGGGACCGTACGTGCCAAGGTGGACGAGACCCAGCAGCGGTACCGCGAGTTAAAGCGCCTCGTAGCAACTGATGCCGAGCACCCGGCAGTTGTCCGAGGCTTGGGGCCCCATGCTCAAGGCTGGCTTGAACAGAACGGTTGGCGCACTGAGTTCCGCAGCTGGGACGAAACCGCGAAGCCCTACTCCCGACCCTTAGCGATCACCGGGGATCCGAGCAACGGTGCGATTCATGCCGTGCGCCGCGGCTAGGCCGCGGCGACCGGAAGTGTGTGGCGCGGGTCGCATATGTCGAGCACGCGGCGTACCGCTGGACTCGACACCAGTGTCCAGGTGACACACGCGCGTTCGCACCTGATGTCGATGGTCCGCAACGTGGTGAATCCGGCGGTGCCGAAGAACGCGACGCCCTCCAGGTCGAGGATCAGTCGCCGGCAGTTGGCGGCGCGGCGGAACACGTAGTCGGCAAGCCGGCTCGCGTTCGAGGCGTCGACGTCTCCCGCGACAGTGATGCGGACGAGCGACGGGTTCAGCCACTCGGTAGCGAAGGTCAATGCTGGACGAGGTTGAGTTGTCAGCGGTGGAGCGATAGCGGTCATAAGAGTCGCCTCCGTCGATGGCAGGCAATTGATTGGTGGTGGTCGCGTCTGAGGCGGGCAACGAGCTTGCGAACTGCGCCTTACGACGTCCCCGAGGCTGGGAACTCAACCTGAGTTGACCTTACTCCCGAACTGCGGCCGATACCTAATGGTCAGGCGGATTCTCAGAATGCGCCAACAATCGCACGCGCCTACGGCGATACTCTCGCAAGGACCCGGCGAAGGGACATGTGGCGGTGAGACGAATACTGGCGACCTCAGCGGCTGTCGGCATCCTGGCTCTGCTGGTCGGCACCCCGACCGCGGCTGCCGACCCCGCTCCCGACTGCGGACCCGACCAGGCGACCGCCGTCAACGACGCGATCCGCCACGAACACCACGACCCGAGGACCTACGCCCCGTGGAATCCCGCCCCGGTCGGCGGAAGCAACTTCGACTCCTGCGCCGATCTGTCCGCGGTGGTCGTGTCGATCGACAATCCCCGGCCCAGTTCGCCGCGCCAGGGCTTCCTCTTCCACCGCGGCACCTACATCGGGACGGTGCTGACCGACTCTCGTCCGTTCACGACCCTCGATACCGCGGCGTCCACCAAGAACACCGCGATCCTTCTCTTCACGAGCGGCAAGACATGCAGTTCGTGCCATGACGGCACCGTCGTTCCGGTCCGCTATTTCTGGAACGGGGTGACGGCCGTGATGGCCGACCCGGCGCCCGGCCCGCAGGACTGGCCGCTCGGTAGCTGACGGCCCGGCCCGCGTGCGCGTCCGGCCGGCGGCGTCGATCGCCGTCCTCACTCTGGTCGCCGTCACGCAGGGCGGATGCTCGTCGCCGCACCACGAAGCCCCCGCGCTGCCGGCGTTGTCGTCCACGCCGCCGATGGGCTGGAACTCCTGGGACTCCGGCATCGACCTGACCGAGCAGAACGTCAAGACCGTCATCGATGCGATGGTGTCGTCCGGCATGCGCGACGCCGGCTACCGCTACGTCAACCTCGACGCCGGCTGGTCGGCCCCGGTTCGCGGGCCGGACGGGAAGCTGCGCGCCGACCCCGCCCGGTTTCCCGACGGCATCGCCGGCCTCGCCCGATACGCCCACGACCGCGGCCTGCTGTTCGGCCTATACGCCAGCCCATACAACGAGGGCTGCAGCGCGATACCCGCACTCGCCAGCGCAGGCCACGAGGCGACCGATGCGCAGACGTTCGCCGATTGGGGAGTCGACTACCTCAAATACGACTGGTGCCGAGCCGACGCCGACCACGACGCACAGGTGCGCGTGTTCACGACGATGCGCGACGCCCTGAACGCCACCGGCCGCCGCATCCTCTACAGCATCAACCCCAACAGCTCGAACGACTACACCGCGGGCACCCGCTACGATTGGTCAGCGATCGCCGACATGACCCGTGCCACAACAGATCTCTGGCCGTTGTGGCGCGACAAGATGCCGTCGCTCGGGCCGCTCGATCCGTTTCCCACCAAAGCCGCACTGGGCGTACCCGACGAGTTCACCGCGGCGACCAAGGTGACCACGCCGAGCCGTCCCGGCTACTGGAACGACGCCGACATGCTCGTCGTCGGCCTGGGCTGGAACGAGTACGCCACTCGCCACTTCACCGGAATTCGCACGTCGCTCGCACTCCCGATCTCCGACGATCAGTTGAAAGCGTTTCTGCTGCAACAACCGAACCTCACCGACATCGAACAGCGAACCCACTTCTCGCTGTGGGCGATGCTGTCCGCGCCTCTGATCGCCGGCAACGACATCCGCGCCATGTCTGCGCAGACCCGCGACATCTTGACCGACCGCGACGTCATCGCCGTCGACCAGGACCCCAAGGTGGCGTCCGCGCGCGCACTGCCCAGCGATTCGCGTGTCCTTGTCAAACCGCTTGCCGACGGCGCGGTCGCCGTAGCGTTCGTCAACTTCAGCGACGAGCCCGCCACAATCACCACCACCGGCGAGTCCGTCGGTCTCAGGGCGGCGTGCAACACCGCGCGAGATCTGTGGTCGCACAAGGACACAACGACGCCGGGCCCGCTCGCCAGCGGAGCGTTAGCTCCGCACGCCGTCACCCTGCTCCGCGTCCGAGCCGGCTGCCGATGACGTGCCGACCTCGTCGGCGAGATGCGGCCGCAGGACCGCCCACAGGATGAACGTGACCGCGACACCGATCAGCGCCAGGCCCACCCACCAGTTCGCATCGGTTCCGACGTAGAGGTCGACGCGGTCGTTCTTCGCGGCTTGGCCGTCGTGATGCCCGAGGATCGACGGGACGAGGCCCGCGATGGTCAGCACCACGCCGTATATCAACAGCAGTGCGCCGACGATAGTGCGGATGTCGAACAGACGAGCCAGCACCGTGAAACCTCCTGAGACTCAGTGGAAGACCGCGTTTAGGACGATGACGAGCGCCAGCAGCACTGCGGCCAGCGGAACGGGCCGCAGGTACCATGACTTTCCGGCGTCGTCCGGATCAGACAAGATCGACACCTGCGTCTCGGAGTAGACGAACCCGACCAGCTCCTCGCGCGGCGCGGGCGCGGTCACCAGGCTCACCAGCACGCTGAGAACAATGTCGACGATGAACGCCGCCGCCGCGGCGAGAAACGGCATTCCCTGCCCAGGTAGATTGACGATCCCGACCTTCGATAGGATGAAAACCGTTACCGCGGAAAGGGTCCCGGCCACCAGCCCCACCCAGCCAGCCGTGGCCGTCATCCCCTTCCAGAACATCCCGAGGATGAACGTCGCGAACAGCGGTGCGTTGAAGAAGCCGAACAGCGTCTGCAGGTAGTCCATCAGGTTCGAGTAACCCGACGCGATCAGGGCGGTGAAGACCGCGAGCACGGTCGCGACCACGGTCGCGTAGCGGCCGACGCGGATGTAGTAGCGGTCCGGGCGGTCCTTGACGACGTACTGCTGCCAGATGTCGTAGCTCAGCACGGTATTGAACGCCGAGATGTTGGCGGCCATCCCCGCCATGAACGACGCGATCAGACCCGCGACGGCGACCCCGAGCAGGCCGTTCGGCAGGATGTCGCGGATCATCAGCAGCATCGCGTCGTTGTAGGTGACGGTGCCCGAGCCGGTCGACTTCAAGTGGATCATGTCACCGATCGCTGCGGCCGCGATCATCCCCGGCACCACCACAACGAACGGGATCAGCATCTTCGGCAACGACCCGATGATCGGGGCGCGCCGCGCCGCGGACATCGAATGCGACGCCATCGCCCGCTGCACTTCGACGAAGTTCGTCGTCCAATACCCAAAGGACAGCACGAATCCCAGCCCGAAGACGATCCCGATCACTGACCACACCGGGTTGGTGAAGCCGCTCAGCGCCTGGCCCGGCCAGGTCGTCAGCTGCTCGTGCGCCGTCGCGGTCACCGAGCCGTCGGACGTCGCCGTCGGAATCACCTTGTCCCGCAAGCCGCTCCAGCCGCCGACCTTGATCAGGCCGAACACCGTCAGCGGCACCAGCGCCGCGAGGATCACGAAGAACTGCAGCACCTCGTTGTAGATCGCAGCGGAGAGCCCGCCGAGTGCGGTGTACGTCAGCACGATCGCGGCCGCCACGACCAGCGACACCCACTTCGACCAGCCGAGCAGCGCGTCGATCACCGTCGCCAACAGGAACAGGTTCACTCCGGCGATCAGGATCTGCGCGACCGCAAAGCTGATGGCGTTCACCAGATGTGCGCCCGGGCCGAACCGCCGCCGCATGAATTCGGGGACGCTGCGCACCTTCGAGCCGTAGTAGAACGGCATCATCACGACGCCGAGGAACAGCATCGCGGGTACGGCGCCGATCCAGTAGTAGTGCATGGTCGCCAGCCCGATCTGGGCGCCGTTGGCCGACATTCCCATGATCTCGACAGCGCCGAGGTTGGCCGACACGAACGCGATGCCGGTGACCCACGCCGGCAGCCGGCGACCCGACAAGAAGAAGTCGAGGCTCGACGCGATCTGGCTGCGGGCCACATACCCGATGCCGAGAACGAAGACGAAGTAGATCGCGATCAACACGTAATCGAGCGCTGAAACGTTGAGGTGCAACATGTTGCCAGGAACGTACAGGCTTCACCTGTGGGTTGTGTACTAGTCTTCGGCCCGGAACTGGAAGGCGAGCATGGACGACCTCGGGACGCAGCCGACGCGCTGGGTGCTTGCCGACGGACGCGAACTCCTGTTCTTCTCGTTGCCCGGCCACCGTCCCGAACCCGTTGTCGACGAACGCCCGTTGGCCGCCAGCGACGCCGAACCTCCGCAGCTGCGCTACGACCGACAAACCGGCCGCTGGGTCGTGATCGCCGCATCGCGCCAGGACCGCACTTACAAGCCGGCCGCCGACAGCTGCCCGCTGTGCCCCGGACCCACTGGTTTGACCAGTGAGGTTCCCGCGCCCGACTACGACGTCGTCGTATTCGAAAATCGCTTCCCCAGCCTCGCCGGCGCGGGGGAGCCGCCACCCGCCCATCCCGACGACGACGGCTTTATCGCTGCGCCCGCGCACGGCCGCTGCGAGGTTATCTGCTTCTCCAGCAACCACTCTGGGTCATTTGCCGACCTTGACCTTCCGCACGCCCGCCTCGTCGTCGACGCGTGGCGGCACCGCACCACCGAACTGCTGGCGCGTCCCGAGGTCGGGCAGGTGTTCTGCTTCGAGAACCGCGGCGACGAAATCGGCGTGACGCTGAGTCATCCTCACGGCCAGATCTACGGCTATCCGTTCGTCACGCCGCGCACCGCAGAGATGCTCCGGCAGGCTCGGTCACATCGAGAACGCCACGGCTCCAACCTGTTTGTCGACCTCCTCGCGAACGAAGTCGTCGACGGCAGCCGCGTCATCTCGCGGACCGAACGGTTCACCGCGTTCGTACCCTTCGCCGCGCAGTGGCCCGTCGAAGTACACATCTACCCGAATCGATTCGTGCGCAACCTCATTGAGCTCGACGACGCCGAACTCGACGGGTTCGCAGAGATCTACCTCGACGTGCTGAAGCGGTTCGACCGCATGTATTCATCGCCGCTGCCGTACATCTCGGCGCTACACCAACACACCGATCCCGAGGGCTACTTCCACGTCGAACTGATGTCTATTCGCCGCAGCGCCACCAAGCTGAAATACCTCGCGGCCTCCGAGTCGGCAATGGATGCGTTCCTCAACGACGTCACGCCCGAAGCGGTCGCGCAGCGTCTGCGCGACCTCGCGTGATCCGGTACGCGGCGCCCGGCCGCATCAACCTGATCGGCGAACATACCGACTACAACCTCGGTTTCGCGCTGCCGATCGCGATACCCGAACGCACAGTGGTGAACTTTGCGCCGAACGACGACAACGGCATCACCGTGCGCAGCGACCGCGAGGAAGGCTCCGCCCGCATTCTGTTGGACACCGCGCCCGGTGACGTCGGCGGGTGGGCGGCCTACGTCGCCGGGGTGGTGTGGGCGCTGCGCCGGGCCGGGCACCGCGTCGTCGGCGGCGACATGTCGATTGGAAGCGATGTCGAGATCGGCTCGGGTCTGGCGTCGTCGGCGGCGCTGGAATGCGCATGCCTCGGAGCGCTGTTGGGCGCCGTCGGTATCGACATCGACCGCGTCGAACAGGCCAAGATCGCGCAAGCCGCAGAGAACGAGTACGTCGGCGCCCCAACGGGTTTACTGGACCAACTCGCGTGCCTGTTCGGCGAACCCCGGACGGCGGTGCTGATCGACTTCCGCAACGTCACGGTTCGCCCTGTCGCGTTCGACCCCGATACGTCGGGTGTTGCGTTGTTGCTCGTCGACTCCCGCGCTCGGCATCGCCATGCCGGCGGCGAGTATGCCGCGCGTCGCGAGTCGTGTGAACGGGCGGCCGCTGAACTCGGGGCGCCATCGCTGCGCGACGTGAAGTCGGTCGAGGGCGTGACAGATCCGATCGACGCTCGCCGCGCCCGGCATGTTCTCAGCGAGAACCAGCGCGTCCTGGATTTTGTTGCAGCACTTGGCAACAACGACTTCGCCCGCGCTGGCCGGCTGATGATTGCCTCGCAAGCCTCGATGCGCGACGACTTCGCGATCACAACCGACCACATCGACCTGATCGCCGACACCGCCGTCGAGGCAGGTGCTTTGGGCGCACGGATGACCGGCGGGGGCTTCGGCGGGTGCGTCATCGCATTGGTCGGCGCGGACAACGTCGACACGGTCAGCGCCGCCGTACGAACTGCGGTGACGGCAGCCGGTTATCCGCCGCCGACGATCACGCGCACGCACGCCGGTCCCGGTGCCATGCGCCTCCGATAGCGTCGGGGCATGAGCCAGGTACGTTTGACTGTCCCCGGACAGCACGCCGAGGCCGTGATTCGGTGGTGGCCGGTCGTCGGCGTCGCGGCGATGCTGCTGCTGGGCTGGGCGGTCGGCACCGGTTCGACCGCCGTCGACCGCTGGCTCCTGTACGACGCGCACGATCCCGGCAGGCCGCGCTGGATGTTGCTGTTCACCGATTGGCGGCTGCTGCTGCCGGTGCTGATCGGTTGTGTGGCCGTGGAGCTCTATCGGCGGCAGTGGCGGCGTGCCGTCGTCACCGCGGTATGCCCGGTCGTCGCAATCACACTCGTGGAGTTGATCAAGCGCCTGTTCGGGCGCGAGAAGGGCGGCGCTCTGGCCTACCCGAGCGGCCACACGACTGTGGTGGTCGTGGTGATGGGGTTGCTCATCCTGGCTGTCGGCGCCCGGCTGTGGGTGCTGGCAATTGCGATCGTCGTCAGCCTGCTCGGCGCGCTTGGCATGGTGATGTGCGGCTACCACTTCCTGACCGACACGATCGGCGGGCTGCTGCTCGGCAGCGCGTTGGTGTGCGTCGCGGCTGAGCTTGCCGGCCAGCGGCTACGCTGCAGCCGATGACGGAATTCAGTCGCTCGGTGGCCGGCATGAAGGCGTTCATCACCGGCGCGGCCAGCGGGATCGGCGCAGCCGCTGCCCACGTTTTCGCCGCCGAGGGGGTGAACGTCGCGCTTGCCGACATCTCCGACGCCGTCGAACAGGTGGCCGCCGACATCAACAACTCCGCCGGGCGGGCCTTCGCGTACCGGCTGGATGTTGCCGACGCGACAGCCATCGCCGCGACCGTTCCGCAGGCCGCTGAGGCGCTCGGCGGGCTCGACTTCGTCATCAACAACGCCGGCATGGTCCGCCCCACGCTGCTGGACGACGACGCCTACGACGAGTCGTGGCGCGTACAACTCGACGTCATGCTCACCGCGCATCAGCGGAGCGTGCGCGCCGCGTTGCCGTATCTGCGGCAGTCGCCGTGCCCGCGCATCGTCAACGTCGCTTCCACCGAAGCACTCGGCGCGACACTCGGTAACGGCATCTACGCGGTCGCCAAGCACGGCGTCGTCGGCTTGACGCGCGCGCTGGCGGTGGACCTCGGCCGGGAAGGCATCACGGTCAATTGCATCTGCCCGGGCCCGATCAACACCGGCATCACCGAGCCGATTCCGGCCGAGCACAAGACGATCTTCGCGAAACGCCGCACGGCCCTTGGCCGTTATGGCGAGCCGGCCGAAGTCGCACACATGATGCTGAGCCTGTGCCTGCCGGCGGCGTCTTACATCACCGGCGCGATGGTGGTGGTCGACGGCGGCTTGACCGCCCGCAACGCGTGAAGCCTGTGCGGTGCCTGTGAGTCTGCTTGTCACTCAAACCGTTTGGGCTCGGGAGGGAGTCCAAGCATGTCACCATGCGCGAATGTCCAGCATCTACGAGTACATTCGTCATCCCCGCGCTGACGAACTTCGCGCCAAGCAACCGGTCGGTACCGCCCGCATCCGCGGCGTCGACCACGAGAACCCGATCGTGCGGTTCAATGCCCGTTTCGGTTTGAGAATCACCTTGATCGTCGGCACCATGTGGGCCGCCTACCTGTTCACCATCCTGGCGTTGTTCGCCTTGCCCAGCGCGATCGACCAGGGCATGTACTTCGTCATCGTGTGGCTCTCCAGCAGCTTCCTGCAGCTTGTCCTGTTGCCGATAATCATTGTCGGACAAAACATTCAGGCCAAAGCCGCCGACAAGCGCGCCGAAGAAACCTACAAGGACGCCGAGGCGGTGTTAAAGGAAGCCGAAGAAATCCAGAAACACCTTCTGGCACAAGACAAAGCGATCGAAAGCATCGTCGCGCGGCTGGAGAACGTCAAGCCGGCTTAGCGTTGCTGGGTTACTCGGGGCCGTCGCGGTGCCGGCCGGTGTTGCTCTCCGGCTGTCCGTACTGCGCCTCCTGGTCGAGCGGCCGCATCCGCACGTCCGTCGCGGTGTCCTCGAGCTGTCGCGCGCGCATCCGCTCCTTGACCGCCTCGGTGGCCCGCCTGACGCCGTCGATCTCGCTTTGGTACACCTCGGCGCGTGTCTCCTGACTCGCGTAGTGGAAGTACGTCAGCAGGCTGCGCAGCAATTCAAGTTTCTGCTTTTCGCGCTTGGCCAGATCGTGGCCAGTCATCAACTCGACGCGTTGCACGGGCTGCAGGTCGTCCCAGTCCAGCACGACCTTGCTCTGGTATTCGTGGCGTTGGCTGCGCTTGAGCCTGCGCCGCTGCACCCGGCCGTTGGGCGGGGGCTGGTCGAAATACTTGAGGGTGCCGGCGAATCGCCATTCGATCGACCCGCCCATCTCGGCGCGGCTCAACGACGAATCCCAGATCGTGCGCCACTCCTGACCGGGCGCGAGCGAGGCGATCGTGGACGGCAACGCCAACTCGGCGATGTTGACCATTCCGTCGTGCTCGTTCTCGTACTGCGCGACGGTCGGCGGGTTGACCCACGTGAATTGCACGTCGTAGGCGGCGGTTTCGCCGAAGTTACGCACCACCAACTCGATGATGTGCCAGTCCGACGCGTGCGGCTCCATGTACACCGCGACGTGCGGGCGAGTCTCTTCCCGTGTCAGTTCGCGGCCACGCTTGAGCTGAAAGTGCGCGTAGATCAAGGCCGCAACACCCAGCGCGACGGCCAACCACACTGCGATCGCAAGCCATGTACCCGATCCGACGCCGGTCACGTCGTGCCAGCGGTCTTCGATCCACCCCACGGCGGTTACCTGCCTTCCTGGCGGAATTCCAACGCGATGCCGGTGCGAATACCGTCGAGCACCTCTTTGCGGGCACGCAGCTTGGTGTCCTTGTGCGCGCGGGCGTCCAGCGCCGTGAACCGCTGAGCGACTTCCTGTGCGCGCGATCTGACCAGGTCCGCTTCGACGAGCTCGTCGAGATAGCCTGCGTCCAAGGCGCTTTCGCCCTTGAATTCGTGGGATAGCGTCGCCGCGCGCTGAACTGCGGCCGGCGTCAAGCGATGTCGCATGATGGCCAGCGCGGCGTAGGGCAGTGTCAAACCGATTGCCACCTCATTGGCGACGATTCGATGAGATTGCGCACCAATCAGGTGGTCGCCGGACAACAGCAAAAACGATCCCATGGCGATTGCGTGTCCGGTGCAGGCCATCACGATGGGCTTCGGAAAGGCGAGAAGCCTTGCGGCGAGTTCGAATCCGCCCGCGAGCATTTCGATGGCACCGTCGCCGCCTTTGGTGAGCACCTCGAGGTCGAAGCCGGCGCTGAACACGCGGTTGTTGCCGCCGAGGACGACGGCTTGCACGCCTTCGAGTTCGGCGTGGTCGAGCGCCTCCTGGATTTCGCGCTGCATGTCGGGCGATAGCGCATTGACCTTGCCGTCGTCCATCGTGATCGTCGCGACGGACTCGTCGACGTGGTAACGCACTCGGTCTGCCATCTCAAGCTCCCATCAACATTCGCCATTGCTCCAAGCTCGTCGGGCGGTAGACGTAGTTGGTGCGCTTGACGTCCGAGAGCGGCGCGCTGGGCTCCTGGGAGTACCAGTGGCCGGGGAACACGGTCGGATCGCCCTGAAGTCCGGCCAGCTGGTGAAGGCTGCGGTACATGTCGTCGATGTTGCCGCCGGGGAAGTCGGTGCGGCCGCAGCCCTCGAGGAACAGCGTGTCGCCGGCGACCAGACGTCCGTCGAGAAGGAAGCATTGGCTGCCGGGGGTGTGGCCGGGCGTGTGCAGCAGTTCGATTTCGACGTCGCCGACGTGGACCTTGTCGCCGTGTTCGTGCGAGGTGAGGTCGCTTTCCGGGATGCCGGTGATGCGTGAGACGAACGTCGCTTCGTGGGTGTTGACGTGGACGGGTACGGTCTGACGTTCCAGCAGCTCGGCGAGGCCTTTGAGATTGATGCCCATCATCGAGCCGCCGACGTGGTCGGGATGGTGATGGGTGACGAGGACGCCGGACAGCCGCATGCCGTCGTTTTCCAGGACGTCGACGAGGTCGTTGGCGGCATAGGCGGGGTCGACGACCACGCAATCTTTTGTTTCGCGGTCGCCGATGAGGTAAGCGAAGTTGACCATTTGGCGGGCGATGGGGTCGTTGCGCGCGAAGTCCCGGCCGGACAATAACTGGCGGAAATACAGGCGGTCGTCGGTTGCCATGGCTCTTAGCGTACGAAGCCGGGTCGGCAGCGTGGGAACCATGGCGTCTTTGCCCGCCTCGTAGCGACTATGACCAAACGATTGCTGCGCGGAACGGAACTGCGTTACGTGCTCACTCATCACCTGTACCTTCATGGTCCTGCAACCGTGTCAGAACTCGTCGACATGCTCGCCTGGCACGGGTTTGAAACCCGCGGCCGGGCGTCGAAAGCGATATCCGATGCACTGCGTTGGGAAGTCAGGCGGGGCCGAGTCGGTAAAGGACGACGCGGCAGATATGGCCCCGGCTGGATGCCGCGTTCGACAGAGCACCGGATTCGTTCCCGCGCTTTGGCTTTGCGGGCGGAGGCGAAACGGCTGACCCCGCCCTAGCGCCGCTCGACTCCCGGCATATGTGCGTGTGCCCGACTCCGAGCGACAAAAGCGTTTCTCCAGGTCAGGAGGCTAACGGGAACGCTGGTGCGAGCGACAGTCCTCGACAAATGCGCAGGTCAACGGTTGTCGCTCGGAGGCGGGCACTTAGGTATATCCCGCACTTAGGTATGTCCCCGTAAGTCGCGCCGGCGACCGCGCCGACCGGCGGCTCACCCCTCGCTGTGCAGTCGCACCATCCGCGTCGTGCTGCTCTCGTCGAGGTCGACGACGTCGCTACGCGAGCGCAGGAAGTCACTGAAAGACCGGAAACCCAACGACTTTTCGGAAAATGACGGGTCCATCCGCTTCATCTGCGCCTTGACCGCCGAGTTGTGCAGCCAATCGCTGTCGTCCTTTTGCAGACCGATCCGCAAGGCACGCTCCAGCAATGCGGTCGCCGCCTTCTGCGGATCCTGCGGCGAGCGTTTTGTCGCAACGTCGGGCACACCGGGCAGCGAGTCGTACGTGACGAACTCGTCGCACGCTGCTGCCAGCGACCCACTGCTCGCACCCGCCACCCCGATGCCAACTACGTACCGCCCCAAGCGTTTACACCGCTGCGCGAGCGCGATGTAGTCCGAGTCGCCACCGACGATCACGACATGCGTCAGGTCCGGCAGCCGGAACATGTCTTCGACCGCGTCGACCGCCAGCCGAATGTCCGCACCGTTCTTGCCGTATGCGGCCGCGGGGAACAACTGCACCAAGTCGACCGCGCGTGCCACCAGCTGCTTGCTGTAGCCCGCATTGACATCAGCCGACCAGTCCGCGTACGCGCGCGTGAGCACCAAGGTGCCGAACGACGACGCGAAGTCGATGATCGCGCCGACGTCGACGGTTGCCTGCTCCAGCCGCTCGGCGGGCAGACCCTTGACCTTGTCCTTCTGGAACGAGTTTCGGCCGTGAGTCTGGTCGTAATGTGAAATCACGATGTTGTCGAAGTCCAGATACACCGCCACCCGCGTCGCAGCGCCATCGGTCATGCGCTTAATCTAGGGCGTTGACGGTTTCGAGCCCGAGGTTCTGGGGATATATAGATATGCGCAGACGTCCGATCGCTCGCTCAGTAATCGCTGCGGCCGTCGCGGCCTGCGCGCTCCTGATCGCCCCCGTCCACGTTGCACCCGCACAGGCTGACCCATGCCCCGACGTCGACGTCGTCTTCGCACGCGGCACGAACGAGCCGCCTCCTCTCGGGCCGGTCGGAGACGTGTTCGTCGCCGCGCTGCGCCCGCTGGTCGGCGACAAGTCCGTCGGGGTCTATGGCGTCAACTATCCCGCGAACATGGATTTCAACCTGGCCATCGACGGCATCCGCGACGCCGCCGCGCACGTCAGCGACATGGCGAAGACGTGCCCGAAGACCAAGATGGTGCTCAGCGGGTTCTCCCAGGGCGCCGCAGTCATGGGCTTCGTCACCGCGGATGCCGTGCCGGACGGCGTGCCGCAGGACGTCCTTGCGCAGGGTCTGCCCAAACCGCTGCCGTCCGAGGTCGCCGACCACGTGGCCGCCGTCGTCCTCTTCGGCACCCCGTCCGACCGGTTCATGGACTCGATCGGTATGCCGCCCATCGTCATCGGCCCACGGTACAAAGCGAAGACCCTCGAGTTGTGCGCCGACGGCGACGTGATCTGTTCCGACCAAGGTGACTTCGGCGCCCACGGTTTGTACACGGTGAACGGATTGCCGAACCAAGGCGCGCAGTACGCCGCGAGCAAGCTCTAAGCCCCAACCGCCTGTTTGGCGGCCCCGCCGGCCACGCTGTACCCTCTACTGGGCCAGTGCGACGGGATTGTGCGGGTCAGGCCCCCTTAGCTCAGTCGGCAGAGCGTTTCCATGGTAAGGAAAAGGTCAACGGTTCGATTCCGTTAGGGGGCTCGGCGGTGCCTCACTACAAGGCGATGTAGCTCAGTTGGTTAGAGCGAACGACTCATAATCGTTAGGTCGCCGGTTCAAGTCCGGCCATCGCTACGAGACGAATATCGACCCAAGCGACAGTGTTAGAAGGGCAGTAGACGTGGCCTCCAGTACTGACGTACGGCCAAAGATCACTTTGGCGTGCGAGGTGTGCAAGCACCGCAACTACATCACCAAGAAGAATCGGCGCAACGACCCGGACCGGCTGGAAATCAAGAAGTTCTGCCCGAACTGCGGTAAGCACCAGGCGCACAAAGAGACCCGCTGACCCGCGATCGGGTTTGCCCGATTGGCGATTAATCAGCTCGACTAGGTAGGTTCACGTCCCGTGGCTTTGTCCGATGAAATCGTCGGGATGCATTTCCGCTATCCCGACTACTACGAAGTCGGGCGCGAGAAGCTGCGCGAGTACGCCGTCGCCGTCAAAAACGATGACCCCGCCTTCTTCGAGGAGAAGGCGGCCGCCGAGCTCGGCTATGACCGGCTTCTGGCGCCGCTGACGTTCATCTCGGTGTTCGGCTACCAAGCCCAGACGGCGTTCTTCGCCAATGCCAACATCGGAATCCAGGACGCGAAGATCGTCCAGGTCGATCAGGCGTTGAAGTTCCTGAAGCCGATCAAGACCGGCGACCGGCTGTATTGCGACGTGTATGTGCATTCGGTCCGCCAGGCGCACGGCACCGACATCATCGTGACGAAGAACATTGTCACCGACGAGGCCGGTCACATAGTTCAAGTGACATACACAACCCTTGCGGGGCGTAGCGATTCGGACGGA
>DASRFZ010000117.1:0-4380 GCA_035651275.1 Mycobacterium sp. | reverse complement strand
CCGACCTCGAAGAAGCGGCTCGTGACCATCGCAGGCTCGACGCACATGACGCTGTACAGCGACCGTTCGCTGCTGACGCAGGCCGGAGCCGCCGCAGCTGAATGGTTCTCCGAGCAACTGGACGTCTGAGCAAGAGGCAACTGGTGCATCACGTCACGGGATTCGATCCGGCGCAACTCGAGCCGCAGCCTGCCTATGCCGATCACAGCGTGGGCTACCGGCGGGTCTCTCACATCGACCGAGGCGTCGGCGCGATCCGCACGGGCTTCGGAACCTGCGAGCTCGCGGCGGGCGGCTCGATCGATCCGCATGTTCATTCGTACGAGGAACTCGTTTACGTCGTGGCAGGCGCTCCGTGTCTGAGCCCCGACGGCCTGACCTACCGCATCAGCCCGGACGACGCGGCATTCATCGGCGTCGGTGCCACCCACTCGTGGCACGCGCCCGACTCCGAGCCGTGCCGCTGGATCGACCTGCAGACGCCCCAGGCCAGGGACGCGACCGATCCCGCCGACACGTTCTTCGTGCCGAGTGGGGTCGGCACCGGACCGGAGCCGGTGAGCGTCCGCGATCCGCGGGCCCGCTTCTTCGCCCACTGGCAGCCGTCGCAGATGCTGCTCGACGAGCGCCACGGCGCGTTCCTGGGGACCATGTTCATGGTCGACTATCAGTGCGACGTCGTCCTTCATCCGCACGATCACCCGGTGGAGGAGGCGTTCTACATGCTCGAAGGCGAGGTCGTCTTCATCGCGGACGGAACGGAATACACGCTTGCCGTCGGGGACGTTGCGTATGCCGGCGTCGGCTGCATCCATGCATTCGAGAACCGGTCCGGCAAGAAGACGCGGTGGCTGGAGACGCGCGCGCCGCTGCCACCCTTGCATCATTCGTACCGCTTCAACCGCGATTGGGACTTCCTCGCCGAGCAGTTCGGCACTGCATGAGCGTCACAAGGCCCGAGGAGATCACGGCCGCGGCCGTCGCAAGCTTCGAGGGATGCCCCGATCCGCGCGTACGAGAGTTGATGCAAGCGCTGACGAGGCATCTCCACGCACTCGTCGCCGAGGTGGGGCTCACGCGCGACGAGTGGGAGCGGGCGATCGCCCTGCTGACCGAGACGGGCCGGATCACGGACGAGCACCGCCAGGAGTTCATCCTCTGGTCCGACGCGCTCGGCCTGTCCATGCTCGTCGACGCACTCGCAAGCGAACGTCCGACCGGCGCCACCGAGTCGACGGTCGTCGGCCCGTTCTGGGCAGCCGGCTCGCCCCTCCGCGGCTACGGCGAGAGCATCAGCGAACAGCCCGGCGGCGAGCCGCTGTGGATCCACGGGACCGTGCGTGGCGTCTCCGGAGAGCCGATTCCCGCGGCGGAGATCGACGTCTGGCAGAACGCGGAGAACCGTCTCTACGCCGTGCAGGATCCGGACGCCCCGGAGGAGCACCTCCGCGGCCGCTTCCGCTCGAAGGACGACGGCGGCTTCGCGTTCCTCGCGATTCGACCGACGGCGTATCCAATTCCCGCGGACGGTCCGGTCGGGAAGATGCTCGAGGCGGCGGGCCGCCACCCATGGCGGCCGGCGCATGTCCATCTCGCCGTTCACGCGGCCGGGTACGAGTCGGTGGCCACGCACATCTTCGACGCGGACTCCGACTATCTCGACTCGGACGCAGTGTTCGCGGTCAAGCCGTCGCTGATCAAGCGATTCGAGCCTCGCGCTCCCGACGACCCGGATCGGCCCCCGGGCGTCTCCGGCCTCTGGTTCTCGTTGCATACCGATCTCGTCCTCGCTCCGGTCGCCGCTGTTACGCGCCGTCGGATCTCGACCGCTGACCCCAGACACTGACGTCGCGGAGTGGGCGCTCTGCTCTTCCTATCCCTGCTCGAGCGCGGCGGCCGCGATGCCCGCCTGTCCACAATCACAAAGCTCGCCCGCGGGCTCGGCATCCCACCCGCCAAGCTTCTCGACGGCATCAAATAGCCCCCCGCACAGAGCCCGTGGCGACCGGATAGGGGGTCGCATCCAACGATCGGCCTCGCGCGTACCCCGGCCTTGAACAAACGTGGGCGAGGCCGGTGTGCGGGCCTCGCCCGCTGCGAATCAGTTGTTTCCCAGTCCGGTACGGCTGGTGGTGGCGAGGATTTGTTGTTGGTAGTAGACGGGTCCTCCCTCGTCTGCCTTTACGTGGGATGGGTAGTGGGTGGAGACGAACAGGGCGTAGACGTTGTCGGCCGACATCGCGAGCCCGAAGTAATCGCCGATGAAGGTGGTAGCGCAGTTGGCGTCGGCGCAGGGCAGCTGTGACAGCCCGCCGAGGTGTTGTCCAGGCTGTTGTGGATCCCAGGTGTATCGGCTGATTCGAACGTTGCCGCCGACCGGGACCGCGCCGGCGCCGCTGTCCTTGTAGGCCTGCAGGGAGACGTCGATGCAGAAGTTCGTCCGCCCCACGTCCGCCGGGAGGATGCTTGTGTCATTCGGGCAGGCGGCGCGGCGGTCGTAGAACGCGACCGCGACGCCGCCGGCGGGGCCGGCGGCGACCGACGGCTGAAACTGGTCGGTCGGCACGCCGGACGCGTCGACGTTGTCGTTCACGGTCACTGGCGTCGACCAGGTCTGGCCTGCGTCGGTCGATTGCACGAACTTGACGTCCATCTGGGCTCCGTCCCAGTCCTCGTAGGTCAGGTAGAGATGCCCGGGATAGGTCGGGCTGGCGGCGAAGTTCTCGGTGATGCCGTCGCGGAACGTCGTGTTCGGCAGGTCGGTCGACGGCAGCACACCGACGTTCGAGGCCGCCGCGACGAACGGAGCGAAGGTCTGGCCGTCGTCGGTGGAGCGACTGACGTAGATCGTCGCCGGCGGCTTATTGCGGTTGATCGGGAACGAGGTGAACGCGACGTAGAGGTCGCCGGCCGCGTCGACGGATGGGTAGATGTAGGTGTTCGACGGTCCCGTCTGCGCCGGCGCGGTGATCGTCACCGGTTTCGAGAACGTCTGGCCGCGGTCGCGAGAGACGGCGATCTCGATCTTCGTGTTGTTGCGCTCGAACACCGACCACATCGCGTACACGTGGTCTTGGAACGGGCTGCCGGCGACGTCGTTGACCGCGACCCACTGCTTGTCGACGACGTCTCCGGACTGCGTGGCGGTGGCGTTCGACAAGCTCGCCAGCGGCTGGCCGCCGTTACCGGTCGTCCAGTGCGCTCCCATGTCATCGGAATAGGACAGGTAGATGCCACCGTCGGGGTGCAGGTTCGCGCCACCCCAGAACGCGTTGAACGGCAGCACCGTCTGGTAGACGCGGCCGCGCGTGTCCCAGGCCACGTTCGGGTCGGTCGAATCGGTCCAGCTCGGCGGCATCGCCTGCGACCCGGTCGAAAGACAGTCGTACCCCTGCACCTGGTTATTCGTCGTCGGCGTCCCGCCCGGGATCTGGTAGGCGCCGTCGTAGAACATGTAATCGCTCGAGTAGCGGTCGAAGAAGAACTTCGACACCCCCACGATGTCGTTACTGCCAGGCTTGACCGCCAGCCACGACTCCGACCGATTCGTGAACGAGCCCGCACCGCACGTTCCCGGATTCGGGAACGTCTGACCCGCCGGCACCGGATACCCGCCCCCACCCACCGGCGAGCTCGCCACCTGATTCGTAAACGCCACACTCGAACCCCACAGCGATCCGCCCCCCGACCCCGCCGGCGCAAACACGAGCAACAACCCGGCCGCGAAACCGATCAAGCCGACCTGCAACCCCCTCCTCAGACCCATAACTCCTCCCCATCGTCGGCAGCCCGCCCCCGGAATGTTGCACGAACCCATAAACACGGCGCCTAAATTGGTGGTGTCGCAAGTGCGACGCGCCGAAAGCGGCTCGAATGAGCGGATCGGCAACCGGTGGCAAACCACGGCAAACCGTTTTTCACGCCCAGATGCGCAGGATTTCGGAAGCCTTCCCGGAGCGTGCGTCTTACGCTCGTGAAGCCGCCCTCAAGGGGCGTGGCGCAGCACCGCGACGTAAGCCGACATGCTCACCTACATCGTTCGCAGGATTCTCTACAGCATCCCGGTGCTGTTCCTGTCGACGTTCCTGAGCTTCATCTTCGTCTCGTATGCCGGGAACCCGCTCGGTGCGCTGCGCGCCAACCCGCGCGTCTCGCAGCACACACTGATGCTAGTCGCCCATCACAATCATCTCGACAAGCCGGTCGTGCTGCGCTACTTCTACTGGGTCCAGGACGTCGTCACGCACAAGCTCGGCAACTCGCTGCTGACGTTCCAGCCGATCTGGCCCGACGTCACGCGCACGCTCGGGCACACGGCCCAGGTGGTCATCATCGCCGAGTCGCTGGCGATCATCCTCGGTGTCGCCGTCGGCATCTTCT
>DASRFZ010000116.1:0-3593 GCA_035651275.1 Mycobacterium sp. | reverse complement strand
CTGACCACCGAGATCGCAGGCGACACCGGTGAATACCAGCCGGCCGCCAAGGATCGTCCGGAGTCGGGCGTGTACGCCTCGCCCGCCGAGGCGATCATGGCGATGGACCGTGGCGCGTTGAGTGTGCGGGCCAAGATCAAGGTGCGGCTCTCGCAGCTGCGTCCGCCGACCGAGCTCGAGACCGAGCTGTTCGGCCAAAACGGCTGGCAGCCAGGTGATTCCTGGATCGCCGAGACCACCTTGGGTCGAGTGCTGTTCAACGAACTGCTGCCCGTCGGGTATCCGTTCGTGAACAAGCAGATGCACAAGAAGGTTCAGGCGGCGATCATCAACGACCTGGCCGAGCGCTACCCGATGATCGTGGTCGCGCAGACCGTCGACAAGCTCAAGGACGCCGGATTCCACTGGGCCACCCGAAGCGGAGTCACGGTCTCGATGGCAGACGTGTTGGTTCCGCCGGGCAAGCAGGAGATCCTCGACGCTTACGAAGAGCGGGCTGACAAGGTCGAAATGCAGTTCCAGCGTGGTGCTTTGAACCACGACGAGCGCAACGAGGCGCTGGTGGAAATCTGGAAGGAAGCCACCGACGAGGTGGGTCAGGCGCTGCGCGAGCACTACCCGGACGACAATCCGATCATCACGATCGTGGAATCCGGTGCCACGGGTAACTTCACCCAGACCCGCACACTCGCGGGGATGAAGGGGTTGGTGACCAACCCGAAGGGGGAGTTCATTCCGCGCCCGATCAAGTCGTCGTTCCGCGAGGGCCTGACCGTGTTGGAGTACTTCATCAACACCCACGGCGCGCGGAAAGGCCTGGCCGACACCGCATTACGTACCGCCGACTCCGGTTACCTGACCCGCCGGCTGGTGGACGTTTCGCAGGACGTCATCGTCCGCGAGGCGGACTGCGGCACCGAACGCGGCATCACGGTCGAGCTGGCCGAGCGTCAGCCCGACGGCACGCTCATCCGCGACCCGTTCATCGAGACGTCCGCGTACGCACGCACATTGGGCGTCGACGCGGTCGACAAGGACGGCAACGTCATCGTCGAACGCGGTCGCGACCTGGGCGATCCGGAGATCGAGGCACTGCTGGCGGCGGGCATCACCTCGGTGAAGGTGCGCTCGGTGCTGACCTGTGCGACCGGCATGGGTGTGTGCGCGACCTGCTACGGGCGGTCCATGGCCACCGGCAAGCTCGTCGACATCGGCGAAGCTGTCGGCATCGTGGCCGCGCAGTCCATCGGGGAGCCGGGTACACAGCTGACCATGCGCACGTTCCACCAGGGTGGTGTCGGTGAGGACATCGTCAGCGGTCTGCCGCGGGTGCAGGAGCTGTTCGAGGCCCGCATCCCGCGCGGCAAGGCGCCGATCGCCGACGTCAGCGGACGGGTGCGACTCGAGGAGGGCGACCGCTTCTACAAGATCACCATCGTTCCCGACGACGGTGGCGAGGAAGTGGTCTACGACAAGCTTTCCAAGCGCCAGCGGCTGCGGGTCTTCAAGCACGAGGACGGCAGCGAACGGGTGCTCGCCGACGGCGACCACGTCGAGGTGGGCCAGCAGCTGATGGAAGGCTCCGCCGACCCGCACGAGGTGCTGCGGGTGCAGGGTCCGCGCGAGGTGCAGATCCATCTCGTCAAGGAGGTCCAGCAGGTCTACCGGGCCCAGGGCGTGTCGATCCACGACAAGCACATCGAGGTGATCGTGCGCCAGATGCTGCGCCGGGTGACGATCATCGACTCGGGGTCGACGGAGTTCTTGCCGGGTTCGCTGATCGACCGGGCCGAGTTCGAGGCCGAGAACCGTCGGGTGGTGGCCGAGGGCGGCGAGCCCGCCGCCGGTCGTCCGGTGTTGATGGGGATCACCAAGGCGTCGCTGGCCACCGACTCGTGGCTCTCCGCGGCGTCGTTCCAGGAGACCACGCGAGTGCTGACCGATGCGGCGATCAACTGCCGCAGCGACAAGCTCAACGGTCTGAAGGAGAACGTGATCATCGGCAAGCTGATCCCGGCCGGTACCGGGATCGCCCGCTACCGCAATATCCAGGTGCAGCCGACCGAGGAGGCCCGGGCCGCGGCGTACACGATCCCGTCCTACGAGGACCAGTACTACAGCCCGGACTTCGGCCAGGCCACCGGTGCCGCGGTGCCGCTGGACGACTACGGCTACAGCGACTACCGCTAGTCCTCGCCGAGCAGACGCAGAATCGCACGCCCAGTGCCTTGGCGATGCGATTCTGCGTCTGCTCGCCGTTATCCCCAGGGCTGGTTAGCCAACTTGGCGTAACCGCCGCATGCTGCCGGGGTGCACGGTGACGCGATTGCGGTCCTGGAAAAGGGCGGTGGGTTCGCAACTACAGCACAGCTGCTCGCCGTTATGACCCGTCAGCAGCTCGATGTCCAAGTGAAAAACGGCGGTCTCGTCCGGGTGTGGTATGGGGTCTACGCCGCAGCTGAGCCGGACCTCTTGGGACGTTTAGCTGCGTTGGATCTTTTCGTGGGCCGACATGTCGTCGCGTGTATGGGAACCGCCGCAAGGTTGTACGGATTCGACGTGGAAAACTCTACTGCGATACACGTTTTGGATCCTGCGGTGCGGATGCGGCCAACCACCCGGCTGATGGTTCACCAGCGGACTGGTGCAGAATTGCGGCACGTTGCAGGCCGTCTCGCGACGGCGCCGGCATGGACCGCTATTGAAGTCGCACGCGAGTTGCCACGTCCGCGCGCATTGGCAACCCTCGACGCAGCCCTGCGCTCGGGTTGGACGACCCAGAGCGAACTTGAGCGCGCTGTGCACGAGCAGCGCGGACGACGTGGCATCGTCGCCGTACGCGGGCTGCTTCCCTATGCCGATGCGCGGGCGGAGTCGGCAATGGAAAGCGAAGCACGCCTTGTGATGATCGATTACAAGTTGCCACTTCCCGAACTGCAGTACGAGATTCGGGGTCGAAACGGCGAGATATGGCGTGTGGACTTTGCGTGGCCGGAGGCGCGGGTCGCGGCGGAATACGAAAGCGTTGAATGGCATGTGGGTCGGCTTGAGATGATCAGAGACAAAGCCCGATTCGCAAGGGTGCAAGAACTTGGCTGGACGGTAATTCCGGTTGTGGTCGACGACGTGCGACGCCATCCTGATCTCTTGGCGGCCAGGATTGGCCGACACCTCGCGCGGTCCCGGATAGCGGGCTGAGCAACTACACCTGGCCAGCAGACGCAGAATCGCACGCCCAGTGCCTTGGCGATGCGATTCTGCGTCTGCTCGCCGGAAACCCAGAGCGACTAGACTGGCCGACGTGCTCATTGGATCGCACGTAAGTCCCCAGGATCCCCTTG
Source organism: Mycobacterium sp. (assembly GCA_035651275.1). GTDB lineage: Bacteria > Actinomycetota > Actinomycetes > Mycobacteriales > Mycobacteriaceae > Mycobacterium. Next base: position 252 of record DASRFZ010000116.1, on the reverse strand, counting down.
CCGCCGCCGAAGCAGAAGGCGCCGACCTCGTGCAGATCTTCCTGGGCAACCCGCAGAGCTGGAAAAAGCCAAAGCCGCGCGACGACGCCCCTCGGCTGAGGTCGGCAAGCCTGCCGGTGTACGTGCACGCGCCGTATCTGATCAACGTCGCGTCGGCCAACAACCGGGTGCGCATCCCGTCGCGCAAGATCCTTCAAGACACCTGCGACGCCGCCGCCGATATCGGGGCCGCCGCCGTGATCGTGCACGGCG